>JBCDAK010000122.1:0-13678 GCA_039185545.1 Actinomycetota bacterium
CGGAGGCGGAGGTGGCGGCACGGCGCCGCCGTTCGACGGGGCGCCCGGCGCTCCGGTCTCGGGACGCGGGAACGACCGCGAGTTCGGCGGGGGCGAATCGGGATCGGCGAGCGGCGACGGGCGGGCGGTTCGCCGGGGAACGCTGCGACGCAGACTGGCGAGCGGAGATGCCTCCTCCTCGAGGCTCAGTCGCGGCAGCCCGCCGCCCAGGGGCGCACGCGGTGACGGCTCGGTGCCGTCGGAGACGTCTGCGTCGTTGGCCACACAGGCGTCATCGGCAGTGACGGCTCCGCGCTTGAGCCGGTGCAGACGGACCCGTGCGGCATCGTTGCGGCGGGCGACGGGCGTGTCGCTGAGCGCACCGACTCAGAAGTAGATGATCTGCTCGGCCTTGGCCTCGGCCTCGTCGAGATCGTCGGTGTACGCACCGGTGGACAGGTACTTCCACCCGCCGTCGCACACGATGAAGACGATGGTGCCGGACTCGATCTGGGACGCCACCTTCGCGGCGCCGGCGAGCGCAGCGCCGGCCGAGATGCCGGAGAAGATCCCGCACTCGGCGACGAGTCGGCGGGTCCACTCGATCGACTCGCGAGGACGCACGACACGCTTCCGGTCGAGCAGGTCGAGACCGTTCCAGTTCTCGAACACCGGCGGGATGTACCCCTCGCCGATGTTGCGAAGACCCTCGACCCGCTCGCCGAGCGGCGGTTCGACGGCGATGACCTGGATCGTCGGGTCGTACTCCTTGAGGAAGGTGCCGGCGCCCATGAGCGTTCCGCTGGTGCCGAGACCTGCGACGAAGTGCGTGATGTCGGGGACGTCGCGCACGATCTCGGGGCCGGTTCCCTCGTAGTGAGCTCGGGGGTTCTCGTCGTTGGCGTACTGATACGGAAAGTACCAGTCGGGGTTCTCCGACGCGAGCGTGCGGGCCCGGGCGACGGCTCCGTTCGAGCCTTCCTCGCCGGGCGTGAGGATGATCTCAGCACCGAAGATCTCGAGCATCTGGCGGCGCTCGACCGACACCGACGTCGGCATCATGATCTTGATCGGGTACCCCTTGATCCGGGCGATCGCTGCCAGGGCGATACCGGTGTTGCCCGACGACGGCTCGAGGATGGTCTGGCCGGGCTGGAGGCGACCGTCGGCCTCGGCCGCCTCGATCATCCGCAGCGCGATCCGGTCCTTCACCGACCCGAACGGATTCTGCATCTCCATCTTGGCGACGATCCGCACATCGGGATTCGGCGAGAGGTTCGAGACATCGACGACCGGCGTGTTGCCGATCATTCCGAGCACGGCGGGATGCGCCATCGGAGGCAGCGGCGCGGGACGAAAGGCGGAGGGCGGTGTGATCGGAGCGGGGGCACTCATGTCAGGACGTACAACCTCGGACGAGTCCCGACAATTCCGATCGGGACGATCAGGAATCTACCGGGGAGTCGCCCGACGAGGCGACCGGAGCGCGCTGGCCGATCCGGTCGGTCGCCACGGCGACGCGATGCATCACCCGCCGATGGGGCAGGTAGTCGGCGACGGCGTAGTGCTGAGTTCCACGGTTGTCCCAGATGGCGACCATGCCCGGACGCCACCGGAGGCGCATGTGGTGATCGGGTCGGTTGATGGCGTCGAACAGCATCGTGAGCAGCCGCTGACTCTCGGGCGCCGAGTGACCGATCACCCACCGGGTGAACGACTCGCTGACGTTGAGGTACGGGCGTCCGGTCACCGGGTGGTGAGCGATGATCGGATGCACGGCCACACCCGCGCGGTGGATCGCGTCCTCGAGCGCCGCCTGTCCACCGGCCAGCCAGGACGACCCTCGGAAGGCGCCGAGGTCGTGGACGGCCGACAGTTCGGCCAACTCCGACCGGACCCCCTCGGAGAGCGAGTCGTGCACCGAGTACATCGAGGCCCAGAGGGTGTCGCCGCCGACGCGCGGCACCTCGACCGCTTCGAGGATGGAGGCGAACGGCGGCTCGGTTCGATACGTCAGGTCGGCGTGCCATTCGGCGGCATCGGGCCGCCGCTCGCCACCCCACTCGAGCACCACGACGTCGCCGTCATCGGGGTGGGTGACGTAGTCGTGGTGGCGCGGCGCGAGGTCACCGAACGATCGGCCGAGGTCGGCGAGGTCGGTGGGTGTCCACGTTCGCTCGGGGAACACGAGGACCTGATGCTCCATGAGGAGCTCGTGGAGTCGTGCGGCGACGTCGGGCCGCAGCGGCTCGCCCGAGACCCACCCCGGCAGATCGGTGACCGTGCCGCCGATCGCCGCCGTGACCCGTTCGACCCGGATCACGCTGCGCCCCGAACCGAGCTGCGAGTCCGACCACCTCGCTCCGACCCTGGATGTCGCTGATCGACCATCAGCAGACGCTACTCCCCCGAACCGGTCTGCCGAGACGCTCCGCATCCGCGCACGTCGGGGAGTGCCTGGGTCTCCCGACGTCGGTACTCCCCGACCGGTTCAGGTGATCTCGAACGATTCGGGGGCGATCTCGCCGTCGACGATGCGGTAGCTCTTGACGTCGGGCGTCTCGTTCTTCAGCGAGACGATCACGTAGTGCCAGTCGGGATCGGGCGCCGAGGCCACATCGGTCGGACTCGGGAACGCCTCGGTGTGGGTGTGCGAGTGCACGACGGCGTTGATGGCCAGGTCGTGGTCGTCGGCGTCGAGTTCGGCGCGCAGGTGGTCCTTCGGGTCGATCGTGTACACGCGAGCCGACTCCGCCGCATTCCGGCACGGATACCACGCTGACCCGTCGTCGCCGGCCGTGCCGTCGGCGTCGGGCGGCCCCGCGACCAGCCCGCAGGCCTCGAGTGGGTACTCGTCGACGGCGAGACGGACCATGCCGTCGTACACGTCACGACTCACCCGGAACACGGGGCGGATCGTACCGACGACCCGAGCGGGCTCGGCCGTAGGATCGAACGCCCCATGGCGAAGAAGGGCAAGAAGCGTGCGGTGGGCGACGGCACCACGCTGATCGCCGGAAACAAGCGCGCCAAGCGTGACTACGACATCCTCGAGACCGTCGAGGCCGGCCTCGTGCTCAACGGGAGCGAGGTGAAGAGCCTCCGCGAGGGCAACGCCCAGCTCGCCGATGCGTTCGCTCGCGTCCGAGACGGCGAGGCGTGGCTCGACGGCGTGCACATCCCGCCGTACACGAACGCCATCGGATTCGGTGCCCACGAGCCCGATCGCACGCGCAAGCTGCTGATGCACCGCGCCGAGATCGACCGCCTCGACCAGCGCACGATGCACGGCAACCTCACCATCGTCCCGCTGCGGCTCTACTGGAAGGAGGGCCGGGTCAAGACCGAACTCGCCCTCGCCCGGGGACGCACCAAGGGCGACAAGCGCCAGACCCTCGCCGAGCGCGAGTCCGACCGCGAGATGCAGGCGGCGATCGACCGGGTCAACAAGTACGGCGACCGGTGACCCGGTCGGTCAGCCCCCGTCGACGCGGGTCTCGGTCGCGCACGGCCCTGCGCACACGTCGACGAGCGTGTCATCGAAGAGGAACGCCGCCTTCTGCACTCGTGCCTGTTCGTCGCTGCGAGGCCGGCTGTGCGGATCGTCGCCCTGACGCGGTGGCAACTGTACGAATGGGATGAGAGCCGCTCCCGAATCCCAGACGACGATCCCGGAGCCGTCCGACGGGTACTCGATCACGTCGAGACCCCAACCCGGTTCGACTTCGCCGCTCCGGCCGTCGGCGAGGACCGGCCGATGGATCGGGATCCCCATCGTGCGCGCCGCCACCAACGCCGACAGCTCCGTGACCTGCTGATCGCCCTGCGCCACGTGGAGCAGGACCGGCGTCGGCGACGAGCCGGGCAGCGGATCGTCGACGAGGTGGCGGACGTAACCGCCTCCCTCGCTTCGATCCCACAGCATCTGGATGACCGACAGCAGCAACGCTCGGTCGAGATCGTTCGGATACGCGGGCTCGAAGATCGCCTCGTAGACGTCGAAGTCGATCGACCGCGGGAGGAGCATCGAGTAGTTGATACCGGGCACTCCCAGCACCGCTCGCTCGATGTCGGGCGACACGGCGGCGAGCATCGATCCCATGATCCCGCCCTGGCTGTTGCCGTCGTAGACGAGACGTTCCGTGTCGAGCATCGGTGAGCCGTCCGGTCGGATGAACGCCGGGTCGGCGGCCAGGCCGCCGGGGGCGAGCATGAGACGGCCGAGGAGCACGTGGTTCACGACGCCCTGGTGCATCCGGTCGGTGAAGATGCCGAAGCCCGACAGATCGCTCAGCGACGCAACGGCCGTCGGGATGTCCTCGTCGCTGAAGCCGGCCCACTTGGTCGCGCAGTAGACGACGTCGTGCTCGCTGGCCATCGAGACGATGTTCCCGGCGTCGACCTCGAGGTGCGAGCCGAGGAGTCCGTGGCCGTACGACACGACCGGGACGGCCTCCGCACCCTGCAACGTCGTGGCGGAGATCGTGCAGGCGACGTCGACGTCGCGGGTGGGGGCGTCAGCGTTGATCGCCGGTGCACCATCGTCGCCGCGGTTGATCCGTGTTCCGGGACCTCCGTCGTCGGTCATCAGGTTCGGCACGGTCATGCGCGCCTCGATGAAGCGGCCCATGAGCGGGTTCTCGTGATCTTCGTCGACGACCCTGATCTCGAAGCCGGGTGGTTCGTCGCCGATCGCATCGAGGGCGAGATCGCGCATCGCGAGCAGGTCGCCGGTGATGCCGTCGGTCGATGCGGTCGTGAAGGTCCACGCGAGTTGGAGTTCGCCGCGATCGACGCCGGACTGTGCGAGCTGGTCGAACATCGCCTCCATGTCGCCGCGCCGATCCTCGACCGCCGACAACCCGGTGACGAGACCGTCCCGATACGCACGGAAGGCCGACGACGGTTCCACCGGCTCGCCGTCACGATCGACGAGGCCCCGGAGCGCGACGGCGTACGTCGTGGCGTGTTCCAGGACGATCGCCGGATGGATGACGAGCAGGCGGTCATCATCGGTGTCGGCCTTCGCGTCGAGTTCTGCCCACAGCGGGACTCGCTCGCCCGTCGTCATGTCGATGATCAGGAGGGTGGCATCGTCGGCGAGTGATGAGCCGAGGTCGGTCCACGGCGGAAGCGCCGACGCCTCGGGATCGAGACCCTCGACGAAGGTGACGATCGATGCGTTGGGAGTGAAGCCGTCGAGTCGATTCCAGTCGCTGACGCCGATCGGAACCCCACTCGAGTTCGACGGCAGCCCGCCGTCGGGGAATGCGACACGCAGACCGGTCGACGTGGAGTCGTCGGGCGCCACCGTGGCGTCACTCGGGAACGGCAGCACGCAGCGCGCGGGGTCGAGCGGGTCGCATCCGGCGGGTCCGGCAGCGAGATCGGCCTCGATGGCGGCCACGAGATCGGCGTCCGCGATCTCGACGTCGGACGAGGGATCCGGCTCGGTGTCCTGCGCTGAACCGGTCGGCGACACGGAGTCGGTCTCGGCCACCGCCTCGGTCACGGCGGGCGCGTCGTCGCTCCTCGCGTCGCCCGCCGGCGGCTCGGTGACAGCAGCGTCGTCTCCACCGGGAGCGTTGACGTCGCCGGAATCATCGTCGTCACCGCCCGAACACCCGGCCACGAACGCCATCACGACGCACGCGGCGATCCACCGACGTCCCCTCGTCCCCATCTCACGGAGAGTAGGGCCGCAATCGACGACGGGAATGCCCGGCGCGCCCGTTAGGTTTCATGCTCTACATATCGATCACGGGGCTGACCGGTTTCGACGTCAGTGACGCTGTTCGAGTTTGCGACCCGAGTTGCTCAGACTCGTGAAACGGGGCACCACACAGAATTGCCGACAACGAGCAGTTCGCTCTCGCCGCCTGATCCTGATCAGGTGAACGAAGAGTCATCGTGAGCAGAAATGCCGCACGGGGCCACTCCACCGCAGCCCGGCACCAGAAGCGGGGGATGACGGCGTGAAAGACCGCTGACGGCGTGAAAGACCGCTGACTCTTCGGAAAGACGGAGCGTGCCCCACCTCGGTGGGGAGCCGACCCGCCGGTGGCACAGCGTCAGAGCCGATGTCGGGAAAGGTAGTAGCGGGTTCGTGCACCGGCTGAAGGACGGGGGTTCGATTCCCCCCAGCTCCACCAAGAATCATTGAAATATCGTCACGAAGTGTAGGAATTTCAATGATGTCTTCGACTCCCGGCTGGCCGCACGCGGACGCAACGCCCGCCAGGGTTCGAGAACGCCGGCAAGCGCCAGGTGACGTCCGCTCGGGTCGTCGTCCGAGACACCGGCGTCCGCCCTCACTGCCCCGGACTCCGCACTCGCTCTGAACGGGGACGCCATCCGAAGCACTGCGCGAGCGCCACGAGCGCTCGGATCGTGGTCGCGGCTCGAGCCGCTACCCGATCGAACTGATCACCTCGGCGACGACCGCCACTGCGGCCGACCCGGCGACGACCACGATCAGCGTGTTCAGGCCACCGGTGCCGCGTCGGGCGGACGTCGGGCGGACGGGCTCGTCCGCCCGACGAGGGCCGGGCACGAAGCTCGATGAGCGGATGCGGAGATGTGGGTCCATCGGATTCTCCTCGTCGTGAATGGATCTCGGTTCACCGATGGAGAGGTGTCAGACCACCTGCCTGATACGCGTCAATCGACGCCGAGGTCGTAGCGGTCGCCGAGCGCCTCAGCTGGCCGCGGCGATCTCGAGCTCGTGCGCAGACCCGGTCTGGGACACGGTGAACTCGCGTCCCGCCACGGCGAGCACCCCGCCGTTGTTCGACTCGTTGGAGGCCAACGAATCACACAACATCTGCCAGAAGTGGCTGACATGGACCGAGTGCGTGCGTTCGCCCTGACTCAGGTAGACGTCCACCGGTCCCGCCGTCATTCCGTCGCTCGCGGTGATGATGAGCTGACACTTCACCCAGAAGGACAACTTCGACGCAATTCCGTTGCCTCCGTGGCAGTAGACGATGTGCCGTTCGGAGTCGGCGACCTTCGACATGAGACTCTCGGCGACCGACTCCTGCAGGTTCCGGTTGACCGTCACGACGACGGTCGCATCGTCCTGGCGCGACACTCCCTGCCAATTCCTCGCATCCGAGACCTCGTGCTCCGGAGCGCTGGGCACGATGAGCTCGATGGCTGTGACGCCATCACCTGCGATCACGGAGAACTCGTTGTCCGACGTGCCGCACTCCTTCAGCGCCTCGCAGATTCGTCGGGGGATGGTCGCCGCGAGCGCGGCTGCAGCGCCAGCCGCCGCGACGCCGGCGATCCACGCGCCCTGGATCGTGACGCCGAGTCCCGAAACGACCGTCGCGGCGGTCGCGGGAGCGATGCTGAGCGCTTGGACGAGCCCCTCACCCAAGCCGAGCAATGCCCCCACCGCTGACCCACCGCTCGCGATGAGGGCGGCGACCAACAGCGCAATGATCGCTGCGGCGGCGATACCGAGCAGGACGGCGAACTTGACCTTGCACGCCAGACAGCTCACACTCGCGAACTCGACCGGTGCGACCTCTCTGAGTTCGAGCATCGACGAGCTCGGCGCTCCCGTCGTCGCAGCGATCTGCCGGTAGTCCTCCCACACCTCGTCCAATGCGGTGGCCATCTGGTCGCGAGTGAGGGACGTGAATGCCGACGTCGGTGCGCCCGCCGCGATGAGTCCACGGATCATGACGTCGACCGGCGGCGGGGCATCCGGATCGGCGGACACGTCGAGCAGCATCATTCCGGTCTCGTTCTCGGTGTCGAAGTACGTTTCGACGGCGGCCATCAGACTGCGCTGATCGTCGTCGGTGATCTGTGGCGAGCGGAACGCCGCCACCTGAAGCGGACTGTCCCAGTCGTCGGTGGCGGCGACGAGATCGTCGATCGACTGCAGCGTTCGATCCGAGATCAGGGTGGCGAGATACGCGGAGTACGCCGTTCCGTTGCCGGCGAGCTGGAAGCGGTACCTCCCGTCGACTGGCGCCCAACCGATGAACTCCAGCGTCGTGTCGGTGTCGTGCGGGAATCCGTAGATCCCGACTCGGCCACCGCCGGCAGGAAAGGCGATCGGACCGTCCTCGGGAACCACTCCGCCTGCGAAGTCTCCCGCCCCATCGACGAAGGGGCAGCGGTCCAAGGACACCGAGCTTGCCGGTGCCTCGGTCTCGAACTCGGTCGTGGTCATGTCATGTCTCCCTCTGCTTCGTGGCGGCCGGATACCACCCGCTGGAAACGACTCTGCGCGGATCCCGAGACGGCTCTCAGTGATCGAGATCACGCTCTGCGTGATCAGACCGTTGAGATCGAACGCGACGACAGCCGGGTCAGTCGACCGAGACCGACTGCGATGGGAGCTCGACCAGCACGACCTCGTGGCCGTCGTCGACCGCCGTCCATCGCCAGATCGCTCCGCCCGGGAACGCAACCGCAGCGAAGCGGTCGAGCACAACCTCTCGTTCGCCCGAGCCGTCCGGCACGCCGACGGCGATCGTGCCGCTACCCGGTCCGACCGAGACCAACTGCACGAACTCGGCCTCCCGCGCGACGGACACCGGACGACCGATGGCCGCCCGGTCGACCGACAACGTGATCAGGTCGCCGAGGCCGTCGGTGGCTTCGCCGAGGCGGCTCGGGCGTGCCGCCACACCGTCGATCACCCATGCGACCGGCTCTCGATCGACGCGATGCGGATGGACGAAGCGCTGTCCGCCGAACACACGGTTCGGGTCAACCCGATCGTTGGGCAACGGGAGGACGTGGTCGGCGATGGTGTCGTGTTCGGCCGGGCAGCCGACTTCGATCACGTCGAGCCCGGGTGAGCTCCGCAGGACGCGATGGCGGATCTCCGGTGGCTGGACGACCGTGTCGCCCGCGTGCATGCGGAACGGCTCGCCCTGGTCCTCGTAGACGACGTCGACCCAGCCTGACGCCACGTGGATCAGTTGGAAGCGGATCCGGTGGAAGTGGACCCAGTCGGCGACCTCTCCTCCGTCAGCGATGTGGATGTGACTCGAGATGAACCGACCGCCCCACCGTCCCGGCAGCAGATCTCGATACGACATCCCCGCGCGGCCGGTGCCGAAGTCGCCGACGCCACCCGGAGTGACCACGAGTCCGGGCTGTGGGTCGGGGACGTCGATCGTTTCGACAAACGGTTCCACGACGATCGTCGAGCCGTTCGGGAGCGTGATCTCGTCCGACGCCGACCCGGTCGTCGTGGACCCGAGCACGAGCTCGACCGGCACGTCCCGGTCCGAGCGTCGAACGTCGACTGTCAGCCGGCCACGTTCGACGATGACTCGACGGGGGTCGTCGGCCGGACTCACCAAGTAGCGCCGGAAGCCGAGTCGCTCGACGAGCACGTCGACGTTCGCGTCGAGATCGCGACACCGCAGCACGACCGAATCGCTGGCTGCCCGGGCGGCTTCATCCGCGTCCATCGCCGCCCAGGATGGCGCACAGGCGGGTGCTTCGACACGCCGTCCGCCGAGGCGCTCTCGTACAGTCCGAACCCATGGCTCAGGTTCCGGTGGACGACGGCGTGATCACGTCGATCGACGATCCACGACTCATCGGCAGTCGCTGCAACACCTGCGGCAACCACATGTTCCCCACTCAGGGGAGCTGTCCCAAGTGTGCGAGCACCGACACGGTGCCGATCGAACTCGAGACGGTCGGGACCCTGTGGACCTGGACGGTCCAGGGTTATCCACCGAAAGCGCCGCCCTACCTGGGCGACGCCGACCCCAAGACCTTCGAGTCGTTCGGCGTCGGGTACGTCGAGCTGCCCGGACAGGTCAAGGTCGAGACCCGACTCACCGAGTCCGACCCCGAGAAGCTCGAGATCGGCATGGAGATGGAACTCACGCTGGTCCCGCTGTACACCAACGACGACGGCGACGAGGTCATGACGTTCGCCTTCGCCCCGACCGGACACTCGAACTCGAACGGAGCCAGCTCATGAGCAACGACGTCGCCATCGTCGGCATCGGCATGCACCCCTTCGGTCGCACCGAAGGGGTGACCGGAATGGAGCAGGGAGCCCACGCTGTGCGAGAAGCGTGCAAGGACGCCGGCGTGAAGTGGGAGGACATCGAGTTCGCGTTCGGCGGGTCGGCCGCCGCCGGTGCGCCGGACACGATGGTGAGCCAGCTCGGACTCACCGGCCTGCAGTTCATCAACGTGGCGAACGGATGCGCCACCGGCGGGTCCGCGCTGTTCAGCGCCGTCAACACCATCAAGGCCGGCATGGCCGAGCTCGGCATCGCGATCGGCTTCGACAAGCACGAGCGCGGCGCGTTCCGCGTCAACACCAAGGGCGCGGGTCTGTCCGACTGGTACGGCGCCTCGGGCATGGCGCTCACCACGCAGTTCTTCGGCATGAAGATCAACCGCTACATGCACGAGTACGGCATCAGCCACGACTCGCTGGCCCGAGTGTCGGCGAAGGCGTTCCGCAACGGGGCGAAGAACCCGATGGCGTGGCGACGCAAGGAGCTGAGCGAGGCGCAGGTCCTCGAGTCGGCGATGCTCAGCTACCCGCTCACGCAGTACATGTTCTGCTCGCCGGGTGAGGGCGGAGTGGCCATGATCCTCGCCCCGGCCGAGTCGGCGCACAAGTACACCGACAAGCCGGTGTTCCTGAAGTCCGCGGTCGTGCGCTCACGTCGCTTCGGGTCGTTCGAGGTGATGGCCCCGCACATCGCACTCGAGCACAACGCCGGCCCGACGGTCGATGCATCACAGGCGGCCTTCGAGCAGGCCGGCATGGGACCCGACGACATCGACGTCGCGCAACTGCAGGACACCGAGGCCGGTGCCGAGATCATGCACATGGCCGAGAACGGTTTCTGCGAACACGGCGAGCAGGAGAAGATGCTCGCCATGGGTGAGACCGAGATCGACGGCCGGTTGCCGGTCAACACCGACGGCGGCTGCCTCGCCAACGGCGAGCCGATCGGCGCGTCGGGGCTTCGCCAGGTCTACGAGAACGTGCTCCAGCTCCGCGGCGAAGCCGGCGGCCGTCAGGTGCCGAACGAGCCCAAGACCGCGTACACCCACGTGTACGGCGCCCCCGGCATCTCCGGCGTCACCATCCTCTCCCGCTGACGACGGTGTGGGCCTGGCCCACACCGTCGCTACACCTGCCAGCGGCTGCGGGCGGCGTCGATCATGGCGCCGCCGAGGTCGCCCGTCGACGCCGACTCGGGTCGATAGTCGCCGTCGACGAGTGCGCTGAGCGTCGCGCCGGTCGACAGCGACAGGGCATCGAAGTCGTAGCCGCCCTCGAGGGCGACCACCAGACGTCGCTCGGGAACCGCCTGCCGGAGGCGCAGCGCGATGTCGGCGTAGTCGGCCGACGAGAACTCGAGGTTGGCGAGCGGGTCGTTGCGATGCCCGTCGTAGCCGGCCGAGATGAACAGCCACGTCGGTGCGAACCTCTCGATCACCGGGAGGACCACCTCGTCGAACGCCCGGCGGAGCACGTCACCTCGGGTGCCGGGCGGGAGCGGGATGTTCAGGTTGGCGCCCACTCCGTCGCCCGTCCCGACCTCGTCGGCTCGTCCCGTGCCCGGATACAGCGGCGACTGGTGCGTGGACACGTAGAGCACGCGGGGGTCGTCGTAGAAGATGTCCTGCGTTCCGTTGCCGTGGTGGACGTCCCAGTCGACGATCACCACCCGCTCGCCCTCGTCGGCGAGGGCCGCCGCGGCGACCGCGACGTTGTTGAAGAGACAGAAGCCCATCGCCGTGTCGGCCACGGCGTGATGCCCGGGAGGGCGACCGGCGGCGAACGCGACGTCGGCCTCGCCTCGCTTCAACGCGTCGACCGCGTCGAGCACGGCCCCGGCCGAACGCTGCGCGGTCTCGAACGAACCGGGAGCGGCGAACGTGTCGGAGTCGATGGCGCCTCCGCCGCCCGCGCAGAACTTCCGCAGTCGCTCGACGTAGGACGGCTCGTGGACCCGAGTGACTTCGTTGACGGTCGCGAGGCGCGGCGGGACGATCCGAACCGCCTCGGCCAGGCCCGCCGCAGGGATACCGGCGAGCGACGCCTCGACCCGGCCCATCCGTTCGGGGTGCCCGCTCGGGACCGCGTGGGTGTCGCTCTCGGTGGCCGCGAACACGGCGATCGGACGATCCATCGACCGCCATCGTACGACAGCGTCCCGGTGCTGACATGCTGGTGAAGGTGAGCACGGACGCCGCGACCGAGGGATCTCACTGGACCTCCACGGTGGTGCTCGGCGACGGCGAGACCGCCGTGATCCGGCCCCTCACACCCGACGACCGACCGGCGCTGCTCGCCTTCCACGAGCGCCAGTCGTCCGAGAGCCAGTACCGGCGCTTCTTCTCGCCGAAGCCGACGCTCTCGGAGAAGGAACTCACTCACTTCACCGACGTCGACATGGTCGATCGAGCGGCACTCGCGGTCGAGATCCGCGGAGAGTTCATCGCATGGGCGAGTTACGAGCGCTACGCCGGTCGCGACGACGCGGAGGCCGCGTTCATGGTCGACGACGGGCACTCGGGTCGCGGCATCGCCACCCTCCTGCTCGAACACCTCGCCGCCATCGCTCGCTCGCACGATGTCGAGCGGTTCACCGCCGAGGTGCTCGCCGAGAACCGCGGGATGCTCGCCGTGTTCGCCAAAGCCGGGTGGCCGCTCCAGCGCCGGTTCGAGTCGGGAGTGATCGACCTCGACTGGGAGCTCGCGACGACCGACGACTTCCTCGACTCTGTCGAGCGGCGCGAGCAGCGGGCCGACTCCCGAGCGGTCGCCCGCATCTTCTTCCCCCGCGCCATCGCCGTGGTCGGAGCGAGCGACCGCCCCCACTCCGTCGGGCGCCTGCTGTGGCATCACGTCCGCGACAGCGTCGACGTCCCGGTGTATCCCGTGAACCCTCGGCTCGAAGACCTCGACGGACACCGGTGCTACGGCGACGTGGGCGATCTCCCCGACGACGTGTCGCTCGCCCTGATCGCGGTTCCCACGAAGGCTCTCGACTCCACGATCGACGCCTGCATCGAGAAACGGATGCGCGGCGCCGTCATCGTCACCGCAGCGAACGACGACGGTCCCGACGGCGACACGGCCGTCGACGTGGCCGCGCTCGTCACTCGGGCTCGGCGCAACGGCCTCCGCATCATCGGCCCGTCGAGCATGGGGGTCGCGTCGCTGCACGATGCGTCCCGCCTCCAGGCTGCGCTCGTCGACGTCACCCTCGACCCGGGCGGTGTGGCCATCTCGATGCAGTCGGGCACCCTCGGCGCCTCCGTGCTCCGACGAGCGCAGGCGATCGGGCTCGGCGTCTCCTGGTTCGTGTCGCTCGGCGACAAGAGCGACGTCTCGGCGAACGACTTGCTGCAGTTCTGGGAGGACGACGAGAACACGCGTGTCGTCGCGATCTACACCGAGACCCTGGGCAACCCGCGCAAGTTCCAGCGCATCGCACGACGGGTCTCGCGGGAGCGTCCGATCGTCGCGGTCCGCACCGGCGCAGCAGGACGGCACGACGAGTTCACCGCGCTCGACCAGTCCGCAGGGCTCATCGAGGTGCCGACCGTCGCCGCGCTGCTCGACACGTGTCGCGTGCTGTCGTGTCAGCCGGTCCTGCGCGGACCGCGGGTCGCGATCATCTCCAACTCGCCCAGCCCGACCACACTCACCGTCGCCGCGCTCGAGGCGGCC
>JBCDAK010000123.1:0-13603 GCA_039185545.1 Actinomycetota bacterium
CGACATCTCGTCGAAGAGGTCGGCGTCGGCGACCGCGCCGTTGAGGCGGGCGCCCCCCTCGACCTGCACGAAGTCGACGTCGCCCGCAACCGCGGAGAGGCGAGACATCGCCAGGGCCAGGTCGACCTCGCCGACGCCGGCGCGCACCACGTCGACGCCGACGTCCTCCGCCGACGCGTCGTCGTCGCCGACCCGGGTGTCCTCGGTCGTCACGACGAACCCGGCTCCGCTCCGGAACAGATCGGTCGACAGATCGACGCGTCCCGATCGCGTGACGACCCCGATCCGATGGTCACCGCGTGCCGGCGGCCCGTACCCCTCACCCGCCGCGGTTCCGGCCCCGACCAGCACCACCTGAGCGAGAGCGCGTAGGCGGAGCATCACCGACTGGTCGACCAGGCTCGACAGACCTCCCGACAGCCCGGCCACGGCGATCGAGCCGTCGATCGACGTCACCATCGACAGGCCCACCCACGGTCGATCGGGGTGCGTTCCCAGCGGCGCGGCGTACGCCTCCTCGACGGTGGTCTCGACGGGTGGGCCGGGGTGGAGCACGAGCACCCGGCGATGTTGCCAGGGTCGCGGGCGACACGTCACCGCCACCGCCCAGAACCGAGGCGCTCCCGGATCGATCGGCTGGCGTACGGTCGTCGCACCATGCTCGAGCGGTCGACGACGCCCCCCGGTCGCGTCGCGGAGCGCCGGGCGTGGGTCACCGTCGCCGTCGCCACGCTCTGCAGCGCCCTGCCGGCCTTTCTGACCGGTGCCCTCGGGGTGCAGCTGCGCGACGAACTCGGCCTCACCGCCACGCAGATCGGGCTGTCGATGGGTGCCTCGTTCACCGTCGCCGCAGTCGCGTCGGCCCCGATGGGACGGTTGGCGCAGCGAATCGGTCCGCGCCTGGGATTCCGGACCGGCCTCGCCGTGAGCGCCACCTCGATGTCGTTGGTCGCTCTGCTCGCCCGTGAGTTCTGGCAGTTCGTGCTGTTCCTCGCGATCGCGGGGGCCGGGAACGCACTCAACCAACCCTCGGCGAACCTGCTGCTCGCCACGCACATCGACCGCGAGCGGATGGGATGGGCGTTGGCGACGAAGCAGTCGGGGATGCCCGCCGCGGCGCTGGTCGGGGGCGGCACGGTTCCGCTGATCGCCCTCACCGTCGGTTGGGAGTGGGCCTATGCACTCGGTGCCGTCCTCGCGGTCGTCGCTGCGGTCGCGCTCCCGGCCGACCGCCGGGGGATCGCTGCCCGGACGTCGAGGACGAAGGCGTCAGCCCCGGCGCATCTCGTGGACGGCGGCGCGGTCCTCGACCCACCCGATCGCAGCCCGGCCCGTCCCGACCTCGGCCTGGCGCTCCTCGTGCTCTACGCGTGCGTCGGACTGCTCGGGGCGACCGCAGCCGGAGCGATGGTCGGCTTCATCACCAGCGGTGCCGAGGCGTCTGGGCTCGGTCCCGGTGTGTCGGGACTGGTGCTGAGCCTCGGATCGCTCGTCGGCATCATCAGCCGGCTCGTGCAGGGGCTCCAGGTCGACCGGCGCGGTGTCCTCCCGATCCAGCGACTCGTCTGGCTGTTCGGACTCGGCGGTCTCGGCGTGTTGTTCCTCGCCGTGGATCGTCCGCTGACGTATCTGCTGGCGCCGATCCCCGCATTCGCCTTCGGCTGGGCATGGCCGGGGCTTTTCAACCTCTCGGTGATCCGGAACAACCCGTCCGCGCCCGCTGCGGCGACGGGGGTCAGCCAGGTCGGCGTCTTCGCCGGTGCGGCGGTGGGTCCGGCGCTCGGTGGCCTCATCATCGACGCCGCCGGGTACCGGGCGTTGTGGCTCGTGTCGTCGGCGTCGCTGCTCGCCGGCTCGGCGATCGCCGTGTATCTGCGCGCGCGAATCCGAGCCGGGAGGGCTCGGTCTGGGAGCATCGGGTCATGACGCGCACGGCCTATCGCACGTGCCCGCTCTGCGAGGCAGGCTGCGGGCTCGAGATCACCGTCGACCTGAGCGAGGACGGCACCGAGTTCGCGAAGCGGATCCGCGGCGATCGCGACGACGTGTTCTCGCACGGGTTCCTGTGCCCGAAGGGATCGACGCTGAAGCAGCTGCACGAGGATCCGGACCGTCTCCGGCGCCCGCTCGTGCGGCGAGACGGCGAACACGTCGAGGTCACCTGGGACGAGGCGTGGGCCGAGATCGAACGCCGGCTGATGCCGGTGCTCGAGGAGCACGGTCGTGAGTCGAGTGCGGTCTACGTCGGCAACCCCACGGCGCACAGCCTGTCGGCGATGCTCTACTCGCGGATGCTGCTGACGGGTCTCGGGACGCGCAATCGGTTCAGTGCCTCCACGGTCGACCAGATGCCGCGTCACGTCGCATCCGGCCACGTGTTCGGCTCGCCGGTCGCGATCCCGGTCCCCGACCTCGACCGCACCGACTTCCTGCTGATCCTCGGCGCCAACCCGTACGCATCCAACGGGAGCGTGTGCACCGCTCCCGACTTCCCCGGCCGGATCGAGGCGATCCAGGAGCGTGGCGGCCGCGTCGTGGTCGTCGATCCGCGCCGGTCCCGCACCGCCGAGCAGGCGGATCAGTGGATTTCGATCCGTCCCGGCACCGACGCGCTCCTGCTCGCGGCGGTCGTCCACGTCGTGTTCGCCGACGGCCTCGCCGACCCGGGCGATCACGTCGCCCGCCACCTCGACGGTCTCGCAGCGGTCGAGGCGGCCGTCGCACCGTTCCGGCCCGAGTCGGTCGCCGAGGCGACGGGAGTCCCCGCTGACACGATCCGCGGGCTCGCACACGAGTTGGCGGCCGCACCCACCGCAGCGGTGTACGGCCGCATCGGCACGACGGTCACCGAGTTCGGCTCGACCGCGTCGTGGCTCGTCGACGTCGTCAACATCGTCAGCGGCAACCTCGACCGTCCGGGTGGCGCGATGTTCCCGCTTCCGGTCGCCGGAGGCGGCACCACCCGTGGAACGCCGGGGACCGGTCCCGGGTTCCGCACCGGCCGGGGGCACACACGTGTGAGCCAGCGCCCCGAGGTGATGGGGGAGTACCCGGCGGGGGCGTTGGCCGAGGAGATCACGACTCCCGGCGACGGACGGCTGCGCGCTCTCATCACCGTCGCCGGGAATCCGGTCCTGTCGACTCCCAACAGCGAGCAGCTCGCGGACGCACTCGACCAGCTCGACGTGATGATCTCCGTCGACATGTACCTCAACGAGACCACGCGGCACGCCGACGTGATCCTGCCGCCGCCGTCGCAACTGGAGCGATCGCACTACGACGTCCTCCTCCTGCAGTTCGCCGTCCGCAACGTGGCGAACTACTCGCCACCGGTCCTCGAGCGCGATCCCGACCAGCCCGACGAGTGGGAGATCATCGCCCGGCTCACCATGATCGCCCAGGGGCAAGGTGTCGACGCCGATCCCACCGTGGCCGACGACCTCGCCGCCGCCGGGCTCGTGCGGTCGGCGGTGAAGGACCCGTCGTCGAAGATCGCGGGGCGCGACGCCGACGAGATCATGACCGAGCTCGAGGCGTCGGGCCGCCGCGGGCCCGAACGCCTCCTCGACGTGATGCTCCGGACGGGACCGTTCGGCGACGGGTTCGGTGCCGAGCCCGACGGCACGTCTCTCGACGACCTGCTGGCACATCCGCACGGTCGCGACTTCGGCGCGCTCGAGCCGCGACTGCCCGATGTGCTGCGCACGCCCTCGGGGCGTATCGAGATGGCGGCCCCCGTGCTGATCGACGACCTCGCCCGTCTGGCCGACTCGATCCCTCGGTTCGCCGATCAGGGTCACGTGCTCGTGGGGCGGCGCCACCTGCGCAGCAACAACTCGTGGATGCACAACGTGCGGGTCCTGGTGAAGGGGCGGCCTCGGTGCACGCTCCAGGTCCATCCCGACGACGCCGACGATCTCGGGCTCGCCGACGGCGCACCCGCCCGGATCACCTCGAGTGTCGGGTCGGTCGTGGCGCCCGTCGAAGTCACCGACGACATCCGACCCGGCGTCGTGAGCCTGCCGCACGGCTGGGGTCACGACCTGCCGGGCACGCAGATGCGTGTCGCCGCCGAGCACGCCGGGGTGAACTCCAATGTGCTCGCCGACGACGAGGCGATGGATCCACTGTCGGGAACGGCGGTGCTCAACGGGATCCCGGTGCAACTGGCACCAGCCTGACCAGGACCTTTCCGACGTCGTCCACACCGCGCTGTGGACGAGTGGTCGCGCCCTGTGAGGACCGCGTGCCTCCGCAGGGCCGTCCACAGCCGTTCCTCACAGGAACGAGGGGGATATTCACACGGTTGTCCTCTTTCGTTTCACAGGGGTTCATCCCTACTGTTCGTCCCTCGCCGCCTGCGGTGTGCGGAGGTTCGGAAGAGGTAGCGGGCACGAGCGCGATCACGCGCTCACCGCTGGTGGGGGACGGTCCCTGTACCTGCGCCTCCGAGCACACCGCAGGCGGCCAGCCACCCCCTGCGCGTCGGATCGAACACCTGTTTGGTCCGACGTTCGCGCCGGGGTAGGGTCGAGCGTCGTGGCGGTCTCCGGTGCGTACAGCGGCGGATCGCACGACGCGCCGGCCGATGTGCGCCGCTGCTGGTCCGAACACGAGGGTGTCGAGGCGGTCGTGGGCGCCCCGTCCGACGGTGGGCTGCCCGACCGAGCAGCCCCTCGACTGCCGCTCGCGGCGGCCGACGAGGCCCCTCCGCCGCCTCCGCCGCCTCCGCCGCCCCCGCCCGGATTCGACGATGAGCCGCCGCCTCCGCCGGCCGACGAACGATCGGCGGCCCGGCAGCCGAGCCGCGTCGGCCGCGAGTCACCGAGCCGCCGCCCGGTCGCGGTCCCCGACATCACCGACGATCCACCGACGGGTCTCGCGGTGGCCGCGGCGGGTCCCGATCGGCTCGGGCGACACGCGGTCGTCGAGCCGGCCGCCGAGGTCCCCGATCCCTGGCGCCACGCCGAGCGACTTCGAGTCGATGCCGACGCCGTGGCGCGCCCCATCGAGATCCTGACGACGCTTCGTTCGGCCGCGGCGTCTCGTACCCGGCTCGTCATCGAACTCGACGGCGTGCTCGCGCGGCGCCCGATGCTGGCCACCGACGCACCGCCCCATCGCGTGGGTGCCCGGTTCGAGTTCCACGGCGACGAACTCTTCCACCTCGTCTGGTCCAACGCGCTCGACCTCCGTGGCGCCACGCCGACGTGGTCGCTGCTCGACCAGGCGGTCCACCGCGGTCTCGCACCGGTCGACCCGGCGAGCGGCCTGGCGGGCGACGTCGTCCTCGGCGACGGGCGGACGGTCTGGCTCGACGGCGGACCGGTCGGCCACGTCGAACCGATCGACGGCGTGCCCGTCGTCGCTGCAGCCGCCGTCGAGCACGGACATCTCGTCGCCCCCGTCGACAACCGGACCGAGGCCGAGCTCGCGCCCGATCAGCTCGCCGCCGTCACCCACGACGGCGGTGCTGCGCGGATCATCGCGCCGGCCGGATCCGGCAAGACACGAGTGCTCACCGAGCGAGCCCGTCAACTCCTCACGCGGTGGAACCTGCCGCCCTCTGCGCTCACGCTCGTCGCCTTCAACAAGCGGGCGCAGATCGAGATGTCCGAGCGAACGACCGACCTGCCCGGACTGCAGGTGCGCACGCTCAACGCGCTCGCGCTGGCCATCGTCAACGGCTCGGCACCGTTCGCTCCTCAGCCTCGGCGTTTCACCACCATCGACGAACCCGAGGTCCGTCGCATCCTCGGCGACCTGGTCCGGTTCCCCCGTCGTCGCAACGCAGATCCGGTCGCCCCGTGGATCGAAGCGCTGTCGCTCGTTCGGT
The DNA here is from genome assembly GCA_039185545.1 of Actinomycetota bacterium. Classification (GTDB taxonomy): domain Bacteria; phylum Actinomycetota; class Acidimicrobiia; order Acidimicrobiales; family Ilumatobacteraceae; genus Ilumatobacter_A. Next base: position 5,837 of record JBCDAK010000123.1, read on the forward strand.
TGGGGCTCGTCGCGCCCGACGAGGTCGAGGAGCGCTACGGCGGCGAGGTCGACGGGTTCGCCGACGTGTGGCCGCACTACGTCGAGCGGCTCGATCGTCGCGGCGCCGTCGACTTCGACGACCAGATCCATCGAGCCCTCGGCGTTCTGCTGTCCGATCCCGTCGCCCGCCGCGCCGCGCAGCGCGTGTGTCGGGTCATGTTGGTCGACGAGTTCCAGGACCTCACCCCCGCCCATCTCCTGCTCATCCGTCTGCTCGCGGCGCCCGGCGGAGCCGTGTTCGGCGTCGGCGACGACGATCAGACGATCTACGGCTACAACGGCGCCGACCCGGCCTGGCTGATCGAGTTCGGCGAGCTGTTCCCCTCGGCCGGTGCACATCCGCTCGAGGTCAACTACCGGTGCCCGGGTGACGTCGTCGAGGCCGCCGACCGGCTGCTGCGTCGGAATCGGCGACGCGTGCCGAAGACCATCCGTGCGGCGTCGATGGCCCGCAACGGCCTGCGCGTCGACACGGCCGTCGATCCGGTGAACGCCACGGTGGCCGCGGTTCGTTCGGCCATCGACGGCGGAGCGCGACCTCGCGACGTCGCTGTTCTCAGCCGGGTCAACGCCACGCTCGCGCCCGTGCAGGTGGCGCTGGTCGACTCCGGTGTGCCCGTGTCCGGAGGGGTGGGCGCCGAGTTCGTCGAGCGCACGTCGGTGCGGGCCGTGCTGTCGTGGCTCCGGATCGCGTGCGCCGCCGAACGACGCCTCGCCCCCGACGATCTCCGCGAGGCGCTCCGTCGTCCGTCGCGGTCGTTCCATCCTCGCGTCGGCGACTGGATCGCCGAGCAGACCGACGTCGTCGGACTCTTCCGGCTCGCCGGTCGACTGCGCAACGAGTCCGACGCGACTCGGCTCGAGGAGTTCGCGGCCGACGTCCAGAAGCTGCAGAAGGCGGTGGCCGACGGAGCACCCACGTCCGACCTGCTCTTCCTCCTGGTCGACGAGATCGGGCTCGCGGGCTCGGTCGCGACCCTCGACGCCACCCGACGGGGGATGAACCGTGGGGCCCAGGGCGACGATCTCACCGCCATGTCCCAGCTGGCGGCGCTGCACGACGACGTCGAGACGTTCGAGTCGTGGCTGCTCGGTCGTCTGAGCTCGGGGGGTCGGCGCCGCGACGACGGAGCCGGCCGGGACGGCGTCGCACTCGCCACCGTCCACCGGGTGAAAGGGCAAGAGTGGCCACACGTCGTCGCCCACTTCGCCGACGCCGAGCACTACCCGCATCGCCTGGCCGACGACGTCGAAGAGGAGCGGCGACTGTTCCACGTCGCCATCACCCGCACGAGTGGTTCGATCACGGTCACCACCGGCCCGCAGCCGAGTCCGTTCGTCGCCGAGTTGACCACCGAGCCCGCGGCCGACGATCGGCCCGACGTCGTCGCGCACACGCCCGAACCGGCGCGCCGGACCGGATCCGGCCGACGCGGAGGGTCGTCGGGTGATCCGACCGCCGACCTCGACGCCGAGGCGACCGAACGGTTCGAGCGACTCCGGGGCCTCAGAACACAGCTGGCCGACGGCAAGCCCGCCTACGTCGTCTTCGACAACAAGACCCTCGCCGCCATCGCGCGGACCGCGCCCACCTCGCACGCCGAGCTGTCGAGGATCTCGGGTGTCGGGCCGGCGAAGCTCGAGAAGTACGGCGACGCCGTGGTCGAGCTGATCTCCGAGATGCTCTGACGTCCGGCAGGCCGTCCGTTCATCAGGTGGCCGCGTCGGCCAGCCGTTCGAGGAGGGGCATTCGCCACTCGGCGGCCAACGTGCCGCCGAGCCCGGCGACGCGTTCCACGAGGTCGCGCTCGTCGAGTCGCCGGTCGAGCATCGCCCGGTGGGCGTCGAACACGGTGACGCCCGCAGGGTGCGGCTCGACGTCGATCGTGCCCGAGGTCGGGACCGTGCCGGGCCGGAGCACGCGGAGATACCAGCCGGTGCGGCCCGATGATCGCATGACGGGGCCGACGCGGGCGCTCGCTCGGTGCACGGTCAGTTTCTGGCACGGCCACCGGGGTTGGCAGATCTCGAGCACCGCATCACCCCAGTGCCAGAGGTCGCCGACGTGTGCGGTGGTCTCGGTGGCTCCGGAGGTCGACAGGTTCTCGCCGAACGGCGCCGATCCGGCGCTCGCGAGGTCGGGTTCGTCGAGATCGGCTGCCCACGCGGCGAGATGTTCGGCGGGGTGGGCGTACACCGCTTTGTCGGGACCTCCGTGCACGGTGCGGTCGGCCTGGTCGTCGCCGGCCAGGTTGATCGGGCCGAGGTGGAGCTCGGTGCCCTCGACGGCCGTCTTCGCGATCGCCGAGGTCAGGCCGAGGGCCGACTCGCCGATCTGGGCCGGCACGGCCACGCGAACGGTGTCGAACGTGATCGGAGACGTGGCCGCGGCCCGTGTCGTTGCGTCCAGAGCGCTCACCGCGCCGACACTAGGTTCCGCCGGGTGACCGAGCGGGCCGCGATGTTCGACCGGATCATCGTCGTCGACTGGAGCGCCCGATCGACTCCCGCGACCGGCCGTGACTCGATCTGGGTCGCCTGCGTCGATCAGCGCGACTCGAGCCACGATCGGCGGGCGACGGCCACCTGGAATCCGCCCACGCGCCGGGTCGCCGTCGACCTGCTCGCCGACCTCGTGGTGACATCGTCGGGTCGGACGCTCGTCACGATCGATGCGTCGGTCGGTTACCCGAGCGGAACGGCCGACGCACTCGGTCTCGGGGCGTGCGGCGTGGGCGGCACACCTCCGTGGCGGCGGCTGTGGACGGAACTGTCGGAGTCGATCATCGACGACGAACGCAACCGCAACAACCGATTCGTGATCGCCAGCGAGTGGAACCGGCGGATCGCCGGGCGGCCGGGACCGTTCTGGGGGTGCCCGCCGGCGGCGCGCACCGAGACGCTGACCAGCACGAAACCGCCGCACCCGGCTGAACGGATCCCGGAGTGGCGCGCATGCGAACGTGCGCTCCGATCGGCGGGGCGTCGACCGTTCTCGTGTTGGCAGCTCCTCGGCGTCGGAAGCGTGGCGAGTCAGTCGTTGCTGGCGATCGTGGCGCTCGACCGGTTGCACCGTCGGCTCGCGTCTCGCGACGTGATCGTCGACGTCTGGCCGCTGACGACCGGCCTCGATCGACCGTCGGGCCGGGTGACCGTGGCCGAGTGCTGGCCGAGCCTGTTCGTCCAGGGTGCTGGGGCCGACGACGACCGCGTGCGCGACGAACGTCAGGTCGTCGAGACGGCCGAGGTGCTCCGCGAGCGGGACCTCGATGGTGCACTCGCTCGGTGGTTCGCGCCTGGCCTTCCCGACGACGTGGCGACCGCCGCGGTCGACGAGGAGGGATGGATTCTCGGCGTCGACTCGGCCGGCTGAGCACGGGGCGCGATGATCGGACACATGGCGTCACTCCGCCTCGACGGTGTCGACATCGCCATCGACCGGGACCCCGTTCTCACCGATCTCGACCTCACGGTCCCCGACGGCTCGCTCGTCGCCGTCATCGGTCCCTCGGGCACCGGGAAGTCGACGCTCCTGCGAGCCGTCGCCGGGCTCGCGGACATCCGCCGCGGACAGCTGTTGAGCGGTGGCGTCGACATCTCCGAACTCCCGACCGGCCAACGCGACATCGGGATGGTGTTCCAGGAACCCGCTCTGCTCCCTCGGAGGACCGGACGGGGCAACGTCGGGTTTCCCCTCGAGATCCGGCGCGAAGAGCAAGAGTCGATCCGGCGTCGGGTCGGAGCGGAAGCCGATGCCCTCCGCATCAGCCATCTCATGTCGTCTCGGCCCGGTCAGATGTCGCGCGGCGAGCAGCAGATGGTGCAGATCGCTCGCGTCCTCATCCGCACGCCGACGTTGATGCTCCTCGACGAGCCGTTCGCGTCGCTCGACGCCCATCTCCGCCGGCGCATGCGTGCCGAGATCCGGATGCTCCAGCGTTCCTACGGGGTGACCACGCTGATGGCCACCAACGACCCCGAGGACGTCGTCGCGCTGGCCGACCTGGTCATCATTCTCGGTCGAGTCGACGCGAGGGGGTCCGGGCAGTCCGAACGCGCCGATGGGCCGTCGACCGCCCTCCAGGTCGGCACGCCGACCGAGGTGCACGGCGAGCCGTCGTCGTTGACCGTCGCCACGACGACCGGACCGATCTGGACGACGAACGCCACCGTGGTCCCCGACGGATCAGGCTTCTGGCTCCGATCGACTCCGGACCCATCCGGATCGTCGTCGAGCGTCGACGATCACTTCCTCCGCTTGCGGGCCTGGTCGCCGGTGCTCGCAGCGCATCGCGGTCACGAGGTCGTCGTGGGAATCCGGCCGGAGGACCTCCGTACGGTCGGCGGCGAGACCAACTCGACCGCGAGGGCGGGTGCCGGCGGCGAGACGGTTCGTCCGGGGCCCACGCTCGATGTCGTCGCGTCGGGTCCGGCTGGCGGCGATCAGGCGCTCCGGGCCACCTTCGAGCGCCAGATCCCGGGCACCGAGTTGTCGGTGATGTGTCGGTGGGGACGCACTCGTCTGTACGCAGGAGCGGGCGTCGTGGCAACGCCGGAACCCGGCCAGGTGATCGACCTGGTCGTCGACCGGTGGTGTGTGTTCGATCCGATGACGGGCGATCGGATCGCCTGAGCCGCCGACCGCCCGGCGTCGGGCCGGACCTAGTTGACCTGCCAGGTTCCGTTCGACCGGAGCAAGGCGTTGAGGTCGCCCGGGCCCCGCTGGTCGCTGGCGTCGACGAGCTGATCACTGACGAGCTGGGAGTACTCGGGACGGTCGACCGACCGGAACACGCCGAACGGGGTGGGTGACTGGTCGTCGTTGGCGAGTCGGGCGAGAGCGAACGCCAGCGACGGGAACTCGTTGGTCTCGTCGTGGACGAGGATGTTGTCGAGTCCGACGTCGGCGACCTCGACGAGCTTCAGGAAGCCGTCGGCACCCTGCATCACCCCGCGTTGCCGTTCGGCACCGAACAGGATCGGCTCGCCGTGGACGAGGTCGATCATCATCTCGTCGCGCACGTTCTTCTTGGTGATGTCGTTGAACTGTCCGTCGTTGAAGACGTTGCAGTTCTGGTAGATCTCGACGAAGGACGCACCACGGTGTTCGTGCGCCCGACGGAACGTCTCCATCATGTGCTTGCGGTCGAGGTCGTGCGTGCGGGCCACGAACGTGGCCTCGGCGCCCAGCGCCACCGAGAGCGGGTTGAACGGAGCGTCGATCGAGCCCATCGGCGTGGACTTGGTGACCTTGCCGACCTCGGAGGTGGGGGAGTACTGGCCCTTGGTGAGTCCGTAGATCCGGTTGTTGAACAGCAGGATGTTGAGGTTCACGTTGCGGCGCAGCGCGTGGATGAGGTGGTTGCCGCCGATCGACAGCCCGTCGCCGTCGCCCGTGATGACCCACACGTCGAGATCGGGGCGTGCGGTCGCCACGCCGGTGGCGATGGCCGGCGCACGGCCATGGATCGAGTGCATCCCGTAGGTGTTCATGTAGTACGGAAAGCGGCTGGAGCAGCCGATTCCCGACACGAACACCGTGTTCTCGGGCGACACGCCGAGGTCGGGCATGAGCTGCTGAACTGCGAGCAGGATGCCGTAGTCGCCGCAGCCGGGGCACCACCGGACCTCCTGGTCGCTCGACCAGTCCTTCTTCGTGGTGACGGCGACCTGGGCGGTGGTCATGACGCAGCTCCGTTCTGCTCGCTCTGGAGACTCGCCACGGCGTCGTCGATCGCCGCCTCGATTTCCCGGGACTTGAAGGGGAGCCCCTGCACCTTGGACAGGGGTGTGATGTCGATGAGGAACTTCCCGCGCAGGTGGTGTGCGAGTTGGCCCCGGTTGAGCTCGGGGAGGATGACCCGCGGGTAGCGGCGAAGGATTCCCTCGAGGTCGGGTGGCAAGGGGTTGAGGTGCATGATGTGCGCCTTCGCCACCTTCACACCCGCCCGGCGACGGCGCTGGACGGCGGCGTCGATGGCGGCCCACGTCGACCCCCAGCCGAGCACCAGGACGTCGGCGTCCTCGTCGCCCTCGACGACGGTGGGTGGGATGTCCTGAGCGACCTTCGCGACCTTGGCCTCGCGCAGCTCGGTCATCCGCTCGTGGTTCTCGGGCGTGTAGTCGATGTTGCCCGTGCCGTCCTTCTTCTCGAGGCCGCCGACCCGGTGCATCAGACCCGGGGTGCCCGGGATGGCCCACGGTCGGGCGAGGTTCTCGTCACGCAGGTACGGCCAGAACTCGTCGTTGCCCTCGGCGTCGGTGTGGTTGAACTCGGTGGCGAACGGGACCGAGATGTCGGGCAGCGAGTCGACGTCGGGCAGGTTCCACGGCTCGGAGCCGTTGGCGAGGTAGCCGTCGGACAGCAGGATCACCGGCGTGCGGTACTTCAGGGCGATGCGGGCCGCCTCGATGGCTGCGTGGAAGCACTGCGCAGGTGAGTAGGACGCCACGATCGGCAGCGGCGACTCGCCGTGCCGGCCGTTGAGCGCCATGTTCAGGTCGGACGCCTCGGTCTTGGTCGGCAGGCCGGTCGACGGTCCACCGCGCTGGATGTCGATCACCAGCATCGGCAGCTCGATGGCGACGCCGAGCGAGATCGTCTCGCTCTTGAGCGCCACGCCCGGGCCGCTCGTGGTGGTCACGCCGAGGTGGCCGGCGAACGCCGCACCGAGCGCCACGCCGACGGCGGCGATCTCGTCCTCGGCCTGCACGGTGCGGATGCCGAAGTGCTTGTGCTTCGACAGCTCGTGGAGGATGTCGGACGCCGGGGTGATCGGGTACGACCCGAGCGTGACCGGCAGCTTCGACAGTTGACCCGCGGCGACGAGCCCCCAGGCGAGCGCGGTGTTGCCGGTGATGCTCGTGTACTCGCCCGGCGGCAGCGTGGCCGGGCGGACCTCGTAGCGGTGCCCCACGGCTTCGGTGGTCTCGCCGAAGTTGAATCCGGCGAGCAGAGCAGCCTTGTTGGCGGCGACGACCTGTTCGTTCTTCGCGAACTTCTTCTCGATCCACTCGATGGTCGGTTCGAGCGGGCGGGTGTACATCCACGACACGAGGCCGAGCGCGAAGAAGTTCTTCGACCGCTCGGCATCGCGCGGCTTGACGCCGAGGGGCTCGCAGACCTGCTTGGTGAGGGACGTCATCGGTACCTGGAGAACCCGGTAGCCGCTGAGTGAGCCGTCGTCGAGCGGGTTGATCGTCTCGCCGTTGGGTCCCTCGTCGGTGACGTACCCGGCCTTCTCGAGGTCGCGATCGGAGAACGAGTCCTCGTTCACGATGAGCGTGCCGCCCACCTGGAGCCGATCGAGGTCGGCCTTGAGGGCGGCCGGGTTCATCGCCACCAGCACGTTGGGCTCGTCGCCCGGGGTGGTGATGTCGTGGTCGGCGATGTTGACCTGGAACGCCGAGACACCGTTGACGGTGCCCGCCGGTGCCCGGATCTCGGCCGGGAAGTCGGGGAAGGTCGACAGGTCGTTGCCGAACGACGCGCTCACCGAGGTGAAGCGGTCGCCGGTGAGCTGCATCCCGTCGCCGGAGTCGCCGGCGAATCGAACGATGAGGTGATCGAGGACCCGGTTCCCGTCCGCGTCGGTCCGGTCGATCGTGTCGGTCATGACTGGTGTTCCCCCCACATGTGATGTGCGGCCCGCGAACCCCCGTCCGTCGGTGCCGTGTCCGGCGCCGTTGCCGGAACATCTCTCACCGTAGTTCGCAACCGCGGCCC
>JBCDAK010000124.1:0-13535 GCA_039185545.1 Actinomycetota bacterium
CCCGTCGATCCGCCGGAGGACGGCGTCGTGGATCGGTCGGTAGGTCAGCCGTTGGAGTGTCGGGCTGTCGTACGTCGCCGACCACCGATCGAACAGATCCGTCGATCGAGTCGCGGCCGTCATCGGCACAGCCTCGCACCCGTTCAGTCGCTCCGCGCCGTCGAGCTCCGCGCCACGTTTCGGGTCTGACCCCAGGCGTAACCGCATCACGTTCCGGGTCTGACCCCAGGCGTGACGGCGTCACGCTTCGGGTCTGACCCCAGGCGTGACCGCATCACGTTTCGGGTCTGACCCCAGGCGTGACCGCATCACGTTCCGGGTCTGACCCCAGGCGTGACTGGTCAGTCGAGCTGGGCGAGCCAGTTCGTGATGCGCTTCTCGTTCACACCCAGATCGCTCTTGCCGTAGCGGGCGCGGGACAGGAGAGCGATCGTGCTCCGCTGGTCGTCGACCTCGAGGAACCGAACCGTGATGTAGTCGGGAAACGCGAACAGGAAGGATCGCTGGACGTAGGTGACGAAACCCTCCGCCGCGGATCCTGCGACGACCTCGACTCGATCGGCCCCGAGCGCCACGCGGTCGAAGTCGGCGGCGAGCTGCGCGGCGGGTCGGTCGAACACCGGCGACTCGCCGTCGGCTGCCACGTCGCTCCCCGGCGGCGCCAGCCGATACGAGTTGTCGGCTCCCGCCGAGGCCGTCAGCGGATCGACGTGCCAACGATCCGCGTCGTGACCCGTCACACGGATCAGCACGGCGGCGATCAGAGCGACGACCACGAGGGCGATGACGATGAATCCGACGAGTTGCATCAGCCGAGCATGCCGCGAACGCGGCCGATCCGCCGTCTCGGCTGTCACGTCCTCTTCGATCGTGTCGTCCATTCGCCGCTCGATCTCAGTGCTCGGCGAGCCACACGAGGACCGACCGCACCCGCCGGTTGCTCTCGTTCTCGCCGGTCAGATGGAGCTTGGTGAAGATCGAATTGATGTGCTTCTCGACCGACTTCTCGCTCAGGTGGAGGCGGTCGGCGACCGCACTGTTGCGCAGTCCCTCGGCCACGAGCGAGAGCACGTCGCGTTCGCGTTCGGTCAGCTCGTCGAGAGGGGACGGTCGGCTCGCACGCGAGGTGACGAACACCTCGATGGCGGCGGCGTCGATCGACGAACTCGCCGAGCACACCGCGTCGATCGCCTGCGCCAGCTGGCGGCGATCGGCCACGTTCTCCTTCAGCAGGTACCCGAGTCCCTCGGTGCCGTCCTCGAGCAGCTCGATGACGTAGTCGGCGTCGAGATACTGGCTGAGCACGATCACGCCCGTGTCGGGATGCTGCGACCGGATCTCCCGCGCCGCCCGGATGCCCTCGTTCGTGTGACTCGGCGGCATCCGCACGTCGGTGATCACGAGATCGGGTCGGTGCTCGTCGACCGCCGCCATCAACCCGGGGTGGTCGTCGGCTTCTGCGACGACCTCGACGTCGTCGAGTGTGGCCAGGACGGCCGTCACCCCCTGGCGCAGCAGGAGTGCGTCGTCGGCGATGACGACCCGCCTCGTCTGCCTCACGCGGTCGCTCCGCTGAGCGCCGGCTCGTCGAGCGGTACCCGGGCGACCACGGAGGTTCCGGCGCCGGTCCTCGACTCGACCGCGAGGTCGCCGCCCAGCGCGCCGACACGGTCGGCCATGTTCAGCAATCCGCGGGAGAGACGGTGAGCGTCGGGGTCGAAACCCGGACCGTCGTCGGTGATCGTCACGGTGAGCACTCCGTCCACCTCGGCGAGTTCGATCTGCACCGACACGTCGGCTCCGCCGTGCTTGGTGGCGTTCTGGATCGCTTCGACACAGACGAAGTAGAGGGCGACCTGCGTGCCCTCGTCGAGCGGGGACTCGACGAGATCGACCACTTCGATCGGTACCGGCGACCGTCTCGCCACCGCGTGGAGTGCCCGAGCCAACCCCAACTCCTTCAATCGGGCCGGGTAGACGCCCTGTGCGAGATCTCGCAGTTCCTCGACCGCCTCGGTCGCGGCGCGGTGCATCGCCATCAGCGACTCCCCCGTCGGTGCCGTTCCCTCGTCGGCCAGCTCGGCCGCCAATCGCAGCTGGAGGGCCAGCGACACGAGCCGCTGCTGGGCTCCGTCGTGCAGATCGCGTTCGAGGCGGATGCGCTCCTCGTCGGTCGCGACGAGCAGGCGGCGGCGGGACTCGCGCAGCGCACGGTCGGCCGCCCGCAGCTCGCGGTTGTGGCGCTGCGCCCGCTGCAACGAGCGCAGGTGCACCTGGTTGAGCTCCTGGACGTCGCCCATCACCAGCAGCAGGTTGGCGCCCACGTAGGCGAGCACGACGGCGAGGTAGAACCAGCGGGGCGCGACCTCGTCGAGACCGGCGCCGTCGGTGGTGAGACCGATCCACGAGATGACGACGCCGATCGCGACGGTCGCCGGCACGAGTCGCTTCAACACTCGCCGCTCCAGGTACGTGGCGGCGAGGATCACCGGGCCGATCACGTTCTGGATGGCGATCGGCAACGTGTCGGGGATGATCAACACCAGCGGGAACAGCAGGTACCACGATCCGAGATTCGACCAGAAGATCCCCCGCCGGAGATCGCCCCGCCGGAAGTGAGGCTCGGCGACCAAGCGGAACGGGATCACCAGAGCGATGCACCCGGCCAGCACGACCGCCCACCAGACCTGGACGAGCACCGACGGCACCCCGAGCACCAAGGCGAAGATCGCGATCGCCCGGATGTCCGACGTGTTGTTCGACAGCAGCCACGCTCGCGCCTCGCTGCGCACATCGGGGATCTCCGACTCGGCGACCGAGAGCAGATCGAGGTCGTCGCCGATCGTGTCGTCCTCGATCCGCTCGTCGATCGTCGCGTCCGGCATCGCCGCACAGTACGGGTCTGTCGGCGTCCGGTACCCGGTCGGCGATCGTCAACCCATGTTCGCCACGATCGGCGGACCGTGACGGAATCGGCTGCGAGAGCTGAGTTCGCCCGGCTCACGGGATCGCGCCGACGCCGGTGCGGATCGAGCCGAGAACTACCGTCGGTTCATGGCGCGCATCGATCTGCCCGAGGGGAACGACGTCGAACACTCACGGGTGTGGCAACACGCCCCCGACCTGTACCAGGCGGCCGGCGCCTTCTCGAAGGTCATGTACGCGACGTCGCTCTCCACCCGCGAACGCGAGATCGCTCGCATGCGGGTGGCCCAGATCAACGCGTGTCCCATTTGACTGGACACTCGTGCTGCGCCGGGTGCGGAGCCACTGGTCACCGAAGAGGAGTACGCCGACGTCGCCGACTACGCCACGGTCGAGACGTTCTCGGAGCGGGAGAAGCTGGCCGCCGAGTACGCCGAGGTCTTCATCCTCTCCCACACCGATGTGCCCCACGGCTTCTTCGATCGTCTCCGCGCCGCGTACAGCGACTCCGAGATCGTCGAGCTCAGCGCCACGATCGGGTTCTGCCTCGGCATCGGGCGGATGTACACCGTGCTCGACATCGCCCACGAATGCCGGATCTACCATTGATTCGGGCTCGCTCGTCGGCCCGTCGGTTCTCCTCGCGACGCGTCCGGCTCGTCGGTGACGCTTCCGTCGCCGGCGCCGGCGCTGGAACCACCGATGCCGGGGTGACTGACTGAGATGACCCCTCCTCCGACGACCATCTATCCCGCTCGGCGGGTCGTCACGATGAATCGGGGGTTTCCGTTCGGTGAGGCCGTCTCCGTGCGGGACGGGCGGATCCTCGGGGTCGGGACCGTCGACGAGCTCGCGGGCTTCGGTGAGCACGTCGTCGACGACCGGTTCCGCGACCAGGTGCTCCTCCCCGGGTTCGTCGAGGCGCACACGCACGTGATGGCCGGCGGTCTGTGGCAGTTCCCGTACGTCGGCTACTTCGACCGCACCGACCCCGACGGTCGGTTCTGGCACGGCAGCACGTCGATCGAGGCCGTGGTCGAGCGGCTCGTCGAGGTCGAGCACGAGATGACCGAGCCCGGCGAACCGCTCGTCGCGTGGGGTCTCGATCCGATCTACATGCCCGGCGAACGACTCGTCGCGCACCACCTCGACCGAGTCTCGGAGCATCGACCGATCTTCGTGTACCACGCGTCGGGACACCTCGCGACCGTCAACTCGGCGATGATGCGCGTGTCCGAGATCGACGCCACCACGACGACGCCCGGGGTCATGACCGATGCGTCGGGAGCGCCGAACGGCGAACTCCAGGAACCCGCGGCGATGGGGCTCGCCCGGACCGGGATGATGGCGCTCGTCTCGGCGATCGGCAGCGATGCGTCCAAGTGGGGATACGCGAACGAGGCGAGGAACGGCGGTCAGACGTTCATCACCGACCTCGGGACGACACGGATCCACGACGAGGTATCGATGGCCTCGTGGTACGCCGCCGTCGACGATCCGGCGTTCCCGGCGCGCGTGATGCTCGCCGGATCACCGATGTTCGGCGGCCTCCAAGAACCGACCGAGCTCGCGGCCGTCGCCAGCGCGCACCGGCGAGAGAACACCCGGGACAAGCTGCGTTTCGGCGTGATCAAACTCGTGCTCGACGGCAGCATCCAGGGGTTCACCGCGCGAGTCGGGTGGCCTCACTACTTCCAACTGCCGGAAGGCCACCCGACCAACGGTCTGTGGCTCATGCCGCCCGATGCGGTGGCCGACGTCGTCACGACCCACCACGCGGCCGGGCTCACGGTGCACTGTCACTGCAACGGCGACCAGGCGGCGCAGGTGTTCATCGATGCGGTCGAGACCGCTCTCGAGCGGCATCCCCGCTGGAATCACCGCCACACCGTGCAGCACAGCCAGCTCACCACGCCGGCCCAGTATCGCAAGATGGCCGAGCTCGGGATGTGCGCCAATCTCTTCTCGAACCACCTCTGGTACTGGGGTGATCAACACCGCGACGTCACGGTCGGCCCGGAACGTGCGGCTCGCATGAACGGCGCGGCCACGGCGCTGCGCGCCGGCGTACCGATCTCGATCCACTCCGACTCGCCCATCACCCCGATGCGTCATCTCCACACGGCGTGGTGTGCGGTGAACCGGCTGACCGCGAGTGGAGAGGTGCTCGGGCCCGACGAGCGGATCGGGGTACACGACGCGCTCGAGGCGATCACGCTCGGTGCGGCCTACCAGCTGAAGCTCGACCACGAGATCGGCAGCATCGAGTCCGGCAAGCTCGCCGACTTCGCGGTGCTCGACGACGACCCGCTCGCAGCCGATCCGACTGAGCTCAAGGACATCGGAGTCTGGGGGACCGTGCTCGGCGGAGTCCCCCAACCGGCTGCCGGTCGGTCGTGACCGTCGCGCTCGTTCGATGACATCTGGCCCGGTCCCCGTCACGGTGATCGCGGGGTATCTCGGTGCCGGGAAGACGACCCTGCTGAATCATCTCCTCCGGTCGGCCGACGAGCGCGTCGCCGTGATCCTCAACGACATCGGCTCGATCAACATCGACGCGGAGCTGGTCGAGTCGAACGATGGCTCGACGATCGCGCTCACCAACGGCTGCGTGTGCTGCAGTCTCATCGACGGGCTCGACGTCGCCTTCGAGTCGCTCCTCGCCGCAGAGCCACGACCCGAGCGCATCGTGGTCGAGGCGAGCGGCGCCGCTCTCCCCGCGTCGATCGCTGCGCATGCCCACCGGCCCGGTCTGCACCTCGACGGCGTACTCGTCGTGGTCGACGGCGAGAACGTGCTCCGCCAGGCGCACAACGAGTACATCGGCGACGTGATCGAACGTCAGGTGCGATCGGCCGATCTCCTCCTCCTCAGCAAGCTCGACCTCGTCGACCCCGATCTGCACCGTCGCACGGAGGACTGGCTCGGTCGGACCGCCGACGCTCCGTTGGTCGAAGCTCGTCACGGTGCGGTCCCGCTCGAGGTCCTGGTCGGACTCGGTGCCCGCCGCCTGGCGGAGGGCACCAGCGACCTCGACGTGCGCCACGCCGTCACGACCAGATCCGAGTCGTGGACCGACCCGATCGATCGCGGCGCGTTGGAAACGTGGCTCGATGCCCTCGATCCCGACGTCGTCCGAGTGAAGGGTGTCGTCCGCCTGTCCGAGTCACCCGATCGTCGCCACGTCGTCCACCGGGTCGGGCGTCGGCGGGCGATCGCCGAGGCCGGTCCGTGGGATCGTGAACGCAGCGAGGTCGTCGTGATCTCGGTCGGATCGTCGTGATGTCCCGTGCGGGGCAGATCACGGGTCGGGTCGATCTCGTGGTCGAGAACGGTCGGATCGTGACGATGGACGCGGAGCGATCGACGTTCGACGGATGGGTCGCGGTCGACGGCGGCACGATCGTCGCCATGGGCGAGGGTGACGCCGTCGGCGTGCGCGCGGCGCACCGGATCGACGCACACAGCGGACTCGTTCGACCGGGGTACATCGACTCTCATCGTCACTCGATGGACGTGCTCGCCCGAGGAGGCGACTCCGGTCCGGTTCCCTTCAGCGACTGGCTGTTCGGGACCTACTACGGCACCGTCCTTCGACTGGAGCCGGCCGACGCAGCGCGAAGCGCGTCGCTCGTCGCCACCGATCTCCTGCTCTCGGGAACCACGACGGTCGTCGACTGTTGGGGTGTCGGCGACGTGGGGTCATCGCGCGCCGCGGAGTGCCTCGACGCCACGCTCGAGGTCGCCGACCGATCCGGCATCCGGTGGATCGTCGCGCCGATGGTCGGCGATCGACTCCCGGAGCGGTGGCACGCTGACCTCGATCGCGTCGAGCTCGCCGACGACCGGTTCCGACGGTCCGGAATGGCCGTCGCGACCGACGTCGCGATCGAATTCGTCACTGGGGCGTTCGAGGGAGCTCGTGGCACACGACTGGTCGAGGTGTGGGCGGCGCCCGAGGTCCCGGAGATGGCCACGGACGAATTGCTCGACCACTTGGTCGAGATCACGCGGCGGGAAGGCGCCGCGATGACGACGCATCTCCTCGCATCGCCGCCCGATCCGACCGATCCGATCGGGCACGACGCTGCGTCGCTCGGCCGACTGGTTCGGCACGGCGCGTGCGATCCCCATCTCCTCGCCGCCCATGTGTCGTTCGCGTCCTCGGATGATCTCCGGACCCTGGCGGCACGGGCGTCGGGTGTGGCGCACTGTCCGTCCGCCACGATGATGCTCGGCGGCGATCGGAGTGTCGCCGGTGCCGCACGAAACGCCGGGGTGGCGGTCGGATTGGGAACGGACAATCCCAGTCTCAACAGTCTCGGCGACATGCCGAGCGAGATGCGCCAGGCGTTGATGTTCGACCGAGCCGGTGGGGTCGGCCAGCCGAGCCTCGACGCCGACGCCGTCGTGGCGTTCGCCACCTGCGACGGTGCTCGAGCCATCGGGAGGGATGACGTCGGCACGATCGAAGTCGGACGATCGGCGGATCTCGTGGTCGTCGATCGCTCCGGTCCGCACTGGGAGCCGCGCCGGGAACCAGTGGCGGGTCTGTGCTTCCAAGAGCGCGCCGGCGACGTCCGCGACGTCGTCGTCGCGGGCCGACACCTGGTGACCGACGGCGAGATCCGGTCGCTGCGCTGAGCGTCACGCTCGGCCGTGCTGCGTGTCGGCGCCTACCGTGGCGGCATGTCGGCGCCCGAGACGTGGACCGTGACCGCCGTCAACGCTCCCGAACACGCGGGGAACCGGATCCACACCGACGACGGAGCACGCAAGCAGGGCTTTCCGGCAGCGCTCGTCGCCGGCGTGACGACGTACGCCTACCTCACCCGACCACTCGTCGACGCATGGGGCGTCGACTGGCTGGAGCGTGGGGGCGGCGAGGTTCGATTCCGGTCGCCGGTGTTCGCCGCCGACCGGGTGGACTGCGTTCCGATGCCGACCGAGGGCGGCGTGCGGGTCGAGGCGCACTGCCCCGACCGCAGCGATGACGTGTTGGTGTCGTTCGACGCGTTCCGTGACAGGGACGACGTCCCGGTTCTCCGGAGCGGCGAGGCCCTCCCCGATCACACGGTGGAACTTCGCGATCGTCTCGGTCCGGGGTACGGCGCCCGGGTCGACGACGACCTCGGCCTCTACACCCGCGAGGGCATCGTGCACCCTGCGGTCTGGCTGGCGATCGCCAACGACGTGTTCTCCGCCGAGCTCGTTCGAGGGTCGTGGATCCACACCCGGAGCCGGGTCCTGCATCACGGCATCGGACTCGAGGGCGACGTCGTGCTCGTTCGGTCGACCGTCGTCGATCGGTTCCATCGCCGCGGTGAGCGCGCCGTGGTCGACGTTCGCATCGAGCGAGAGGGCATCCCACTCGTCACCATCGAGCACGAGGCGATCATCGATCTTGCCGCCTGACGCGCCACCGATCGAGAGAGACCGACACGCATGCCGATGCTCACCGCCGACCAGATCGACGACTTCGCGACCGACGGCTTCCTCGTCATCGATCGGATCGTCGGCGACGAGACGGTCGCCACGCTGCGCACGGCCTACCAACGCCTCCTCGACGACCCCGGGATCGCCGCAGGTGACCGTCGACTCGGAGGCATCACCCGCCAGATCATGATGCCCTCCCTCGCCGATCCGGACTTCGACGAGAACGAGGTGGTGGACGCCGTTGCCGACGTCGCGGAGCAGATCATCGGCGGGCCGGTCGTCCGCCTCTTCGACATGCTCATCTACAAGGGGCCCGGGCACCCGCACGAGACGCCGTGGCATCAGGACATGGCCTACGCCCAGATGCCGTACGCCCCCGCCGGCACCTTCACCGCGGCGCCGTTGCTCCAGTTCTGGGTCGCGCTCGACGACGCGGACGCGGAGAACGGCTGCATGCACTTCCTCCCCGGTCAGCACGAACGACCGCTGCTCGACCACGTCGTGGCGTCGGGTGAACCCGACGACGACGGGCGTCTGCTCGCGATCCGCGATCCCGACTCGGCACTCGACATGGACCAGGTCGTCCCCGCACCGCTCCCGTCCGGAGGGTGCACGATCCACGCGTACGGGACGCCGCACTTCACGCCGCCCAACCGGTCGGCCACCCGCCCGCGTCGGGCTTACATCCTGAACTTCATGGCGAAGGACGAACCGTGATGAGGACCGGTTCTCGCGGCCCCGTCACCAGATGCCGATCATGCGGCCGGACAGCGCCACGACCGACACGATCAGCACCGGCTTGACGATCTTCTCGCCGCGCGTCGCGGCAGCTCGCGCCCCGAGGTAGCCGCCGATCCCCGAGCCGACCGACAGGACGAGGGCTGCGACACTGAGGCGTCAGAGGAAGTCGAGGGCGACATGCCCCTCGCCGACGTTCGCCGTGACGGCCATGCCGGCGGCCACCGCTTGCAGACCGGTGCAGGTCCCGGTCGACACCACCTCGCCTGCGCGGATCGGCGTGCCGAGCGAGATCGCGATCTCGGCCGCTGTGCGGAGTGCGATGAGTGGGTGGCCGAGAGCGGCAGCTGCGGTGGCCTCCACCGGAGCGATCGGCTCGCCACCCCCGGACACGTCGAGCCGGACGGCGAGGGCGTCGAGCGCAATGACGTCGTCGGTCGACAGGTCGAGCGGCTCGCCGACGACGAGCGCACAGTTCACGCCGTTGTCGGCGATGAGACACGGCGCCGGGAGACCGACCATGACACCGAAGCGAAAGTCGACGACCTCGATGCACGGCACCACGTCGACGAGGGAGGCGAGGGCGAGACGTTCGACGCCGACGTCGCCGAGACGACCGGCGTCGAGATCGACGGTGGGACGGAGTCCGACCTCGACCTCGATCGCCTGGAACCCGCAGCACCACTCGGTGAGCTCGATCGTCGAACCCGATCCGACGATCCGGTCCCGGCCCGGACGGCCGAGGAAGGGTGCATCGACGCCGAGGAACTGTTGTGCGACCTCGCTCGTGGCACCCACCTTCCAGGCGACGGGGTCGATCCCGGCGAGCTCTCGGACGCGGGCCTGGACGGCGTACCCCTCGTCGATCGTCGTGGGAACGTCGTCGCCGAGCGCGTCGACGCCACCGATCGGTACGAGGGTCCGGTGGGCGTCGGCGATGGCGGTCGCCGCCCGTTCCAGCCGATCGGAATCCAGCACGCTCCGGAGCATGGCACGCCCGACCGCTCGCTGGTCGGTCGACGCTCCGCGTCGCCGTCGGACCACGCGGACCACAACGATGTCGACCCGATGAAGGTCTTCGTCAGCTACGCCCGTGAAGACACGGAGTTCCGCAACGAGGTCGTGGCCGCGCTCGCCGAACAGGGGGTCGACTCCTGGGTCGACGAGGACGTCGAGAGCATCCCGCCGGCGGCGAAGTGGATGGGCGAGATCCATCACGGCATCGAGAACACCGACGCACTCGTCGCCGTCGTGTCGCCCGACTCGGCCCGGTCCGACGTGTGCGGCGACGAGGTCCGACACGCCGACCAACTCGGCAAACCGATCGTCCCGATCGTCCGTCGCGACGTCGAGGAACCCGACGAGCCCATCCCGGAGATCGCGGCGCGCAACTGGATCTTCTGGCGGTCCGACGAGGAGCGGACCACGGCACTGACGGGCATCGACATCGCTCTCACCATCGACACCGAGTGGGCCAAGCAGCACCAGAGCCTGTTGAACGACGCCCTCGACTGGGAGCGCCACGATCGAGATCGCCATCGGGTCCCCGCGGCGATGCGCTGACGACGGCGGAAGCCGCGATGACGATCGTCCGCTCGCCCCGCCAGCCGCAGGCGACGACGTCGATGCGCGAGTTCGTGCGAGCCGGCCGGACCGAGGCGACGCGTCGTCAGCGACGCACCGCGACCGTGTCGATCGCCGTGGCCGTGGTGTCGGCGACACTCGCCGCCGTGGCGTTCCTCCAATTCCAACGGGCCAACAGCGAACGCGAGCGGGCCGAGGAGCAGTTGGCGCTCGCGAGCTCGAGGGCCCTCGCCGCGCAGGCGATCCAGTTGCAGGAGTTCGGCGACGACGAGACCGGGTTGTTGCTCGCGGCCGAGTCCGCCACGCGCGCCCCGACCGCCGAGGCGCGCGATGCCCTCCTCGGACTGCTCCCCGACGACGAGATCGTGTCCCTCCGTTCCACCGAGCGGCCAGATTCCGCCGTCGATCGCGTCGTCTCGTCCGACGGCCGATTCGAGGTCTCGAACGACGGCCGCACGCTGCGCGATCTCGAGTCCGGTTCCGAGCAGACGCTCATCGAGGACGAGCGCGAGCTCGCCGTGTTCCTGCGTGACGTCACGTTCAGCCCCGATGCGAGTCGGCTCGCACTCACCAATCTCACCGAGTTCCGGTTCGAGGTCTACGACCTGTCGGACGGGCTGCCGGCGGCACGGGTGTTCACGGCTGACGCGCCGCCGAACGAGCAGGTCGTCGGTGCCGCGTTCGACGACTCGAACGAGTTGATCGGCGTCTCGGTGACGGCGGATGGTGCTGACGACCTCGACCTGACGATGTCGATCTGGGACGAGGTCGGAACCTTGATCCTCGACGCCTTCGTCGAGGAGTCCCTCGACGAGGACTTCGATCTCAGCGAGGCGTCCGTCCGCATCAGCGCCGACGGCTCCGAGCTCGGTGCACTCGTCTCCCAGTGGGGCGAGGCGCAGCTGTTCTCGCCCCGGAGCGGCCAGCTGATCGGCTTCCTGCTGCCGGCCGAGTGCTCACCGTCGTGCGGCTCCGACGTGACGGATGCGCGCGTCACCAACGCGTTCCAGGATTCGACGACGCTCGAGACGATCGATCGCGACGGGACCGCTCGAAGTTTCGATCTCGATCTCGACCGCTGGATCGGACTCGCGTGTGACTCGACCGACCGCCGGCTCACCGAGCAGCAGTGGGAACGTTTCGTGGGCGAAGACGTCACGTACGACCCCGTGTGCTGAGTGCCCGGGCGCGCTCGGAATCCTGGCGACGGATGAGCGCCGACGGCCGTAGGTTGCGCTGGTGATCAGTACGCCGACTCGCCGGATCATCCTCGATTGCGATCCCGGGCTCGACGACGCGATCGCACTCGTCCTCGCTCTCGAACACGTCGATCTCGTCGGCATCAGCACCGTGGGCGGCAACGTCGGCGTCGAGGCCACGACGCGCAACGCTCTCGCGCTGTGCGATCTGCTCGGCTCACCGGAGACTCCTGTGCACGCCGGACACGACATGCCGATGAGTGGATCGCTCGAGCACCGCGCGATGGAGTACCACGGCCCGCACGGCACCGGGTCGGTCGAGTTCGACGCTCCGAGTCGACCGCCCACGTCGCGGGCTGCGGTCGAGTGGCTGATCGAGACGATTCGGGGTGAGGAGGGGCTGACGCTCGTCGCGACCGGCCCGCTCACCAACGTGGCGTACGCACTGGAGAAAGCGCCCGATCTCGCCGGTCGGGTCGCCGAACTGTCGTGGATGGGCGGCAGCAGCACCGTCGGGAACACGAACGCGGTCGCCGAGTTCAACGCGTGGGTCGACCCGGAGGCCGCCGACATCGTGTTCCGAGCGGGGTTCCGCGAGTTGACGATGCTCGGTCTCCACGTCACTCACACCGTCACACTCGACCGACCGTGGATCGACGGACTCCGCGCGGAGCTGGCCGGCACCACCAACGAGGTGTTCGCCGACCTGCTCGACTACTACGAAACCGCGCAGCGGACCGAGACCACCCTCGCGGGCGCGGCGATCCACGATGCTCTCGCCGTCGTACGCATCAGCCATCCGCACCTCCTCGCCGGACTCCCCCGACCGGTCGAGATGGCGCTCTCCGCCGGGCCGACCCGGGGGATGACCGTGGTCGACCAACGGCCGTCCCGGGAGCCCGACCCCCCGAACGCACTCGTCATCGACTGGGCCGACGCCGACGCCGTCCGCCACATTATTCGGGACGCACTCGTCGGGCAGGGCGAGCGGTCTCCGACCGGGACTGCCTACCCTGCGACCTGGTGACCCGAACTCGCCGTCGGACGGCCATCACGATCGTCGGCGCGTCGGTCCTCGTGGCGGCATGCGGATCGAGCGCCGAGGACGCCGCATCGGACGCGGCCGAGGACGGCGCCGCCGTCGAGGACGAAGGTGTGCAGGCGGACACGACCGAACCGACGGATCCGGCCGCGGCACCTGTGACCACGCCACCCCCACCGCCGTCGACGTCCGACGAGCAGGCGACGACGACCACTGCTCCCCCGCCGGCCACGACGGCCGCACCGGCGCCCGTCGACACCGTCGACACCGTCGACATCGGCCCGGCACCGGGATGTCGACGGCTCACCGACTTCGACGCCGATCTCGGCGACTGGCTGGTCGTGAACGACGGCGTGATGGGCGGTCGATCGGAGGGGTTCGTCGACGTCGACGCCTCGTTGATGCGGTTCGACGGCACGATCGTGACCGCCGGTGGCGGCTTCACCTCGGTCCGCCGGCGACTCGACGGCGGCGAGCTGTCGGGCACGACCCGAGTCGAGATGCGGATCCGCTCCGACGATCGGCGGTACGCCGTGATCCTCGAGAGCGACGAACGTGTCGACGGGCGGTCGGTGTCGTACCGGGCCGAACTCGACCCGCTCGTCATCGAC
>JBCDAK010000125.1:0-13412 GCA_039185545.1 Actinomycetota bacterium
ACGCCTCGACCCGCGACCGGGTGTCGCCGAACACGACCGAGTAGAACTCGGCGCCCTCGGATCCGAGATCGCGCTGCTGGTCGACGAACTCGATCAACTCGGGGTGCTCACGGATGCACGGGATGCAGTTCGACGCGAAGAAGTTGAGGACGACCCAGCTGCCGCGGCGACGCGACAGGTCGAACGGACGACCATCGTCGAGCTCACCGACCGCCTCGGGTGCCGGTCGACCGATGAGCGGCGACGTGCCCTCGTTCGACTCACCCGGCTCGGCTCCGACCAGGACGACGAGGAGCCCGATCATGACCACAGCCACGAGGGTGGCCACGACGGGGGCGATTCGACCGCCGCGTCGTGCCACGGCACCGTCGGCATCGGGCTCGGCCCCGGGGTCGGGAGGGGCGATCGTGTCGTCGCTCATTCGGGCACCCGTGCGGGCGATCGATCAGGCGGTTCGGGAAACGCAGGATCCTCCGCCCACTCGGCATCGGCGGCTCGCGCACCGCTCTCGGCGGGCGCAACGCGCTCGGGCGCGGGGACCGGCTCGGACACCGTTCGGCCCTGACCGGTGGGAATCGGCTCGGACACCGGAGCGGTGGGATCTCGGCGGCGCGACCCCGGGAACGCCGACAGCAACGTGCCGATGGCCATGAGCAGCCCACCGATCCACAACCACAGGATCATCGGCTTGATGAACACGCGGATCTCGGCGCTGGTGTCGCCGGCCTCGGCTCCGGGCTGGAGCGTCAGGTACACGTCCTTGTTGAAGCCGGTGCGCACCGAGGGCGTGCCGATCGCCGTACCGATCTCGAGATAGGTCGTGACGGCGGGCGAGTACACCTGCTCACCGTCGAGGAGCACGTTGCCCTTCAGCGCGAGCTCACTGCCGGCGTCGTTGAGCTCTTCGGTGACCGACACGAGCTCGAACGTGTGCCCGCCCCACTCGGCCTCGTCGCCGACCTCGAGGGGCAGCGTCGCGGTGTGCGTGAAGCTGTTGGACGCGGCGAGCGCCACCGCCATGAGGATCACGCCGAGGTGGACCACCATGCCGCCGTTGGCGCGACCGACGAGTCCGCGCCACCCCTGACGGCGCGTGGCCAACACGAGCTGGCGCAGCGCAGCACCACCGGCGAACCCGGCGAGGCCGAACGCCAGGATCGCCGACCATCCGGTGGCCCCCACCAGCACCGCGAACGCCATCGACGCCACGCCGATCCACGCCGGCCAGTAGAGCCGGGTCGCGAGCAGCTCGGTCGACGCCTTGCGCCACGGGAGCACCGGCGCGACCGCCATGAGGAACAGCAGAACGAGCCCGATCGGGGTGGACAGTCGGTCGAAGTAGGGGGCACCGACCACGGTGCGGCGGTCCTGCACGGCCTCGACGAGCAGCGGGAAGATCGTGCCGAGCAGCACGACGAACGCGAAGACCGTGAACAGCACGTTGTTGGCGAGGAACGCGCCCTCGCGCGACAGCGGGGAGTCGATCGAGCCCGGAGACCGGAGTCGATCACCTCGCCAGGCGATGAGGCCGAGCGACACGGCCACGATCACCGCGAAGCCGCCGAGGAACCAGGCTCCGACCGGTCCGTCACCGAACGCATGGACCGAGTTGATGACCCCCGAACGAGTGAGGAACGTGCCGAGGATGGTGAGCGCGAACGTGGCGATGAGCAGGCTCAGGTTCCAGACCCGGAGCATCCCCCGACGTTCCTGGACCAGCACCGAGTGGATGTACGCCGTGCCCGTGAGCCACGGCAGCAACGACGCGTTCTCGACCGGGTCCCACGCCCAGACACCCGACCAACCGAGCACCTCGTAGCTCCACCAGCCACCCAGGATGATGCCGATCGTGAGGAACGCCCACGAGAACAGCGCCCAGCGCCGCGTCTCGAGGAGCCATCCCTCGCCGAGGCGGCCGGTGACCAGCGCGGCGATCGCGAAGGCGAACGGGACGGTGAAGCCGACGTACCCGAGGTAGAGGATCGGCGGGTGGAACAGGACGAGGATGTGGTTCTGCAGCAGCGGGTTCGGTCCGGGGCCCGAGGTGACGCCGGGAGCACCGTTCGCGAACGCGTCGGCGGGGCCGAAGCTCAAGAAGGCGAAGAACGCGCTGACGATGAACATCACGACGAGCGCCCAGCCGACGAGCCGGTCGTCGGTGCGCTTGCGGAACTGCCACGCCACCGCACCGGTGAAGCCGGCGAGGGTCAGAGTCCAGAGCAGGATCGAGCCCTCGAGCGCCGACCACATGGCCGCGAAGTTGTAGAGGGGCGGCGTGTTGGCCGAGCCCACCTGCTGCACGTAGGCGAGCGAGAAGTCGCGCGTGATCAGTGCCCGCTGCATCATGATCACGGCGAGCACGGCGCCCGCCGCGGCGAGCCAGGCGTAGCGCGGCACCTGCTTCAGGAGGCGCCGATCGTCACGCCAGATGCCGTAGACCGCCGCCGACGCGCCGAGCAGCGACGCGAGCAGCATCAACAGCACGCCGGCGCGACCGAACGCGCCGTTGGCCGACACGGCGAGCATCACGAGTCACCGCCGCACGAACGGCACGCTTCGCGCCAGACCCCGAGTGTGCTGTTCACGTCGGGCAGGTGGCGTCGGCGCCTTCGTACGCGGCGTCGAGGTTGTCGCCGCTCTCGGCTTCGTACTCGTCGGAGTGCTTGACCTCGATGTTGTCGCCGTAGAGCACGCCGTCGCGGATCTCACCGTGGACGACGACCGGCTGGCACTCCTCGAAGATCCCGCCGGGACGTCCGTCGCCCGAGGCGTACTCGACCTCGATCGACACACCGTTGTACGACATGGAGAACGCGGTGCGGCCCGGGGTCTCGTCGACCGAACCGGCGTCGACCGTGCCCTGGAGGCGGATGCGGCGGTCGGTCTCGCACCCCTCCCGCTCGCCGATCTCGTCGACGTTGCAGAAGTAGTCGACCGCCGTGGCGAGGAACTGGGTCACGATGACGCCGCCGGCGACCAGGACCAGGGCGAGGACGATCATCGGGACGATGTTTCGTCGGCGCCGCGGGGTCGCTGGGGTCGACGTGTCGTCGACCGGCGCCCGCGGGCTCAGATCCATCTCGGCCATGGTCGCTCGTCAGGTCCAGTACTTCTCGTCGTCGGGAATCTGTTTCGCGAGGTTTCTCCCCGACCGGATCACCCGCCAGGCGAGCGCTCCGACGGCGAGGAACGTGACGATGTACCCGGTGAGGATGAAGCCGGCGTCCTCGAAGAGAGCGAGGATCACGACGGACCTCCGTCGCCGACCGGAGTCTCGTCCGCTCGGCTGGCCTCGATGCCCTCGACGGCCTTGACGCCCTCGGCACGCCGGGCGTCGAGAGCGGCATCGAGACCGCGCTCCTCGATCAGATCTTCCATCGCGAGCATCCGAGTGCGGTGCAGCACGAACCAGACGTAGAACAGGCTGAACGCCACGACGCCGACGAGGATCGAGAAGAGCATGATCCCATCGATGTCGGCGTCGCCGTCGACGTCGAGCACGGTCGCTTCCTGGTGAAGGCTCCGCCAGATCAGCACCGACCAGTGCACGAGCGGGATGAGCAGCACCGACAGGAGCCCGAGCACGGCCGACCGCTTCGCCCGCTGGTGGTGCGAACCTCCGAGCCGACGCACGGCGAGATACCCGATGTAGGTGGCGAACAGCAGGGCGGTCGTCGTGAGCCGAGCATCCCACTGCCAGAAGATGCCCCAGGTGAGCCGGCCCCACAGGGCGCCGGTCAGGAGTGTCAAGGCGACGAAGACCACGCCGATCTCGGCACTGGCACCCGCGAGGCGATCCCAGCCGAGCGAGTGCTTCTTGGTGAACAGGTACGCACCCGACGAGAACGCCGTGACGACGAACGAGTTGTACGCCACCCAGATCGTCGGCGCATGGATGTAGAAGAAGCGGACCGACTCACCTTGATTGACGTCGGCCGGCGAGAGGACGAGCCCGAAGAGCACGAGCCACCCCATGGCGACGAGGGTGGCGATCCCGAGGAACCGGGTCGCCCGAGTGCCGGTGGTCGCGAACGACGGCAATCGCTCGGCGTCGGCGCCAGGCGTGGAGGAGGTGGTGGCGGTGGAGGTGTCGTCGAGGTGAGTCATCTCGGTTCTATTCGTCGATCAGCGGACCGAACGCCAGTGCCCCGCCGACACCGAAGGCGACAGCGAAGACCGCCAGCAGGCTGACCCACTGCCAGCCGTCTGACACCGCTGCGCCCGCCGTGCCGAGCGCTGCTTCCACCGCTCGTGTCGCTCCGATCAGGACGGGTGTGATCGCTGGAAGCGTCAGCAGCGGGAGCAGGGTCTCGCGGCCTCGGTATCCGGCGGCCACACCGCCATAGAGGGTACCGACCGCGGCGAGACCGCACGTGGCGCAGATCAAGGTCGTGACCAGGAGCACAAGCCCGTCCACACGGATCGTCTCGCCGTAGAGAACGACCGCTGCGGCCAGCAGGACGACCTCGAGGACGGCCAGCTGTACGCCGAGTCCGATGGCCTTGCCGAGGTAGATCGCGCGTGGATCGACGCCGGCGACGCGCATGCTGTCGAGCGCTCCGTCGTCGTCTTCGATGGAGAAGTTCCGCTGCACGAGGACGAGCAGGCTGAACATGGTGGCGAGCCACACGAGCCCGGGTGCGACGGTCTCCAACACGGAGGTGTTCGCGTCGAGCGCGAATCCGAACAGCACCATGGTCACGGCGGCGAAGGGCAGCACCTGGTTGGTGACGACGCGACTCCGACGCTCGATGCGCAGGTCCTTGGCAGCGACGAGGCGGGCCACCCGCACGGTCCCCACCCCGCTCACGACGACGCTCCCGAATCGTCGACGCGCCCGGCCACGATGCGCACACGCCGCGTGGCGAGACCCCCGGCGCGCTCGAGCTCGTGGCTCGCCACGAGGAGCGTCGCACCGGCGGCCGCGGCCTCGCGCAGCGTGTCGTCGAGAACGTCGCGCCCCGACGCGTCGAGCCCGGCGTGCGGCTCGTCGAGCAGCCAGAGCCGGGCACGGCGAGCGATCAGGGCGGCGATGGCGGTCCGGCGCTTCTGCCCCGCCGAGAGCTTGCGAACCGCCACGTCGGCGAGGCGCCCGTCGACCGCCGTCCGCGCCATGGCGGCCGCCACTTCCTCCCCCGTGGCGCCGACGGTGTCGGCCCAGAAGCGGACGTTCTCGGTGACGGTCAGGTCGGCGTACAGCCCGTTTCGATGCCCGAGGAGACCGACGAGCGGGCGGACGGCTGCACGGTCGACCGTGAGGTCGTGCCCGAACACGGCCGCACGGCCCCGGACCACCGGGAGCAGACCGGCGCAGAGTCGCAGGACACTCGTCTTCCCGGCACCGTTGGGACCCTCGAGCAACACGATCTCGCCGCTCTCGACGCGCAGATCGACCCCGGCCAACACCGGGAACGCTCCGAGGACGGCCACGACGCCGCGCAGGTCGACGACGGCGGAGACGGGGCCGGGAACCGCTTCGGGAACGACGTCGGCTCCGACCTCGGGATCGGGGTCGGCGGCGGCCTCGGCGACGGTGTCGTCGTCGCGAAGGGCGCCCACGTCGCAGACGTTATCGGTGGGGTCGCACGAGGTCGTGAGGATCGACCACGGACCGCGCGCCCAGCGGCGGCGGGGTCGACCGGTACCGTTGCCGGATGATCGTCGGGGAGGTGCTGCTGTCGTGGCGCCGCAGCGACGATCGGCGATCGCGGCGACGCGGTGCGGCCCGGCGCGGCGGTTCCGTCGACGAGCAGGTCGAGCTGCCCGGAGCGGCGGTCGCCGAGGCGCCGGCACGCCGGGAGCGGCGTCCGTCGGTGGTGATCGTGCCGAGAACCGATCCGACGCCGGACACGACCACCGGGATCGTGCTCGACTCCTCGGCCACCGGTGCCGATGACCCCACCGTGAGGCTCGAGCGACGCGACGAATGGTTCGGCGCGGACACGATCCCCGGCGGGGATCCCCACGACGGGTCGGGGAGCCTGGCCGACCTGGTCGACCCGGCCGACCATGCCGACGTCGACGGGGTCGATCCCTCGATCGCCGCCATCTCGACCGAGAGCGCCCCGACGCCGACCGTCGATCGCGACCAGTTGACGCTCTTCGACGTGCGCGACCTCGTGCCACCCGCCCACACGGTCACGCAGAGGGTCGACGTCATCGACCTCACGGCCGACGTCGATCCCGACGAGCTCACCGCGGGCTACGTCACGACCCGGTCGACCGTCACGGTCGACTCCCGCATCGATCCGCCGTCGGTCGAGCTGGGCGAGTTCCCCCGCCTCCCCCTCCGCCCGTTCGAGGCGCGCGCACTCGCCGAACGAGAGCGTCTGGCTGCGATCGAGGCCGAAACGGTCGCCCGGGAGCGGGAGGAACGGGAGGACGGTCCGGAGCGGCCGCCTCGCGTCCCGAAGTGGGACCGGCCGCGACCGCCGCACGACTGGCGTTGGTACGTCGGCCTCCTCGGCCGCACCCTCACCGCGACGGGACTCCTGCTGTTCGCGTTCGTCGCGTACCAGCTGTACGGCACCGCGATCGAGAACGCCGCTTCGCAGCGAGCGCTCGAGGACGAGTTCGCCGAGCGGCTGTCCTCGCTGTCGGCGGCCACCGCTCCCGTCGACGACGTCCCGGCGCCCACCGTCGCCGATCTCGACCCGGTCCCCGCCGAGCCGATCGAGGTGGACGACGCCGGCACCGACGCCGACGTCGATCCGAACGCCGACGAGTCGACCGACGCCGTCGAGTCCGCCGACGACGGGCGGACGCCCGAGATCGACGATCCCGCCCCCGCGTCATCCGAGGGCGCTCGGGCGCTGGCCGCCGCTACACCGGCGACCGACCAGATCCTGCCGGCGATCGACGATGGCGCCGCACTGTTCCAGCTCCAGATCCCCGCCATCGGCGTCGACGACATCGTGGTCGCCGGCATCGGCAACGACGATCTCAAGAAGGGTCCGGGCCACTTCCCCGACACACCGATGCCGGGCCAACTGGGCAACGCCGCCATCGCCGGACACCGGACCACGTACGGGCAGCCGTTCCACGACGTCGATGATCTCGAGGTCGGCGACGAGATCATCGTCAACACCTGGAACGGCTCCTACGTCTACCGCGTCACCGGACAGCAGATCGTGGCGCCGTCGCAGTACGAGGTGGTCGCCACGACCGACCTCTCGACGGCGTCGCTCACCCTCATCTCCTGCCATCCCAAGTTCACGGCACGGGAGCGCATCGTCATCACGAGCGAGCTCGTCGCCGAGTCGTCCGACCCGGTGGGGGTGCCCGTGCTCGACCACGGCCGCGCCATCGGGGACGTCGCCTTCGGGACCGATCTCCCCGCCCCCGACGAACCGCTCGGCGGAGGGCTCGCCACCGAGGACGAGACAGGAACCACCCCCGACGAGTCCGACTCGCTCACGCAGCCCGACGAGACCGGCGGCGAGGGTGCCAGTGAGGGCGACGCCGACGAACCCCTCGGAGAGTCAGCGCCGACCGACGACCCGACCGACGAAACGTCGACGACCGAGCCGGCGTCACCTCCCGCCGTCGATCCGGCGACCGAGGCCGCTCTCGCCAGCCTCGCGTCGGCCGAGACCACCGACGCGATCGCCGATGCATTCGGCGACGGGTGGTTCAGCGATCCGGGCGCCTCCCTCCAGATCCTCCTGTGGGGACTCGCTCTGATCGCGATCTCGATCGCCGCGTACGCACTGAGCCGCCGAGCCCGACGGGATCTCGTCGGTGCCGTCGTGGGCGTGCTGCCCTTCGTGTTCGCGCTGTACTTCTTCTTCCAGAACGTCCACCGACTCCTTCCGCCCAACCTCTGACGTCACGTCCCGCGGAACTCGGGGCGCCGCTTCTCGAGGAACGCCGCCTTGCCCTCGACCTGATCGTCGCTCGCCCAGGTCGCGGCGAACGCCCGCTCGTACTCCTCGTCGACGGCCAGGGACGCCGCCGACTCGAGACCGAGCTTGTGCGTCGCCATCGTCATGGGCGCGAGCTGCGCGATGCGATGCGCCCATTCCACCGCGACCTCGAGACCCCCGAGGCGATGCACGGCGCCGGCCCGGTGCAACTCGTCGCCCGTGAGCGTCTCGGCCACGAGGAGCATGGAGCGGGCGACCGGCATCGTGAGTTCGGCGATCACCCGCCGGATCGTCCAATGGTCGACGGCGAGGCCGAGCTTCGCCGCCGGGATGCCGAGCACGCTGTCGGCGGTGGCGACGCGGAGGTCGACGGCAACGGCCAGCTGCATTCCCGCGCCCAGCGCCGGGCCGTCGATCGATGCGATCACCGGCACGGGGAGCCGGCCGAAGCCCCGCAGCATCCGCGACAGGTCGGTCGCGAACACACCTTGTTCGACACCGGTGAGGTCGGCGCCGGCGCTGAAGGCCGGCGGAGCGCCGGTCAGCACGACCGCACGGACGTCGCTTCCCGCCGCCCGGATGGAGTCCTGCGCATCGAGGAGCTCGAGGATCGTCACGTGGTCGATCGCGTTCCGCCGCTCGGCGCGGTCGATCGTGAGGACGTGGACCTGACCGTCGCGTTCGGAGCGCAGCATGGGCCCGTAACCTACGCGCACGATGGCTCGTGGAACCCAGGGTCCGATCGACGAGAGCGATCCCGTTCTGGTCCGCCGACGCCAGGTCGAGAAGTGGACGTTGCTCGCCAATCGGGTCGGCTACCTCTTCGTCGCGCTGGCGATCGCGCTGTTCTTCATCGCCTTCGCGGTGGGGTTCTCGTCGGCCATGGCGACCGCGGTGATCGTGGCACTGACCATCGGGTGCATCCTGCTCGCACCCTCGATCGTGATCGGATACGCGGTCAAGGCGGCCGACCGGGCCGACCGCGATGGCGATTGGTGACCGTGCGTCGAGTTACCGGTTGGTAACCTCGCTCCACTCATGTCGGTCCGTCTCACCGCCCCCGCCCGTCGCGAACAGATCCTCGACGTCGCCCTCGAGGTGTTCGCCGCCGCCGGGTTCCACGGCGCGTCCATGAACGACGTCGCCGAGGCCGCCGGGGTCACCAAGCCCGTGCTGTACCAGCACTTCGATTCGAAGCGCGCTCTCTACCGGGCACTGCTCGACGAGGTGGGGAACCGCCTGCTCGAGGCGATCGCCAAGGCCACCGCCGAGGCGAGCGACGGACGCGAGATGACCGAGATGGGCTTCCGCGCCTACTTCCGATGGGTCGCCGACGATCACGATGCCTTCCGCCTGCTCTTCGGACCCGGCACGGCCGGCGACGACGAGTTCAGCGAGGTCATCCAGCGGATCCACACCGAGTCGGCCGCGGCCACGGCGCCGCTGATCGACGTCGACATCCCCGAGTCGCACCGCCTCACCCTCGCTCACGCCCTGGTCGGTCTCGCCGAGGGCGCCAGCCGACGGCTGGTCGAGCTCGGCGACGCGTTCGACCCCGACGAGATCGCCGACGAGGTCAGTGCGCTCGCCTGGGCCGGTCTGCGCGCAGTTCAGCGCCAGCGCTGACGTCACGATCCGACCTCCCCGTCCGAGAGCGCCCTCACGACGCCGCTCGTCTACCGCGTGCCCTCGATGTGACGCGCCGCGCATTGACGCGCCGCGGCGCGTCTGGAAGAGTTAGGTGAACAGCCGTTCACTCAGTTCGACGTCCACCCCGTCGACCGCCACCGAGGAGCCTCCGATGACCGACACCGTCACGTCCCCCACCGACACCGATCCGCCGACGCTCCGTCCGTCCGAGAACCCCTACCTCGCGGGCAACCTCGCTCCGGTCGAGGCCGAGGTCACGGCCTTCGACCTGCCGGTCGTCGGGCAGATCCCGGCCGAGCTCGAGGGTCGCTGGCTGCGCAACGGCCCCAACCCCGAGCAGGTCGACGACCCCGCGACGCACCACTGGTTCCTCGGCATGGGCATGGTGCACGGGGTTCGACTGCGCGGCGGTCGCGCCGAGTGGTACCGCAACCGGTGGGTGCTCCCCGAGGATCAGCGACGCGCCGGAGTGTTCGGTGCCAACACCAACGTGGGCGGCTTCGCAGGCAGCACCTGGGCCATGGTCGAGGCGGGCGCTCCCCCGATCGAACTCGGGTACGAGCTCGACTCGAAGGGCGAGAACCGATTCGGCGGCAGCCTCGACGGTCCGTTCACGGCGCACCCGAAGTACGACCCGTCCACCGGCGAGTTGCACTCGATGAACTACCACTGGCCCGACCTCATCGATCACATCGAGTACACGGTGGTCGGGCCCGACGGTCGGGTGGCGCGGTCGATCGACATCCCGGTCCCCGACATGCCGATGATCCACGACATGTCGATCACCGACTCGTACGCGCTGGTCTACGACCTTCCGGTCACCGTGAACCTCGACGTACTCGCGGCCGGCTTCGCGTTCCCGTTCGCCTGGGACCCCGACCGCGCCGCCCGAGTCGGCCTGCTCCCCCGGACCGGAGCTGCTGACGACATCGTGTGGTGTGACGTCGACCCCTGCTACGTGTTCCACCCGATGAACGCCTACGACGCCGACGACGGCACCGTCGTGGTCGACGTCTGCCGGTACGACCGCCTCATGGTCGACGACCGTCGTGGTCCGTTCGGCGACGACCTGCCGACGCTCGACCGCTGGGTGATCGATCCAGCGACACGATCGGTTGCCGAGACCCGCCTCGACGATCGCCCGCAGGAGTTCCCGCGGCACAACCCCCGGTTCGGTCTGAAGCCGTACCGCTGGGGCTACACGTCCGAGGTCAAGCCGGGCGAGGCCAACCTGCACGGAGCGATCATCAAGACCGACGTCACCACGGGAGCCACCGAGGCCCACGAGTTCGGTCCGGGTCGTGGCGGCGCCGAGCCGGTGTTCGTGCCCATGGCGGATGGAACCGCCGAGGACGACGGCTGGATCCTCACCGTCGTGTACGACGCGACGACCGACGCCAGCGAGCTGTGCATCCTCGACGCGCGAGACGTCTCGGGCCCCGAGGTCGCTCGGATCCAGCTCCCGCAGCGTGTGCCGTTCGGTTTCCACGGGAACTGGGTCGCCGACTCGTCGGTGTCCCCCGACTGACATCGGCGCGAGTTCGTCAAGATCCGCTCAAGTCCCACCCCGCTCGGTCCGAAGCACCGTGCGTGAGAGGCGTTCGTCGGCTGGTCTGTGCATCGCTGGTCGCGGGTGCCCTCGCGCTCGGGGTGTCGCCGGCGTCGGTCGCCCACGCCGCGCCCACCGAGTTCGACACGATCGTCGTGCTCGGAGAGGCACTCGATGCGCTGCAGCGCGGGGACATCGAGGCATTCGAGTTCACCGCCGACGAACTGCGACGTGACGGACACTGGCTCCCCGATCTCGCGTGGGATGCGCTCGACGAGGGCGACGAGGGCGTTCTCGTCCTCGCGTGGCTCCTGCTCGAAGCGCCGGGCGACGAACCGCTCGGGTTCGCCGTCGAGCAGATCGCCTTCGAGGGCGAGCTCCTCGAGATGGCGCGGACGACCGGCGTCGACGACGATCTGCTCGAGGAGGTCGACGCAGACGGTCAGATGGTCCTGCAGGTGATCGACCGTCGGGGTATCGAGATCTCCCCGGATGCACAGCGCGTGCTCGAGCGCCTTCCCGACGACCTCGACCTCGCGCCGGACGCCGAGGTGTACGACCGGGTGGTGGATGCGATGGGAGAGCGCGTCCGACTCGACCTCCCGCCCCCTGCCGGCGGCGAGCGGCCGATCGAGCCGCCGAACGAGTTCCCCGTCGTCGACGGCGGCGCTCCACCTGATGAGGTCGACGGTCCGGCCGTCGAGACGGTGACCGACGCTCCTGCGTCGTCGCCGTCGCGACCGACGGCACCGCCGGCAGGCGTCGGCGGCCCGGGGGCCACGATCGAGGGCTCCGGAGGTCCGCCCGGGTCGGTCGAGTCACCGGGCCCCGACGCTCCCGACGCGGTGACGGATCCGACCGCCACAGAGACCACCGAGTCCGGCGTCGACCTGACGACCATCGTGCTGGCGACGATCGCTCTCCTCGGCCTGCTCCTCGGTGCGCTCGCGATGAGGCGGAACCGTCACGCCGAACGGTTGACCGGAATCGCGTACACCGACGGGCTCACCGGGCTGGCCAATCGCCGGCGGCTCGACGACGACCTCGCCGAGCAGGCCCGCAGCGGCTCCCGACCGACGGTCGTCCTGATGATCGACGTCGATCACTTCAAGCGGTTCAACGACACCCACGGCCATGGCGCCGGCGACGACGCACTCCGACGAGTCGCGGCGATCATCTCGCGCAACGTGCGCGCCGGAGACGTCGCCTACCGCTACGGCGGCGAGGAGTTCAGCGTGCTGCTGCCCGACACCTCGGCCACGCAGGCGGCCGAGGTGGCCGAGCGGATCCGCGACGCGATCGAACGGGCGACGATCGACCTTCCCGACGGCGAGTCGGCATCGGTCACCGTGTCGATCGGGTTGTCGTCGGGTCCGGCCACCAGCGTCACGCGCCTCGTCGACCGCGCCGACGAAGCGCTCTACCAGGCCAAGCAGACCGGCCGGAATCGCCTGATCCTCCGCTGACCGGCGGGTCGCGCCGCAGGTTCGGCCCCTCAGGCGCGGTAGGTCATGCCGCGGTAGCCGTCGGTGAATCCGACCGACCGCAGCAGGTCGAGCAGTCCCTCGGGAACGTCGTCGCCCAGCAGCGGATCGCCGTCGACCTTGCGCACTTCGACGCTCTTCGCTCGGCCGTTCTTCACCAGGTCGATCAACGCCTCGGCCCACGACGGATCGTCGAGCGCACCCGGGAACAGCACGAGGTGGTGGCCGCGGCGATCGAACCACACGAGCGGTCGGCCGGCCCGCAGCACGACCAGCGACGAAACCGAGCGAGCGGGGCGCCCCGCGGTGGCGGGCCATGCGAGTGCAGCACCGTAGGGCTGGGCGGGATCGGTGGAGGCGAGCACGATCGGCGACGGAACCGCCTCGGGATGGATGAGCGGATCGGGGGTCTCCCGAGCCGATCGGAGCCGATCGACGGCGCCGGGCACCGCGAATTGCGCCGCGCCGAGACCGTCGACGAAGTAGCCGCGACGCACCTGGCCGCGCTCCTCGAGCACCTTGAGGATCCCGTACACGTTGGTGAACCCGCCGGCGAGTCCCTCGGCGAGTACCGCCTCACGGGTGACGACGCCGTACCGCTCGACGAGCTGCAGCGCCTGCGCGTGCGACGCCTCGGTCGGATGCGGGGCGGGTTCGAGCAGCGGCGCGACGAGGCTCCATCGACCCTGGCCGGCGGGCGGACCGATCCGGTTGAGCCGCCCCGGTCGTGGACGCCCGCCCCGGCTCCGGGTGGACGAGCCGGCTTTCGGACCGCGGGTCGAGGCGCCACCGACCACGGCGCGGAGTGGCGCCAAGGAGTCGTTGGTGACCTCGCCGGCCCACACGAGATCCCAGAGCGCGGCG
>JBCDAK010000126.1:0-13348 GCA_039185545.1 Actinomycetota bacterium
AGCGCATCCTGCGGGTTCGTGGGGATGTGCTGCCGTGAGCGGCTGTCGCCGGGCGTCGTGTCAGCGCATCCTGCGGGTTCGTGGGGATGTGCTGCCGTGAGCGGCTGTCGCCGGGCGTCGCGTCAGCGCATCCTGCGGGTTCGTGGGGATGTGCTGCCGTGAGCGGTCGCGCAGGAGCTGGTCAGTCGTCGTCCTCCGCCGGGACGAGCTCGCGGAGGAACCCGACGAGGAAGGTCGTCGGGTCGTCACGCTTCGGACCGCGGGGGAGGGGGACCACGAGCTGGTTCAGGTCCTCCTTGTACTTCGCCCCCTTCGACAGGCGCCGCAGCCGGATGGTGGCGCTGACCGGCAGCTCGATCGGCGCGAACCGGGCGTCGGCCGACGTGATCTGGAGGTCGGTCACGTGGAGTCGATGGCACTCGGCCCGGAGGTACCCGACCTGGAGCAGGGCCTCGGCCGCGTCGGGAACCGGTCCGTACCGGTCCTCCCACTCCACGCGGACGTCGTCGACCTGGCGTCGCTCGGTGACCGAGGCGAGACGGCGGTACGCCTCGATCCGCAGTTCCTCCTTCGACACGTAGTCGCCGGGGAGGAATGCGTCGCTCTGCACGTCGAGCTTCAGCTCGCTCGGCTGGTTCGGCAGCGGCTCGCCCTTCATCTCGCTCACCGCCTCGGTGACCATCTGACAGTAGAGGTCGTATCCGACGGCGGCGATGTGACCCGACTGCGCCTCGCCGAGCAGGTTGCCGGCGCCACGGATCTCGAGGTCGCGCATGGCGATCTTGAAGCCCGACCCGAGATCGGTGGCCTCTCCGATGGTCTTGAGGCGTTCGTACGCCTCCTCGGTGAGGGTCTTGTCGCGCGGATGGAACAGATAGGCGTACGCCCGCTGACCGGACCGGCCGACCCGCCCGCGCAGCTGGTGCATCTGGCCGAGGCCGAGCAGGTCGGACCGCTCGACAACCAGCGTGTTGACCGTGGGCATGTCGATGCCCGACTCGATGATCGTCGTGCACACGAGGACGTCGTAGTGACCCTCCCAGAAGTCGACGACGACCTGTTCGAGCGTGCCCTCGTCCATCTGACCGTGAGCGACGGCGATGCGCGCCTCGGGCACGAGTTCGCGCAGGCGTCGCGCCGCTGTCTCGATCGAGCGCACCCGGTTGTGGACCCAGAACACCTGCCCCTCGCGGAGCAGCTCGCGTCGGATCGCCTCGACCGCGACCCGCTCCTCGTACTCGCCGACGTACGTGAGGATCGGCTGGCGCTCGGCCGGTGGTGTCTGCAGCAGCGACAGGTCGCGGATGCCGACGAGCGACATCTCGAGCGTTCGTGGGATCGGCGTCGCGGTCAGCGTGATGACGTCGACGTCGGTCTTCAGCTGCTTCATCGCCTCCTTGTGCTGCACCCCGAAGCGCTGCTCCTCGTCGACCACGAGGAGACCGAGGTCCCGGAAGTGAACCTCCTTGCCGAGAAGGCGGTGGGTGCCGATGACGCAGTCGATCT
The DNA here is from genome assembly GCA_039185545.1 of Actinomycetota bacterium. Classification (GTDB taxonomy): domain Bacteria; phylum Actinomycetota; class Acidimicrobiia; order Acidimicrobiales; family Ilumatobacteraceae; genus Ilumatobacter_A. The sequence goes on from JBCDAK010000126.1 coordinate 1,507, forward strand.
CACCGGTCTTCAGATCGGCGAGGACCTTCTTCGCCTGGGCATCTGTGAGGAAGCGCGACAGCACCTCGACGCGGATCGGGTACCCGGCGAAGCGGTCGGCGAACGTGTTGCCGTGCTGCGTCGCGAGCAGTGTGGTCGGTGCGAGCACGGCCACCTGCTTGCCGTCCTGGATCGCCTTGAAGGCCGCCCGGATGGCGACCTCGGTCTTGCCGAATCCGACGTCACCGCAGATCAGGCGATCCATCGGGAACGACCGCTCCATGTCCTCCTTGACCGAGACGATCGCCTCGCGCTGATCGGGGGTCTCGACGTACGGGAAGGCTTCCTCCATCTCGCGCTGCCACGGTGTGTCGACGGCGAAGGCGTGTCCCTCGGCGTTGACTCGCTTCTGGTAGAGGACGACGAGTTCCTGGGCGATCTCCCGGACCGCCGACTTGACGCGGCTCTTCGACTTGGCGAAGTCGCTCCCGCCCAGGCGGTGGAGTGTGGGCGCTTCTCCGCCGACGTATTGGCGCAGCGTGTCGATCTGGTCGGACGGCACGTAGAGCTTGTCGCCACCTTTGTAGGCGACGAGGAGGTAGTCGCGCTCGACCCCGCCGATCGCCCGCTTGACCATCCCCTCGTAGTGGCCGACGCCGTGCTGGTGGTGCACGACGTAGTTGCCGGGCTTGAGGTCTTCGAAGGTGGTGGTGCCCTGGCGGGGGCGCTTGCGGGCGCGGCGATGTGCTCGACGGCGACCGGTGAGGTCGGGTTCGGCGACGATCGCCAGCTTGGCGTTCGGGAGCGTGCACCCGCGAGCGAGCGGAGCGACCACGATCGTGCCGCCCGGCGACGTGAGGCTCGCTCCCGGATCGGTCGCGACGGGGAAGTCGAGGCCCTGGTCGAGCAGCAGGTCGTGCAGTCGCTTCGCCGAGCCGGCACCGTCGGCGGCGACGACCACGGAGAACCCCTGGGTGATGAGGTCGGTCAGCCGCTCGGTGAGCGCCGCTCCACCGTCGGTGACCGGGCCCCATCCCGACGCCTCGACGACCGGCGTGTCGGGGCTCTCGGGAGTGGAGTCGACGGTCCAGAAGCCGCCGACCAGGCCCGAGAGCAGACGATCGGCGTCGGCGTGGAGGCGGGGGAACTCCTTCTCGGGGTCGCGAGCCCAGGTGGACGCGAGAGCCTTCGCGAGGTCGTCCTCCTCGGCGAGAAGGTCGACGGCGCGGTCGCGCATCCGGCGGGGTTCGACGAGCAGGACCTTCGCGTCGTCGCCGAGGACGTCGGTGAGGAGCCGGTCGTCGTCGACGAGCCACGGCAACCACGATTCCATCCCCTCGAAATGGGTGCCCTCGGCGAGTCGCTCCCACTGCTCGCGCCCCCACGGCTCGGAGCCGACCAGACCGGCGGCGCGCTCGCGCAGGTCGTCGTCGGGCATGAGTTCGCGGGCGGGGAAGATCGTGACGCCCTCGAGGTCGTCGATCGAGCGCTGATCGTTGACGCCGAAGCGGGTCAGACGGTCGACCTCGTCGCCCCACAGGTCGATGCGGATCGGCGCGTCGGCGGTGGCCGGGTACACGTCGATGATGGAGCCGCGCTGGGAGAACTCACCGCGGTGTTCGACGAGTTCCTCGCGCCGGTAGCCGTACTCGACGAGCCGCAACACCACGTCGTCGACGTCGAGGACCGCACCGGGCGACACGTCGATCGGCTCGATCTCGGTCGCCCGTGGTCCGAGTTTCTGAAGGAGGGCTCGGACTCCGGCGACGATGATCTTCGGCGTTCTCTCGGGGTCGCGCAGGCGCCAGAGGACCTCGAGCCGGCGCCCCATCGTCTCGACGCTGGGGCTGACCCGCTCGAACGGGAGTGTCTCCCAGGCGGGGAACAGCGCCACGTCATCGGGGTCGACGAAGCGGGAGATGTCCTCCGCCAGTTGCTCGGCCATCGAGCCGGTCGGGCACGCGACCACCAACGGTCGACGGTTCGAGAGATGCGCCAGTCCGGCGAGGGCGATGGGGCGCGCCACCTCGACCACGGCGAGTCGCGCATCGGGTGTGCCGAGCGCTCGGGTGAGTCCGGGTTCGTCGCGCAGGCGCGGAGCGAGGTCGGCGAGCGGAGCGGCGGGCACCGAGCCATTGAACCAAGCGACACTTTGGGTCAGGCACAAAGTGTCGCTTGACCTCCGATCGTCGGGGAGCCGAGGTCAGCGAGGAGCGTTGTAGCGCTGCATCGCGGCCTCGACGCCGTCGGCGATGATCATCTCGACCGCATCGGCAGCGTCGGCGATGGCCACGTCGACGATCTCGCGCTGCCGCTTCGGGAACGGAGCGAGCACGTGGACCTTGCCGACGTGCTTTGTGTCGGGCTTGCCGACGCCGATCCGCACGCGGAGGTAGTCCTGCGTGCCGAGATGCGACGTGATCGAACGCAGTCCGTTGTGGCCCGCGAGTCCACCGCCCGCTTTGACCTTGAGCGCACCGGGCGGCAGGTCGAGCTCGTCCTGCACGACGATGATCCGCTCCGGCTCGGTGATGCGGTAGCGGCGCACGATCGACTGCACCGATCGGCCCGACTCGTTCATGAAGGTGATCGGGAACGCGAGGACGACCCGATCGTCATCACCAGAGGGACCCGGGAACCGGGTCTCGGCGCTGAGCGCGTCGTCGCGACCCGACCTCAGCGAGGTTCCCCGTCGCTCGGCGAGCATCCGGACGGCCTCTTCGCCGACGTTGTGGCGCGTTCGCTCGTACTTGGGCCCCGGATTGCCGAGACCGACGACCAGCCAATCGAAGGGCGCTCCCCGACCGGAGCGCCCGAACAGGCTCACTCGTCGCCGGAGTCGCCGCCCTCGGCGGCGTCACCGTCTGCACCGTCCTCGCCCTCGGCGGCGGCGGCCTCGGCGGCGGCCTCCTCGGCATCGAGCACCGGCGTGGCCATGGTCATGACCGTGACGACGGCGCGGTCGGCCTCGACGGTCGGCTCGACACCGGCCGGGATGCTGAGGTCTTCGACGCGGATGGTCGAGTCCATGTCCATCTCCGTGACGTCGACGACGATCTCGGACGGGATGTTGCGCGGCGTGGTCGACACCTCGAGTTCGGTCATGGCGAGCTCGATCAGACCGTTGCCGGACTGCACGGCCTTCGACTCGCCCTCGGTGCGGATGGGCACCGACACGACGATCGCCGCGTCGAGGTTGACCTGGATGAAGTCGACGTGGGTGATGTTCTGCCGGACGGGGTGCCGCTGCACGTCCTTGATGAGCGAGGGGTAGACGGTGCCGTCGACCGTGAGATCGAGGATGGTGTTCATGCCGGCCTCGCCCGAGACAGCGAGACGGAGGTCGCGGCGCGAGATCGCGATGGACACGGGGTCGATCCCGAGGCCGTAGACGACGGCCGGGATCTTGTCGTCGGTGCGCAGGCGGCGGGCGGCGGGGGAGCCGGTCTGGCGGCCCGACTCGGCGTGGAGAACGGTCTCGGTCATGGGTCGGAATTCCTGGTCGATCGCAAACGGAGCCGGACGGACACGCCCGGGCACGGACTCGCCGTCGCTCGGACGGCGGCGCATCACGCTATCGGCGACCCATCGGGATGCGTTCCGGACCGTGTCCTCTCAGGCGAGGTTCTCGCCGTCGAAGATGTCGCTGACGCTCGTGTCGTCGAAGACGGCTCCGAGGGCCTCGGCGATGAGCGGTGCGATCGACAGCACCTCGATGTTGGGCAACTGCTTCTCGGGCGGCAGAGGGAGCGAGTTGGTGAGCACGATCCGTTCGAGCGGTGCGTTCTTGAGCCGGTCGACCGCGGGTCCGGACAGGAGGCCGTGCGTGGCCATGGCCCACACCTCCTTGGCACCCCGCTTCACGAGGAGCTCGGCAGCGGCCACGATGGTGCCGGCGGTGTCGATCATGTCGTCGGTGAGCACGCAGGTGCGCCCGGCGACGTCGCCCATGACCTCGGCGGCCTCGGCGACGTTGGTGGTGCCTTTCGGGCGCCGCTTGTAGATGAACGCGAGGTCGGCGCCGCAGTCGTTGAGGTGCTGCGCCATCCGCTCGGCGACCTTGATGCGCCCGGCGTCGGGCGACACGATCACGGGCTCGGTGGCGTGGTCGCGCACGTACTGTTCGAGCACCGGCATCGCCGTGAGATGGTCGACCGGACCGTCGAAGAACCCCTGGATCTGCCCCGAGTGGAGGTCGATGGAGATCATCCGCTTCGCCCCGGCGGCCTTGAACATGTCGGCGATGAGCTTCGCCGTGATCGGCTCTCGGCCGGCTGCCTTGCGGTCCTGGCGGGCGTATCCGTAGAACGGGCAGACCGCCGTGATCCGCTTCGCCGACGCCCGCGACGCGGCGTCGATCATGATGAGGTGCTCCATGATGGAGTCGTTGACCGATCGCTCGTCGACGCCGTAGTGGGTCTGCATCACGAACACGTCGGTGCCGCGGACCGACTCGCCGAAGCTGCACCTCACCTCGCCGTTGGCGAACTCGACGAGGTTGTCGCTGCCGAGTCCGATGTTGAGATGGGCCGCCACTTCGTGCGCCAGCTCGGGATGGGTGCGCCCGGTGTAGAGGGCGAGCCGCTTGGTGGTGACCTTTTCCATCGCCGGTCCAGCTCCGTTCACGCTCAGGACTCCGAAGTGTAGAAGGGGCCGGTCGACCGGCCGTCAGCGACGGACGAGCCGGGCGCCAGGTGTGCGTACGGGCCGACCGTGGCGCCGGTGCCGATCTCGGCGTCGTGGCCGACGGTGTGGGTGACGGCGCTGTCGCTGCCGACGGCGCAGTCGACGAGTTGGGCGTCGGGACCGATCTCGCAGCGGTCGCCCACCGCCGTCGACCCCTGCAGCATCGTGCCCGGGTAGAGCGTGACGTCACGACCGATGGTGACCGTGACGTCGATGAACGTCTGTCGCGGATCGAGCATCGTGACGCCGTTGAGCAGCCAGCGTCGGTTGGTGCGCGCCCGGAGCTCTCGTTCGGCGAGGGCCAGCTGCCAGCGGTCGTTGACCCCCTGCGTCTCGGGTGCGGGTGCCTGGACGCAGCCGACCCGGTGGCCCATCGACGCGAGGACCGACACGACGTCGGTGAGGTAGTACTCGCCTTGAGCGTTGTCGGTCGTGAGCGTGCGCAGGGCGGGCCCGAGGAGGTCGCGTCGGAACGCGTAGATCGAGGTCGACACCTCGCGGACGTCGAGTTCCTCGGGCGACGCGTCGCGTTGCTCGACGATGCGACTGACCTGTCCGTCTCGCTTTCGGATGACGCGTCCGTACCCGGTCGGGTCGTCCATGACCGACGTGAGCAGTGTTGCCGCGTTGCCGTTGGCGGTGTGGGTGACGACCAGTTCGTCGAGCGTGTCGGCGCGGAGGAGCGGAGTGTCACCGGGCAGGACGACGATGGTGGACTCCTCGTCGTAGTCGTCGCCCGGGAAGGCCGTCATTCCGATCGAGGCGGCTTCACCGGTGCCGTTCTGCTCGGCCTGCTCGACGAAGACGACGTTCGACCAGGCTGGCGCGAGCTCCTGGACTTTCTTCGTGACCTGCTCGGCACCATGCCCGACGACGACGGCGGTCCGATCGGGTTGCAGCCTCTCGAGCGCGTGGATGACGTGCAGCACCATGGCCCGTCCGCAGATGAGATGGAGCGGCTTCGGTCGGCTGGACCGCATCCTCGTTCCCTCACCCGCCGCCAGAACGATCGCCGAGACGCTCATCGGACCCTCACACTAGTGAGCCTCGGCGCGAGGCCCGTACCGCACACCCCAGCTCCCGGGAGAGGATTCGAACCCCTCCAGGCGGCACCAACACCGCTGTCGTGGCATGAGACGATCCGGCTGTCGATGTGTCCGCCACCAGCTCCCGGGAGAGGATTCGAACCCCTACAGGCGGCACCAAAAACCGCTGTCCTACCATTAGACGACCCGGGATCGCGGTGCCCGGTGGCATCGCTCGAAGGGTCACGCTACTCGGGGTGGGGTGCCCGGACACGGGCGATAGCGTCGGGTCGCCATGGGATCGCTCATCAAGAAGCGCCGCAAGCGCATGCGCAAGAAGAAGCACAAGAAGATGCTGCGCCGGACGCGGCACCAGCGCCGCAAGTAGCGGCTCCATCCGAGACCGTCCTCGGCGATCAGCCCAGCGACGGTTCGGGTGCTCGAATCGTTCTCGTCTCCACGACGAGTGCGCCCTCGTCGACTAGGTCGGCGAGGGCCTTTTCGCGTCGGCCCTCGACGAACCAGGTGGCGCCACTGCCGGCCAGCACCGGCCGAGTCCCGGTCTGCCCCCGGATCGCATCGCGCCACTCGGCGAGCCGTGGTTCGACGGCGATCGCGGCCGGCTCGAGGTCGTTCGGTCCATCGACGGCGTCGCCCGTCGGTCCGCCGAGCTCGTCCCAGGCGCGGTAGGCGGCGGGCGTGCTGACGGACAGCGGCGGGATCACGAGCGTCACCCAGCGATCGACGAACCGGAGAGGCTCGACGACCTCGCCGATGCCGCGCACCCGGGCCCGTCCACCGACGACACAGATCGGGATGTCGGCTCCGATCCGAGCCATGTCGGCCAATGCGTCGGGGTCGGTCCCTGCACCAGCCCACCGCAGTGCCGCGGCCGCGTCCGTGGATCCTCCCCCGAGCCCGCCTCCGTGAGGGATCCGTTTGTCGAGCACGACCGCGGCGTCGACCCCCACGTGGTCGAGTGCCCGAAGCACGAGGTTCGACTCGTCGGTCGGCACTCCCTCGGCGAACGGCCCGATCACGTCCAACCGGGACGGCGTTCCGGGCGTGGCCGTGATGTGCATCAGGTCGTGGAGGTCGAGCGCGACCATCTCGGCGTCGATCAGGTGGAACCCGTCGTGGCGCACGCCGGTCATGCGCAGGCTCCACGTGAGCTTGGCGTGGGCTCGCACGGTCTCGGTGGTCATGTCGATTCCGCGGCGGCGACGGTGAGGCGCACCCAGTCGTCGAGGTCGAGTTCCTCGGGTCGCCTCGTGGCGTCCACGCCGGCCGCGTCGAAGACCTCGGCGCCGACCACGTCGGCGAGTGACCTCCGGAGCATCTTGCGTCGCTGTCCGAACCCGCGTCGCACGATGGAGAACAGCCGTTCGGCGTCGACGTCGGGTGGCGTCGAGCGGGTGATCTCGACCAGGGCGGACTCGACGTTCGGTCGGGGGAGGAACACCGAGGCGGGCACGTGTCCGACGATGCGCGCCGAGCCGTGGAACGCGACCTTCACGCTGACCGCTCCGTACGCCTTCGATCCTGGCCCGGCGGCGAAGCGCTCGGCGACCTCGCGTTGGACCATCACGAGCAGCCGCTCGACGGCCGGGACCTCATCGAGGACATCGCACACGAGGGGCGTCGCCACGTTGTAGGGCAGGTTCGCGACCAGCACCCATCCGTCGCCGTCGAGTCGATCGACCCAGTCGAGCGTGGTCGCGTCCGACTCGATCACGGTCACCGACGAGAGATCCGACGTGACGTCGCGCAGCGCTGCCGCCACCCCCGCGTCGACCTCGACCGCGACGACGTCGGCTCCCGTTTCGGCCAGCGCGAGCGTGAGCGACCCGAGACCCGCGCCGATCTCGACCACCTGATCTCCCGGACCGACCCCGGAGAGCTCGGCGATGCGGCGGACGGTGTTGGGGTCGACCACGAAGTTCTGGCCGAGGTCGCGGCGAGGGGCGAGGCCGTGATCGTCGAGCAACGCGCTCAACGTCGGTCGGGAGTGGGTCATCGACCGGTCTCGATCCGGACGATCAGGACTGGATCTCGACGGGGATCGGCGCCTCGGTCAGATCGGCCAGACGCTCGAAGCTGGCCGTGTGAAGGACGATCTCCTCCTCCTGGCCGCGCGGTGCGAGCGCCGCGACACAGGTGATGCTCCGACCATTGTCGAGGTTGGTGACAGCGAGGGTGGTGCCGATCCGAAAGTCACGGACGAGGCAGATCCGGTCTCCGCTGATCGACCCGCTGAACGACGCATCGGCGCGGACCGGTGCCACCTCGGGGCGCGCCGGGACGGCGATCTCGGAGACGTCGTCGATCTGTGGGAGGCCGGGTCCGTCCATGAAGGACGGATCGCCCGAGGGGCGCTCGACCGGCGGGAGGTTCGAGCCGGGGCGTTCGGTCGTGGTCGGCGCCGGCGGCGGTGCGTCGATCGGGTTCATCACGTTGCCGGCCGAGGCGCCGTCGATCGGGTTCATCACGCCGTCGTCCGTGGCCGCCTCGACCGTGGGAGCGACCGTGCTGTCGACCGCCTCGGTCTGCGCATTGTCATCGCTCCGGGACAGCCACCACACGGTCGGAAAGGCGACCAGCGTGATGATGATCGCGAGGGCGAGTCGGGTGGGATCGAGTCTCATGGGACGGCCGGATTCGGCTGATCGAGCGTATCGAGGTCGGACACCGCGATGGTGGCGCACGGTCGTCGGTCACCCTGCGGCCACCACTCCGCGTGGGTGGGTGAACGCGGTGATCTGGGTGCGTTCAGACGGTCCGACCGAGGCGGCCGGCGAACGCGTCGCGGGTGGCCTCGACCGAGGCGGCGGAGAACTCGTCGAGCGCCTCGTCGCGCAGGTCGGCGACGAACCGAGCCACGTCGGTGACCCAGGCCGGACGGTTGGGCTTGCCCCGGTGCGGGACGGGGGCGAGGTAGGGACTGTCGGTCTCGATGAGGAGTCGTTCGGTCGGGCAGTCGAGCGCGGCCTGCTGGATGTCGCTCGCCGACCGAAAGGTCACGATGCCGGAGAACGACAGGAAGATCCCGCGGTCGAGGCCACCGCGAGCTTCGGTGGGGCCGCCGGTGAAGCAGTGGAAGATCGTGCGGTCGGGCACGCCCTCGGCGTCGAGGATGTCGAACGTGTCGTCCCAGGCGTCGCGAGAGTGGATCACGAGGGGGAGGCGGTGCTGGTGGGCGAGTGCGATCTGCTCCGCGAAGACGTGGCGCTGGACGTCGCGAGGCGAGTGGTCGTAGTAGTAGTCGAGCCCGGCCTCGCCGACTGCGACGACCGTGTCGGGGATCGCTCCCTCGGCGTCGGTGAGGAGGTCGGCGACGGTGTCGGTGCCGTTGACGGCATCGTGCGGATGGAGCCCGACGGTGGCGAACACGTCGTCGTGGCGTTCGGCGACCGCGATGGCGGCGAGCGTGGTGCCGCGGTCGCAGCCGACCGTGACCATGGCCGCGACGCCGGCGGCTCGGGCCAGCTCGACCGCGCCGTCGGCGCCGCCGGGGATCGACTCGTCGTGTACGTGACAGTGCGAATCGATGACCGGACAAACGGTGTCAGACACCGTCTGTCCGGACGGTTCGGTCATGCGTCGACCTTGATGCGGGGAAAGAGCGGATCGCCCTTCACGACGTCTGCGCCACCGGCGTAGCCGCCCCAGGTCACCGCATCGGGGACGCGCTGGTCGAGCACGTCACCCACCATGCCGATGCGTTCCCAGATCGCCTGGGCGGTCGTGGGGATCGCGGGCGAGACGAGGATCGACACGATCCGCAGTGCCTCGAGGGCGTCGCCCATGACCCGGTCGACCGCCTCGCCCGGCTCGGCCCTCCACGGTTCGTTCGTCTCGAGGTACGCGTTGGTGGCGCGGATGAGCTGCCACGTGGCGTCGAGGGCGCGACTCGGTTGGAAGTCGGCCCACGCCGCTGTGGCATCGGTGACCGCCTTGGCCGCGGCCTCGGAGAGTGGCGAGTCGGATGCCGGCGCAGGACCGAGTCCGCCGCACTTCTTGCCGACCACCGTGGCGACGCGGGCCGCCAGGTTGCCGAGGTTGTTCGCGAGGTCGGAGTTGTACCGAGCGACGAGACCTTCGTACGTGAAGTCGCCGTCGGACCCGTACGGGGTCTCGGCGAGCACGTAGTAGCGGAAGCCGTCGAGGCCCACGTCGTCGATGAGTTCGAGCGGGTTGATGGCGTTGCCCGACGATTTCGACATCTTCTCGCCGCCGACGAGCAACCAGCCGCCGATCGCCCACCGTGCCGGCGGATCGATGCCGGCCGACATCAGCATCGCCGGCCAGTAGACGCAGTGCTGGCGGACGATGTCCTTGCCGATGAGGTGGGTGCCGGGCCACCAGTCGGTCCACGGGCGGCCATCGGAACCATTGCCGTCGTCGCTGCCGAAACCGATCGCGGCGAGATAGTTGGTGAGCGCGTCGAACCACACGTACGTGACGTGGTCGGGGTCCCACGGCAGAGGGATGCCCCAGTCGAGCGACGTGCGGCTGATCGAGAAGTCGCGGAGCCCGCCGCGGATGAGGCCGAGTGCCTCGTTGCCCCGGTGTTCGGGGGTCATGGCCGTCGGGTGCTTGGCGTACCAGTCGAGGAGACGATCCTCGAACCGGCTGAGGCGGAAGAAGTAGTTCTCCTCCTCGTAGTAGAGCGCCGGAGTGCCGTGGATGGGGCAGAGGTCGCCGGCGCCGTACACGCCGTTCTCGTCGACGAGCTCGTCGTCGCCGTAGTACTCCTCGCAGGCGACGCAGTACTTGCCGGCGAACGTGTCGAGTTCGATGTCGCCGGCGTCGTAACACCGGAGCAGCAGCTCGCGGACGGCGTCTTTGTGACGCGGCTCGGTGGTGCGGATGAAGTCGTCGTTCGCGATGCCGAGGTGCTTCCAGGCGTCGGCGAACTTGGGTGCGACCGAATCGACGAACTCCTGCGGGGTGGTCCCGGCGGCCTCGGCGGTCTGCTGGATCTTGAGTCCGTGTTCGTCGGTGCCGGTGAGGTACTTCGTGGCGCGCCCGCTGAGGCGGTTCCAGCGGGTGATCGCGTCGCCGACGATGGTCGTGTAGGCGTGACCCAGGTGGGGCTCCGCGTTGACGTAGTAGATCGGCGTCGTGACGTAGCAGGTCTCGTCGCTCACCCGGCTCACGCTACGGGGTGAGCCGTCGCACACGGCGGAACGATTCGACGACAGTGTGGGTCAGGCACGAAGTGTCGCATGGTGACGGCCGCCAGCCGGACGGCGACACTTTGTGCCTGACCCAGAGCGTCGCTCTACGTTCGGGACATGGTCGATGGCAGGTTCGGGCGGGCGACGAGAGTCGAACGGGTCGACCTGTCCGACGACGGCGACGTCTCGTCGTTCGGCGGCGAGGTGCACGACGGGTGGGACATCGGTGGAAACGCGAACGGCGGATATCTCCTCGCCATCGCCGGACGCGCCATGTCGGAAGCGGTCGGCCGGCCGCCGCTCACGCTCACCGCGCACTACGTGCGCCCAGCTCCCGCCGGACCGTGCACGATCGACGTCCGGATCGTCCGTCGGGGTCGTCGATTCGCCACGCTCACGGCCAACCTCGACATGGAGCACGGTCGCGTGCTCCAGCTCCTCGGGACGTTCGGTCCGGCCGATCCGGAAGACGATCGCTTCCTTCACACGGTCCTGAACCCGCTCGACCTCCCGCCGTACGACGAGTGTGCCGAGCGGCCGAACACGGCCGAGTCCCCGACGCTCATGACCAACCTGGCGGTCCGCCTGCACCCCGACGACGTCGGCTTCTCGGCCGGCGAGCCGAGCGGTCGACCCGAGGTCCGGGGGTGGTTCGACCTGCTCGACGGCGAGCCGATCGACGAGATCGGTCTGCTGCTGGCGACCGACGTCATGCCGCCGTCGATCTTCAACACCGACCTCCCGGCCGCGTGGGTGCCGACGGTGGAGCTCACCGTGCACATCCGGGGCGTCCCGGTTCCGGGGCCGCTGCGATGCGGGTTCCGGTCACAGTTCGTGCAGGCGGGTCTCACCGAGGAGGACGGCGAGATCTTCGACGTCGCCGGGAACCTCGTCGCCCAGTCCCGCCAGCTCGCCCTCCTCCCGCGCGGCTGACGTCACGCCTGGGGTCAGACCCGGAACGTGATGTCGTCA
>JBCDAK010000127.1:0-13181 GCA_039185545.1 Actinomycetota bacterium
CAGCGTCATCGACGACGACGCCGGTGTTCCCGCGCTGACGACCGCCGCCGACGCCGCGGACGTCATGTACATCAGCGACACGGCGTCGAACGCCGTCGGCGCCTCGATCCGCGATCTTGCGATCGGGGTCGTCGCCGAGGACGTGTCGAACTGGCAGATCCTGATGTACGGGGCCTCGAACTCGACCGGCTTCACCAACACGACCCAAATGCGGATCGCCGACAACACGGTGTTCCCCACGTCGAGCTTCTCGGTCGGGACCGTGACCACGGCTCCTTCGGCGATCAGCCACTCCAACTGGCGAGACGACGTCGTTCCGCTCCCGGCCGGCGCGGTCCCGCTGATCGAACAGACCGCCAACGCCGACAACAAGTTCCTCGTCACCTTCGAGGCCGGTTCGGCGATGTACTCGGCCAACTCGGCAGCTGGACGTCGAGTGCTCGGCGGGTGGGCCAACGCATCGACGTCCAGCTGGGGGACGAACCTCGACACGATCGTCGCCCGCTCGCTCATCTGGGCCGCCGGGATCCTGGTCGTCAACTCGACCGCCGACGGTGCGGACGCCTCAGCCGGTGACGGCCTGTGCAGCACCGGCGGTACGAACTCGAATGGCGACGCCGAGTGCACGCTGCGGGCGGCGATCCAGGAGGCGAACGCGGCAAGCGCCGTCGAACGGATCGTCTTCGAGATGCCGGCGACCGAGTCGGGCCACTCGGGCGGGATCTGGACGATCGCCGTCGGATCCGCTCTCCCGACCGTCACGGCGACCGTCCGCATCGACGCTCAGACCCAGCCGGGTTGGGCGGGGAACCCGATCGTGGTCGTCGATGGATCGGCAACCGGTGGTGGCGCCGACGGGTTCACGCTCGACGGCAGCAACTCGGAGTTGCGCGGATTCGTCATCCGCGACTTCCCGGACGACGGGGTCAACGTCGACGGGACAGGCGGTCACACCGTCGCCGGCAACTGGATCGGTCTCGCGCCCGATGGGTCGACGGCTGACGGGGTGACCGACGACGGCATCGCGATCCGCGCCGGCTCGACCAACAACACGATCGGCGGGCCGGGAGCTGCAGACCGCAATGCCGTCTCTGCGAACGGCGGCGAGGGGATCCTCGATCAACAGGGCGGCAACGTCATCGAGGGCAACTACTTCGGTACCGACTCGACCGGTCTGCTCGACCGGGGCAACGGCGACGAGGGCGTCGACCTCAACAACTCGCCGAGCACGGTCGTGCGGAACAACGTGATCTCGGGCAACGGCGGCGAGGGCATGCAGATCCTCGGCTCGAACGGGTCGGTCATCACGGGCAACTTCATCGGTGTCGGCGCCGACGGCACCACGCCGATCGGCAACGACGACGACGGCATCACGATCAACTTCGGGTCCACCGACAGCCTGCAGATCGGCGGCATCTCGCCCGGCGAGGGCAACGTGATCGCCCACAACGGCGACGAGGGGGTCACCGTCTTCGAGAACGGATCCGACGACAACGCCATCCTGGGCAACTCGATCCACTCGAACGGAGCACTCGGCATCGACCACGGGGGCGCCGGTGTGTCGGCCAACGACGCGAACGACACCGACTCCGGCCCCAACGACGGTCTCAACTTCCCGGTGATCGCGGCGACCACGTCGTCGACCGTCGACTTCGATCTCGACGTGCCCGCCGGCGACTACCTCGTCGAGGCGTTCCGGAACCCGTCGGGCAACGACGCGACGGGCAACGGCGAGGGTGAGGTCTCACTCGGATTCCATCAGATCAACCACACCGGCTCGGGGAGCGAGTCGTTCACCGGCACGTACAGCGGAATCCTCTCGGGCGGTGACATCACGATGACCGCCACCGAGTGCACGACCGGAGCGTGCACGGCGTTCGGTTCGACCTCGGAGTTCTCCGTGGCGGCCGTCCCGACGGCCGCAGCGAGGAACCTCGTGATGGTCACCGCCGACGGGTCGACGTCGACCAACGCCAAGGTCACGGTGCTGGCCGGGCTCTTCGCTGGCTGGGGGTGGACCGTCACCGCTGTCGACGACGGCGCCGGCGCCTCCGCACTCGCAGCTGCGGCAGCAGCGAACGACGTCATGTTCGTCTCCGAGAGCGTCGGCTCATCGGCGGGGGACGCCGTGCGAGGTCTCGACATCGGCATCGTCAACGAGGACTTCAGCGCGATCTCGCGCCTGCTCTACTCGGGATCGGGCGACCAGGACTGGTCGAACGAGACGACGATCTCGATCGTCGACAACTCCCATCCGATCACCGATGGCTTGTCGCTCGGATCGCTGACCGTGCACTCGTCGTCCGACGACGTGAACTACTGGGACGAGGACGACACGTCGCTCCCCGCCGGGGTCACGGTCCTGGCCGACAGCCCGACGTCGTCGGACGAGGGCGCTCTGTTCGTCGCCGACACCGGCGCCACCCTCTATTCGGCCAACACGGCCACCAATCGTCGAGTCTGGTTCCCCAGCGACGGAGCGAACCCCACCGTCTTCACCACCGACTACGAGACGTTGCTCGAGCGCTCCCTCGACTGGGCAGCGAACATCGCCACGGCGTGCGGGGTGGCCGACTCCGACGCCGACGGTCTTCTCGACTGCGAAGAGGACGCCGACACCGATCTGGACGACGACCCGTCGACCAACCCCGGACCGGACACGGACGGCGACACCACCGCGAACTACCTCGACGCAGACGACGACGGCGACGGCGTCCCGACCGCCAGCGAGAACGCCGACCCCAACGGCGACGGCAATCCTCAGGACGCGCTCGACACCGATCGCGACGGACAGCCCGACTACCTCGACATCGAGGCCGGTCCCTCGTCGACCCCGATCGCCGCAGAGCAGAAGATCAGCGACACGACGGGCGGTCTGAGCGCCTCACTCGACGACAGCGACCAACTCGGCCAGTCCGCGGCCGAGATCGGAGACGTGGACGGCGACGGGATCACCGACCTCGCGGTCGGGGCGGTCGGCGACGACGACGGCGGATCCGCCCGCGGCGCTGTGTACGTGCTCTTCCTCAACGCCGACGGCACCGTGCGCGCCGAGCAGAAGATCTCGCAGTCCGCCGGTGGCGGTCCGGCACTGGACGACCTCGACGAGTTCGGGCACGGTCTCGCCGGGATCGGCGACGTCGATGGCGACGGAGTTCCCGATCTCGCGGTCGGCACCTGGAGTGATGACGACGGCGGCGGCGCCCGGGGCGCGGTCTACGTCGTCTTCCTGAACAGCGACGGCACCGCGCGGACCATGCAGAAGATCTCCGACACGGAAGGCGGACTCGCCGCGACACTCGACGACAGCGACCACTTCGGTGCGACCGTCGGAAGCATCGGCGACCTGGACGGCGACGGGATCCCCGATCTGCTCGTGGGTGCCTTCAACGACGACGACGGCGGCACCGATCGCGGGGCCGTGTACGTCATCTTCCTGAACGCGAACGGCACGGTGAAGGCGGAACAGAAGATCTCGGACACGGCAGGCGGGTTGACGGCCACACTCACCGACAGCGGTGACTTCGGTGCATCGGTCGCGGGGATCGGCGACCTCGACGGAGACGGCGTCTCCGACATGGTGGTCGGCGCGTTCGATGACGACGACGGTGGGACAGACCGCGGGGCCGTTCACGTGCTGTTCCTCAACTCGAACGGCACGGTGAAAGGTGAGCAGAAGATCTCGTCGACGACCGGCGGTCTGACGGGGCCGCTCGCCGACGGCGATCAACTCGGACGGAGCATCGCCGGAGTCGGCGACGCAAACGGCGACGGGCTGCCCGACATGCTCGTCGGATCGTGGCGCGACAGCGACGGAGCGCTCCGAGCCGGGGCCGTGTACCTCGTCCACCTCGCCGCCGACGGCACCGTCGACTCCGAGGCCAAGGTCAGCAACACGGCCGGCGGCCTCACCGGGCCTCTCGACGGAAGCGACCAGTTCGGTGCTGCGGTCGCCAGCCTCGGCGACCTCGACCGCGACGGCGCACTGAACATCGCCGTCGGAGCCCGCTACGACGACGACGGCGGACCGAATCGTGGCGCCGCCTACGTCCTCGATCTGAGCGACACGTCGCTGCACACGATCACCGGCCGTGTGTTCGAGGACGTCGACGGCGATGGCGACGTCGGCGACGACGGCGTCGGCGTCGTCGACGCCGATGTGTGGCTGTTCCATGACGACGGCGACGGCGAGCCGTCGTTCGGAGACACGATCGCGGACACGGCGGTCACCGACGTCTCAGGCGCGTACTCGCTCACGGCGACCGACGGCGACGCCACGTACTGGGTGGTCGCGAATGCCTCCGACATCACTCCGACATCAGGCTTCTCACCGAGCGGGTCGATCGACGCCGTGCTCGCGGAGCAGACGTACGGGCCCGACGGATCGGCGGCGTTCGACGGAACGTGGTCGTTCACCGGATCGGCGGGTCCGTTCTTCGGTGGAGCGCGCGCCACCGCCACCGATGGCTTTCCGACGCTCCCCGTCTCGGACCACCTCGCCCGCGTGGTGGTCAGCGGTGCCGACCGATCCGGTCTCGACTTCGGATTCAGCTTCACCCCGGTCACGAACACCGGCGACGAGGTGCTCCCGTCAGGATTCACCGACACCGCTGCCTGGACCACGTTCGACGCCGGGGCGAACGGCGTCGGCACCGATCCGGACGGCTATCGGGATCCCGTGTTCGACGGTCGGTACGTCTACTTCCCGCCCGCCGACAACGGCACGGGTCCGCACAGCGAGGTCCTGCGCTACGACACGCAGGCCGACTTCGGAACATCCGGAGCCTGGACGACCTATGACCCGATCGCCAACGGTGTCGGCACCAGTACGGGCGACTTCCGCAACGCCTACTTCGACGGTCGGTACGTGTACTTCGTCCCCTACGGAACGCCGCGCCACGGCGAGTTCCTCCGCTACGACACGACGGCGGACTTCTCCAGTGCGAGTTCGTGGACCGCCTACGACCCCGGCGCGAACGGCGTCGGGAACGATCCGGTCGGATACCTCGCCACGGCGTTCGACGGCCAGTACCTGTACTTCGCGCCGGACAGCAACGGATCGGCACAGCACGGTGAGGTCCTCCGCTTCGACACGTCCGCGAGCTTCACCTCGTCGTCGAGCTGGACGGCGTACACGCCCGATGACAACGGCGTCGGCACCGACCCACGGGGGTACTTCGGCGCGATCTTCGACGGCCGGTACGTCTACTTCGTCCCCTTCATCAACAGCGGGTACCACGGCGAGGTCCTGCGATACGACACCACGGGGTCGTTCACGTCGACCTCGGCCTGGGCGACCTACGACCCCGGCGCCAACGGCGTCGGAACCGATCTCGACGGCTTCATCGGCGGCACGTTCGACGGCCGCTACCTCTACCTGGTTCCGTACTTCGACGGCACCGACAACCACGGCGAAGTGCTCCGCTTCGACACGACCGCCGACTTCCAGACCAACTCCAGCTGGACGGCCTACGACCCCGGCTCGAATGGCGTCGGAACCGATCCTGACGGCTACGCCGGTGCCGCGTTCGACGGTCGATTCGTCTATCTGATCCCACTCGAGAGCGGCTCGGGCCGACACGGCGAGTTCCTCCGGTACGACACGACCGGCTCGTTCACGACACCCGGATCGTGGGCCGCGTTCGATCCCGGCACCGCCGGAGTCGGCACCGACCCCGACGGCCTCTTCGGTGCGGTCTTCGATGGTCGCTACCTGTACGTGTCGCCGGGAACGTCGAACGGCACCGAGCACCACGGTGAGGTCGTCCGCTACGACACCCAGCGCGCCAACCAGGGCACGTTGCGCCAGTTCATCGACAACTCGAACGCCGTCAGCGGGACGCAGACCTCGAACTTCGAGATCCCGATCGGCGACCCCGGTCACTCCGGCGGCGTCTGGACGATCTCCCCGACCGGTGCCCTGCCACCGGTCTCCACCACCGCGACGATCGACGGACGCACGCAACCGGGATGGACCAGCACACCGGTCGTCGAGCTCGACGGATCGGGCGCCGGATCGAGCGTCGGACTCGACATCGACGCCGACGATTCGTCCGTCAGCGGCCTCGCGATCGGTGCGTGGTCGTCCAGCGGTGTGGTGATCGACGGTGCCCGCGTCGCGCTCACCGACAGCCACGTCGGAACCGACGCAGCGGGGACGGCCGCTCGGGCCAACGGGTCGTACGGCGTCCTCGTTCGCGGCGCGGACGCCACGATCGACCGGGACCTGGTGTCGGCGAACACGTCCGACGGGATCGTCGTCGAATCCGGCGGGACGGGTGCCGTGATCACGAACAGCTTCATCGGAACCGACGTCTCCGGCAACGCCGCCCTCCCCAACTCCCAGGAGGGCGTCCAGGTCGAGGCCGACGACGTCGAGATCGGTCGTGTCGGCTCCGGCAACGTGATCTCGGGCAACCGGTACGCCGGCGTCAACGTGTTCACCGGCTCGCCGAGTGGTGTCGTCATCCGCAGCAACCTGATCGGCGTGGGCGCGGACGGGACGACCAGTCTGCCGAACAGCACGACCGCTCCGGAGGGTGGCATCACCGTCCGCGACGACGTCGTCAGCGTGCTGATCGGCGGCATCGGCGCCGGTCAGGGGAACGTGATCGCGACCAACGTCGCCGACGGCGTCCAGATCGTGAACGTCAACGGCACACCACAGAACGTGGCGGTGCTCGGCAACTCGATCGTCGGGAACACGGCCATCGGCATCGACCTGGCGAACGACGGGGTCACCGCCAACGACGCGGGAGACGGCGACAGCGGTGAGAACGATCTCCTCAACTTCCCGGTGATCACGGCGGTCAACCCGACGACGGTCGACTTCGACGTCGACGTGCCTGCCGGCGACTACCTGGTCGAGGCGTTCCGCAACCCCTCCGGTGCGGATTTGACCGGGTTCGGCGAGGCCGAGGTCAGCCTCGGCTTCCATCAGATCGCACACACGGGATCGGGCGCGGAGTCGTTCACCGGGACGTTCACCGGCGTGTCCGGCGGCGGCACGGTGACGCTCGCCGTGACCGAGTGCACGAACCCGGGCTGCACGACGTTCGGCGGCACCTCCGAGCTCTCACTCGCAGCCGACGTCCAGGCCGACTCCGACGGCGACGGTCTGTGGGACGGCCAGGAGGACGCCAACACCGACTCCGACGGTGACCCGTCGACCAACCCGGGTCCGAACGCGGACGGCGACGCGAACGTCAACTACCTCGACGCAGACGACGACGGCGACGGCATCCCGACGGCGTCCGAGAACGCCGACCCGAACGTGGACGGCGACCCACGAGACGCCCTCGACAGCGACCGCGACGGGCAGCCCGACTACCTCGACATCGACGCCGGCCGATCGGCCACTCCGGTCGTCGACGAGCAGAAGATCTCGGACACCAGCGGTGGACTCACCGCGGCACTCGCCGACATCGACAACTTCGGCGGATCGGTCGCGGCGATCGGCGACATCGACGGAGACGGCGTGACCGATCTCGCCGTGGGCGCGGAGCGAGACGACGACGGAGGCTCCGATCGCGGAGCCGTCTACGTGTTGCGGATGAACACCGATGGGACGGTCAAGGCGGAACAGAAGATCTCGCACACGGTCGGTGGCGGACCCGGTCTGGACGACAACGATCAGTTCGGCGGCTCCGTCGCCGGGATCGGGGACATCGACGGCGACGGCATCGGCGACCTCGCCGTCGGAGCGGTCTTCGACGACGACGAGGACTTCAACGCCGGGGCCGCCTACGTGGTCTTCCTGAACGCCGACGGCAGCGCGAAGGGTCACCAGAAGATCTCCGACACCGTCGGCGGGCTCAGCACCGACCTCGGCAGCTCGAACTACTTCGGAGACGCCGTCGCGGGCATCGGTGACCTCGACGGCGACGGCATCAACGACCTCGTCGTCGGAGCCAGTCGCGACAACGCCGGCGGCACGGCGCGAGGGGCAGTCATCGTGCTGTTCCTCAACTCCGACGGAACGGTCAAGGCCGAACAGCCCATCGCCGAGTCCACCGGCGGGCTCTCCACGGGACTCGACGACGCCGACCAGTTCGGTGCATCCATCGCCGATCTGGGTGACATCGACGGCGACGGTCGTCCGGACATCGCCGTCAGCGCACACGGCGACGACGACGGCGGCAACCTCCGCGGTGCCGTCTACGTGCTCCAGCTCAACGCGAACGGCACGGTGAAGGCCGAGCAGAAGATCTCCGACACGAGCGGCGGATTCGCCACCACCCTCGGCAACGAGGACCGGTTCGGGTCGTCGCTCGCGGGGATCGGCGACCTCGACGGCGACGGAACCCCCGATCTCGCCATCGGCGCCGACCAGGACGACGACGGCGACACCAACACCGGAGCGGTGTACCTCGTCACGCTCGGCACCGACGGAACCGTGCTCAGCGAACAGAAACTGAGCGACACCAGTGGCGGTCTCACCGGCCCGTTCAACGGCTTCGATGTCTTCGGCGCGAGCGTCGCCGGCCTCGGTGACCTCGACGGCGACGGGACCCTCGACCTCGCCGTGGGTGCGCTCGGCGACGACGACGGCGGCAGTGACCGAGGCGCTGTGTACGTGCTCGACCTGTCGGTCGCTCCGTGCGGGACGGCCGACTCGGACTTCGACGGCCTGCTCGATTGCGAAGAGGACACGAACACCGACGCCGACGACGATCCGTCGACGAACCCGGGCCCCGACACGGACGGCGACACGATCGCGAACTACCTCGATTCCGATGACGACGGCGACGGCCGACTGACTTCGTTGGAGAACGCCGACCCCAACGGCGACGGCGATCCCCGCGACGCACGCGACACCGACCGCGATGGCCAACCCGACTACCTCGACGTCGAGGCGGGACCATCGACCACGCCCATCAGCGCCGAGCAGAAGATCTCCGACACCACCGGCGGTCTGGGCGCCACGGTCGACGACAACGACTTCTTCGGAGCCGACGTCTCGGCGATCGGCGATCTCGATGGCGACGGGATCGGAGACATCGTGGTCGGGGCGTACGGAGACGACGACGGCGCCGGCGAGGCGGGGGCCGTGCACGTCTTGTTCCTGAACGCGAACGGAACCGTCCGCTCCGAACAGAAGATCTCCGACGCGAGCGGGGGATTGACCACGCCGCTGGAGCTCAACGACCGATTCGGCACGTCGGTGGCGGGTCTCGGCGACCTCGACGGCGACGGTCACGGCGACATCGCCGTCGGAGCGATGCTGGACGACGATGGCGGCACGTCACGCGGCGCCGTCTACATCCTTCGGCTGAACGCGGATGGCACGGTGAAGGCGGAGCAGAAGATCTCCGACACCGCCGGCGGACTCGCCGCCACGCTCGATGACGGCGACTACTTCGGATCGTCGCTCGCCACGCTGGGCGATGTCGACGGTGACGGTGTCAACGACCTGGCGGTCGGCGCGTACCTCGACGACGACGGCGGTGCAGCACGGGGAGCCGTGCACGTCTTGATGCTGAACGCGGACGGCACCGTGAAGGCGGAGCAGAAGATCTCCGACACCGCCGGCGCGCTGAGCGCGACGCTCGACGACAACGACTGGTTCGGGTCGTCGCTCGCCGGACTCGGCGACCTCGACGGCGACGGCATTCCCGACCTCGCCGTCGGTGCGTACCTCGACGACGACGGTGGGAACGCTCGAGGGGCAGTCCACGTCCTGCGCCTCAACGCAAACGGGACCGTGAAGGCGGAGCAGAAGATCTCCGACACCCAGGGCAGCTTCGTCACGGCGCTCGATGACGACGACTGGTTCGGATCCGCCCTCGCCGGGTTGGGCGACATGGACGGCGACGGAACCCCCGACCTCGCCATCGGCGCCCAGCGGGACGACGACGGCGTGACGGATGCAGGTGCGGTGTTTCTCGTGTCGCTGGCGACCGACGGGACCGTCGTGGCCGAGCACAAGTTGAGTGCAGCATCGGGAGGCATCACCGGCCCCTTCGGCGGAGCTGACTTCTTCGGGTCGAGCGTGGCAGGACTCGGCGACCTCGACGGCGACGGGACCCTCGACCTGGCCGTGGGCGCGCGGAACGACGACGACGGAGGATCGGAGCGAGGCGCGGTGTACGTGCTCGATCTCGACTCGCTGTACGACGACGTGTCCGGCACGGTGTTCGAAGACGTCGACGGCGACGGCGACGTGAGCGACGATGGCATCGGGGCGGCAGGGGTCGACGTGTGGCTCTTCCACGATTCCGACGGCGACGGCGAGCCGTCGGCCGGCGACACCGTCGTCGACTCCACCTACACGGACGGATCGGGCAGCTTCACGCTGACCGCCAACGAGGGCGGCGGGACGTACTGGGTCGTGGTCAACGCACGCGACATCGCGCCGTCGACCGGCTACACCGGTGGCGGCTCGATCGACGAGGTGTTCGCCGAGCAGACGTACGGACCTGTCGGAGCCGCCACGTTCGACGGCACCTGGTCGTTCGCCGGGTCGGCGGGCGCGGTGTACGGCGGCGCCCGCCCGACCGAGTCCGACGGCTTCCCGACGCTGAGCGAAGCCGAACACGTGACGCGGGCGGTCGTCGCGGGAACCGATGTGACCGGCCTCGATCACGGCTTCTCGTTCGTGGCGATCACGAACACACTCGACGAGACACTCCCCACCGGGTTCACCGACAGCGACGCCTGGGCCACCTTCGATCCGGGTGCCGCCGGCCTCGGCGTCGACCTCGACGGCTACGAAGGCGCCGCCTTCGACGGCCGGTACCTCTACTTCGTCCCACTGTCGAACGGCGCGAACTTCCACGGCGAGTTCCTCCGCTACGACACGACCGCAGACTTCGGGACGATCGGATCCTGGACGGTGTTCGACCCGAGCGCGAATGGCGTCGGAACCGATCCCGTCGGCTTCATCGGCGGAGTCTTCGACGGTCGCTACGTGTACTTCGTTCCGTACGGCGACAGCAGTGGGCAGCGCCACGGCGAGGTGCTTCGATACGACACCACGGCGAGCTTCACGACGGTGGCCTCGTGGGAGGCGTTCGACCCCGGCGCGAACGGAGTCGGGACCGACCCGGATGGATTCGCGGGCGCCCACTTCGACGGGCGCTACCTCTACTTCGCGCCGTTCGCGAGCGACGGCACCGTGTACTCCGGAGAGGTGATGCGCTACGACACGACCGGTGCGTTCTCGACGTCCGGGTCGTGGACCACCTTCGACCCCGGCGCGAACGGAGTCGGCACCAACCCCGACGGCTTCAACCGGATCGTGTCCGACGGCGACTTCATCTACTTCGTACCCGACGCGAACGGACTCCACGGAGAGGTGCTCCGATACGACCCGCGCGGATCGTTCACGAACACGTCGTCGTGGCGCAGCTTCGACCCGGGAGCCAACGGTGTCGGCTCGGAC
Source organism: Actinomycetota bacterium (assembly GCA_039185545.1). Classification (GTDB taxonomy): domain Bacteria; phylum Actinomycetota; class Acidimicrobiia; order Acidimicrobiales; family Ilumatobacteraceae; genus Ilumatobacter_A. The sequence continues at coordinate 11,384 of JBCDAK010000127.1, forward strand.
GCAGACGGCTATCGCGGCGCCGCCTTCGACGGCCGATATCTCTACTTCGCTCCCGACTTCAACGGTTCGCAGTTCCACGGCGAGGTCCTCCGCTTCGACACCCGGCAGCCCTTCGATTCGACGGCGTCGTGGTCGGCGTTCGATCCCAGTTCCAACGGCGTCGGCACGAACGCTCGCGGATACGACGGCGTCGCGTTCGACGGGCGGTACCTGTACTTCGCGCCGCTGCGGAACTCCTCGGGCTTCCACGGCGAGGTCCTCCGATTCGACACGACGGGGGCCTTCTCCGTCTCCGGCTCGTGGTCGACGTTCGATCCGGGCACAGCAGCGATCGGCACCGCCCCCGACGGCTACGAGGACCCGATCTTCGACGGCCGCTACGTGTACTTCGCGCCGGGCGGGACCGGTGCCGACGCGCACGGCGAAGTCCTGCGCTACGACACGCAGCGGGCGAACCAGGGCTCCCTCCGCCAGTTCATCGAGAACTCGAATGCCGTGGGCGGTATACAGACCTCGAACTTCGAGATCCCGACGACGGACCCGGGCCACGCTGGCGGCGTGTGGACGATCCAGGTCGACGGAGAGAGCTTCGGTGACGTCACGGGCACCGTGGTGTTGGATGCGACGACGCAGCCAGGCTGGTCATCGTCGCCGATCATCGAACTCGACGGATCACTCACCATCGCGGGCACCGACGACGGCTTCTCTCTCACGGGAGCAGGATCGACCGTCCAGGGATTCGCCATCCACTCGTTCGCCGGCGACGGCATCGACATCGGGGGCACCGGTAGCCACACCGTGCGTGCGACCTACGTCGGTCTCCGTGCCGACGGAGCGGCTGCCGGGCCGAACGGTGACAACTCGATCGAGGTCGGCACCGGCTCCGACGGAAACATGATCGGAGGCTCATCGCTCGCCGATCGCAACGTGATCGCGGGAAGTGACGATGACGCGATCTGGGTCGGCGATGCCGACGGAACCGTCATCGAGAGCAATCTCGTCGGAACGGACAGCACGGGACTGCTCCGTCGTGGCGCCAACTTCGACGGCGTCGACATCAATGGCGGATCGGGAACTGTCGTGGTCGACAACGTGATCGCAGGGCACGATGACAACGGAGTCGAACTCTCCGGCCCTGCGACGGTGACGGGCAACCTGATCGGCGTTGGCCTCGACGGCACGACTCCGCTCGGCAACGGATCCGACGGCATCGTGCTCCTCACCACGGCAACGAACGTGATCGTCGGCGGCATCGGAGCGGGCGCCGGCAACACGATCGCTCACAGCGGTGACGAGGGAATCGACGTCGATACGAGCGTCACCGATGTGCCGATCCTCGGGAACTCGATCTTCTCGAACACCAACCTCGCGATCGAGCTCGAGGTCGGCGACGTCGACGACGGGCCGACGCCCAACGACGCGAACGACGTCGACAGCGGCGCCAACGACCTCCTCAACTATCCCGAGATCACTCGTTTCAGCGCCTCGACGATCGACTTCGATCTCGATGTGCCTGCGGGCGACTACCTCGTCGAGGCGTTCCGCAACCCGTCCGGCGGCGACCCGAGCGGACACGGCGAGGCGGAGGTCGCTCTCGGCTTCCACCAGATCGCCCACACGGGGTCGGGCTCCGAGTCGTTCACGGGCACCTTCAGCGGAGTGGTCGACGGAGGCGAGCTCGCACTGACGGTCACCGAGTGTCTCACCGGCGCGTGCACCACGTTCGGTCCCACCTCCGAGCTCTCGCTCGCCGTGACGACACCCACCACGGCGACGGTCAACTCGACGGGTGACGGCG
>JBCDAK010000128.1:0-13079 GCA_039185545.1 Actinomycetota bacterium
CCGACGTCGAGTTCGATCACTGCGACGCGATCGTCGAACGGAGCGAGCATCGCAGCGATCCCTTCGACGATGACCTCGTAGTCGTTGACGAGCGCGACCCGGATGGGTGGCGATCCGTCGCTCATGCCCGGGGGACTACCCGCGCCCCGTTCCGACGAAACGGGCGGGCGACTCCGGAAATTCGTGTGGAAGAGGAATCACCACGTTCGATTCGGGGTACCAGGTCGCGCGATGAGTGCCGCCCCCTCACCCTCGTCTCGCTCTGACGTCCTGCTCCCCGCCGTCCCCTCCTGGCAGGAGGCGGCTGTGTGCAAAGGACGAACCGACCTGTTCTTCCCGAAGCGATCCGAGCGCCCCGAGGCTCGAGAGCGCCGCGAGCGCGCCGCGGCGATGTTGTGTCAGAAGTGTCCGGTTCGTGTGCCGTGTCAGCAAGACGCTCGAGAGAATCGCGAGTACGGCTTCTGGGGCGGCGAGTCCGAGCACGAGCGGCACCTCGCGGGGTTCAAGGTCGCCGCGCCGGTCGGTCTGTACGACGCTCGCAAGGGTCGCCGACGCGCCTCGCTCACGGCGGTGGCCGGGGACTGACGCGCCGAGCGGTCAGCTCGGGTCGATCTCGAGGTGGTCGCTCACGCCACTCACGTCGAGCAGCCGAGAGACCGGCCGGGGTACCGACGCGAGCACGAACGACCCGCCGGCGGCGCGGCGCCGGGTGGACTCGCCGATCATGATGCGGAGTCCGCTCGAGTCCATGAACGACACCTCGGAGAAGTCGAGGACCACTCGCGCCGAGTCGTCGGAGGCGTCGTCGGTGAGCGCCTGCTGCACCATCGGTGCGGAGTGGGCGTCGAGTTCGCCGGCCAGCGCGAAGCGCACGTCGTCGGAGTCCCCTGCATCGGATCGCGTGATCGTGAACTGGGCCGAGCTGTCCTCCATACCACCGATCATCGTAGGCATCCGGGTGATCGCTTTCACCTTTGTGATCGACTCTCTTGCGGCTGACCGGTCGCCGTGAATCGAGTCGGCGACACCGAGGCCGATCGCACCGGTGTGGAACGCTGACGACGTGGCTGATCTGTACGAGACCATGTCGACCCTGCGCGCGGTGCGCAAGCTGCGCACCGACCCCATCCCCGACGACGTGCTCGAGCGTGTCCTCCAGGCCGCGTGCTGGGCGCCGACGGGAGGGAACACCCAGCCCTGGCGGGTCGTCGTGGTGACCGACCCGGACGGGAAGGCGGCGCTGCAGCGGATCTACCAACCGGAGTGGCAGCAGTACTCCGAGGGGTTCCTCGCCATGCTGAGCGGGGCTCCCGAGGAGCAACGTCGGTCGTGGGAGCGAGTGGTCGCCGCCGGTGATCACCTCGCCGACCACCTGCACGAGGCACCGGCGATCCTGATGTTCTGCGCCGATCCGTCGGCGATGGCGATCACCGACGCGAAGCTCGACCGCCCGAGCATGGTGGGCGGCGGGTCGGTCTATCCCGCCGTGCAGAACGCCATGCTCGCCTGCGTCGCAGAAGGCCTCGGGTGCACGCTCACGACGCTGCACTGTCGTCGCGAGCCCGAGGTGATCGAGGCGCTCGGCATCCCGTCCGGTTGGGCGACCGTGGCGATGGTGCCGATCGGCTATCCGGTCGGTCGTGGCCACGGACCGATCACGCGACGGCCCCCGGCGGCCATGGCGTACCGCGATCGTTTCGGCACCGCCTGGGCCTGACTCGGCGGCGTCAGGTCGCCGCGTCGTGATTCCGGAGGTTTGATTCGTCGATTCTCGGGGTAACGAACGGAACGTGAGTGATGAGCGCCGTGGCGAGAGGGGGTGACACGTGGTCCCACGACTCTCGATCGACACCGGTGATCTGACGACGGCATCCGTCTCGTTCACCGACGTCGACCTCGACACGCGCATCCGTGTGGTCGAGGCGTTGGCCCGACAGCTGTGCGGCCGACTGCCGGTTCCCGTCGACGTGCTCGATTCGCTCGATCTCCCGTTGACCGATTCCGTGGTCGCCGTGCACGTAGAGTGCGGTCTTGACCGCGCCGAGATAGCGTGCGACGGTACGAGCCGGCTCTCGATCACCCTGATCGGGTCCCTCCCGATTCCCGATGTCTCCGAACTCTTCGATCTCCCCACACGTGAGCTGATCAACGTGTTCTTCGACCTGCGCACCGACGGACGGGCGCTGCAGCTCGTCGGAGACCTTCGATGAACCAGGCCCGGCCACCCGACGAGTCGAGTGGCGACCGGGCACCAGCGCGAGACGTCCACGGCCAGACGGTCATCGACCCGACCGACGATCTGGCCGACCACCGCGTCGACTCGATCGCGTCGGCCGAGGCGCTCTACTCCGCGCACATCGAGCTCGCCCTTCGTCTCGCCCGGCGGTACTCCTACAGCGGCCAGCTCGACGACGACATGGCGCAGGTCGCCCGGATCGCGCTGTGGCTCGCCGCCGAGCGGTACGAAGCCGACCGCGGCGTCTTCGTGCGCTTCGCCGCCGTCACGATCGTGGGGGAGCTGAAGAAGCACCTCCGGTCGAACGGATGGGCGGTCCACGTCCCGCGCGGACTGCAGGAGGACGCCCTCACCGTGGGTCGGACCATCGATCGACTCAGCGGCGAGCTGGGTCGTGCGCCGACGCCTCGCGAGGTGGCCCACGCGACCGGATTCGCGGTCGAACGGGTCGTCGACGCGCTCGAGGTGCGGACCGCTCGGTACTCATCCGACGACAGCGAGCTCGAGCACCGTCCCGCTCGAGAGCAGTCGATGGTCGATTCGATCGAGTTGCGGCGGGCGCTCACCGCGATGAGCGACGACGATCAGCGCCTCATCGCGATGCGGTTCGTCGATGGGCTCACCCAGTCCGAGATCGCGGCGCGGGTCGGGGTCTCGCAGACCCAGGTGCACCGGCGTCTCGTGCGAGCCATCTCTGAGCTGCGTCGGTACTTCGATCCGGAGATCGCCTGATGGTCGCCGAGCCGGGGTCCGCGGTGCTCGGCGAGATCGCGCTCGACGTCCCGAGTTCGTCCGAGTCGCTGTCGTTGGTCCGCTCCGTCGTCCGCCGTGTCGTCGACTTCGACACCTTCGACGAGCAGAGCGGCTTCTTGGTGGCGGTGGGCGAAGTGTTCACCAATGCCGTGGCAGCACAGCGTCGCGCCCCGGTTCGTGAACCGATCCGTGTCGTCGTCTCGCTGGGCGTCGACCGTTGCATCCGCATCGAGGATCAGGGCAACGGCTTCCCCGGCGTGGGCGACGAGCCGACGGCTCCGCCGGAGCCGGTCGCAATGGGCCGCGGGCTCCTGATCGCTCGGGCGTTCGTGCCCGATCTGACGATCGTGTCGTCCACGGCGGGCACCTCGGTCACCCTTCCGATTCGGTCGAGCTGACCTGCGAGCCGGATCGTCCAGCCGGTCGTCGGGATCGTCTCGCTACGTCGTGGCCTCGGCCGGCGTCGGCCGGAACCGGAGTGGGAGACGCTTCATGGGTCGGAGGAAGAAGCTGTACTCGTGGATCGGGCCGTCGAGCGGTTCGGCGAGCTCGATGTCGTCGAGTCGTGCGAGCAGCGCTGTGAAGGCCTGGCGGAGCTCGGCTCGCGCCAAGGCAGCGCCGATGCAGAAGTGGTTGCCGACGCCGAAGGCCACGTGCTGGCGGACGTCGTCGCGGGTGATGTCGAACTCGTCGGGACGGTCGAACACCTCGGGATCGCGGTTGGCCGCAGCGAAACGAACGTGCACCGACGCGCCCTCGGGGACAGCGACGTCGCCGATGGCGGCCGGGCAGGTCGTCGACCGCCACAGTCCGTGCACCGGGCTGTCGTAGCGCAGTGCCTCCTCGACGAATCCGTCGACGAGCGTGGGATCGTCGCGCAGCATCTGCATCTGGTCGGGATGCCGGATCAGCAGGAGCATCGCCGTGGCGAGAGCCGAAGTCGTCGTCTCGAACCCGCCGGTGACCAGCTGGTGCATGAGGTCGTGGAGTTCCTCGTCGCTGAGAGGTTCGTCGTCGGTGCCGTGCGCGTGGACGATGGCCGAGATCAGGTCATCGGTCGGCTCTCGTCGTCGGGCCTCGAACTCCCGTGCGAGATGGTGCTGGGCGTCGAGTTCGATCTCGGCCTGCTCGCGTGCTTCGTCCGGGGTGAGCGGGCGCTGTGCCATCGCCAGCATCGCGTCGGCCCACCGTTTGAACAGCTGGAGCTGGTCGGACGGCAGGCCGAGTTGCTCGGCGATGACGATGCCGGGCAACGGCAGTGCGAACTCGGAGACGAACTCGCACTCGCCTCGATCGATGAACCCGTCGATCAGAGTGTGGATGATCTCGTCGATCCGGGGAGACAGGTCCATCACGCGACGAGGGGTGAAGACCCGACCGAGGAGGCGCCGGTAGTGGGTGTGGACCGGCGGATCGGTGCGCTGGAGCGTCCGCGCCCGCACCCATCCGCGTTCGGCGAACACCTCGTGTTGCGCCCGCGCCGCAGCGACGACCGAGGGCGCCGGCATCGCCGGTGCGCTCGAGAACGTCGACGTGTCGGTCAGGACGGCCCGCAGGTCGGCGTGACGCGTGACGACGTACTGCCCGTTCTCCGGCAGCTGGTGGACGGGACAGTGCGCGCGGAGTTCGTCGTAGACGTCGAACGGATCGTCGAGGACGTCGGGGTCGAAGAGACTCGGGTACTCCTGGGTCATGGTCTTTCCCTCGTGCTTCCCACGTGATGGCCTGACGTCGAGTCTGTTCGTGGCGAGGGGGCGGCCACGAGCTGAACGCCGCCTCCTGGCTCCGGGATCGTCACCCGTTCGGGTGGTAGCTTCGCCGGCGGCCGGATGTCAGCGCTGACGTACGGACCGGAGGTGGGACATGAGAAGTCGACCCCGATGGGTGGCGCCGTGAAGCAGGTCATCACTGCCATGGCGCGCAGTTTCCGCGACGTGCGTCGGTTCCGGAGCGACCTCGCGGCGGTTCTCGAGAAGCGTGGTGTGGGCGAGACGGTCTCGATCGACGTTCAACTCGTCGCGAGCGAGCTCGTCACGTACGGGCTGGTCCACGCATCGGCGCCGGTCGTGTCGGTGCGGGCGATCATCCACGACGACCGCGTCGAGCTGCTGATCCAGCACTCCGAGCTCGCCGACGTCGATCGACAGGGGACGTCGAGTGCGTGGTTCGACGCCGCCCGCTCCACGAGCATCGTGCAGCGCATCGGGAGCGACGTCGTCTCCGACAGCGATCGAGGGATGCGGACCACGACCGTCGTCGTCGAGCGCGCGGCGACGACGCGACTCCGTCGCGAGCGACGCGCCGGCCCCGGTTCGACACCACCCCTGTCGAAGTGGACCGGCGTCGAACGTCGGCGTTCGCCCTGAGGCCAGACCGGGGTTCGCCACGGGACGACGCCCTCGCAGGCGCTCGACGTCAGATTTCCGTCAAGTCGCGGCCCGGCGGCGTCGATGAACGGGTATGGCTGCGGAGCTCCGGATCGAGGTCACCACGGCGGCGGATCTCGATCGCCTGCGGGCCGAACTCGATCGGCTGCTCGCCTCCGCCCGAGTCGATCGCACCACTGCGGTCGACATCCACGTCGCAGCACGTGAGTTGGCGATGTTCGGGCTCACCCGCGAGGGAGCCGAGTCCGTCGATGTCGCCGTCTCGGCGGCCGATGGTGAGTTGACGCTCGTCGTCGAGCACGAGAGCGCCGTCGTCGGATCACCCGCTCGGGCGGGCGCGTCGCCACTCGTCCACGGCGGTGGCCGTGGTGCGCCCGTGTTCGGGTCGGTCACCTCCCATCACGGATACGTGCACCTCGGTGCACGGCGCGGGACCGCGCTCGTCTTCGCAGCTCCGGCACAGACGGCACTCGTCGCCTCCTGATCACGGCCCGCCGTCTGCTCGGCCCGGCCTGACCCGACCGACTCGGCGCGGCCGGTCGTTCGTCGGCCGGGTGTGCGACGATCACGCGATGAGCGAGGGAACTCGGATCGAGGGCGGCGTCGGGGTCATCACCGGAGGAGCGAGCGGGATCGGCCTGGCGACCGCCACGGCACTCGCTCGGGCCGGGATGAACCTGGTTCTCGCCGACATCGGTGAGGACGATCTCGCGATCGCCTCCGATGCCGTGCGTGCGGAGGGCGTGGAGTGCGAGACCGTGCGCACCGACGTGTCCGAACTCGACGAGGTGGTGGCTCTGGCCGACCGCGCGTACGAGCGTTTCGATCGCGTCGACTTCCTCTTCAACAACGCCGGGGTGTACGTCAGCGGACCGATCGCGGAGATGACGCACGCCGACTGGCGATGGACGATCGACGTCGATCTCTGGGGTCCCATCCACGGCGTCGAGGTGTTCCTCCCGCGGATGATCGAACAGGGTGGGCCCTCGCACATCACGAACACGTCGTCGTTCGCCGGCATGACGGCGAACCGCGATCTCGGCGCCTACTGCGTCGCGAAGTACGGCGTCGTCGCTCTCTCGGAGGTACTCGCTCGAGAGGCGCGCGATCACGACATCGGTGTCTCGGTGCTGTGCCCGATGCGTCTGGCGACGGCGATCGACAGCTCGGCACGTCACCGCCAGGAGGCGTACGGCGGACCACTCGACGAGCCCGAGATCGATGTCGACGAAGAGCAGATGGCGGGCCGGACCCTCGACGCCGACGCAGCCGCCGAGCTCGTCGTCGGGGCGATCCGTTCTCGGGAGCTGTACCTCTTCACGCACGAGGAGAGCCGGCGCTTCATCCGGCGACGGTTCGAACGGATCGACGCGGCGTTCGATGCGGTACTCGCCGACGGCGTCGGTCCCGACTGATCGGCCGCGCGATGTCAGGCCGCCTGCGTGCGGCGGTCGACGAAGTCGTCGGTGAGTCGACGCGCGCGATCACGTGAGACGGTGCGTCCCATCACGACGTGCTCGAGCACGAGTGGACCGGTCAGTTCGATGACCAGTTCGTCGAGATCGCCGTCGATGAGGCCGTCGTCGATGGCGGTTCCGATCACGTGTCGGAACGGGGAGAGGATCCCGTCGATGAACGACTCGGCCGTGGACGCGACCCGTTCGGAGTGGCGTCCGTACTCGATGCAGGCCGCGAAGAACGCTCGAGCCGGCTTGTGCTCGAACCGATCGAGGAGTAGGCCGACCGCGGCGTGCAGGTCGGTGCGAAGGTTCCCGTCGTACGTCACGTGACCGGGCTGCTCGGTGGCTCGACCGAGCATGATCTCGATGAGGTCGGCCGGCTCGGGCCAGTTCCGGTAGATGGTCGCTCGGGCGACGCCGGTCTCCTTGTGCAGGCGAGTCGGCGTCAGCGCCGCTCCGCCTTCCGAGAGGAACAGCCGCAGCGCGGCCGGGAGCAGCTTGGCCAGCGTGTCGTCGTGCGGGCCTGGCGGCCGACCGACGCGAGGGGCGGGAGCGCTCACGAGACGAATCGTATCGGTCGCACTTGACGGGACGTTCTGTCGTGGATACGTTGATTAATGGAACGAAACGTCTCATCAATCGAACCCCTCGGGAGGTCCGCCATGTCACTCACCAGCACCGAACGCGCCAACGTCGACCGGATGTTCGCCGCCATGGACGGAATCCTCGTCGACCACGACGAAGCCTCGGTCGACCAGCACTTCAGCACGCACTTCGTGCAGCACAACCCGTGGGCGCTCGACGGTGCCGCCCACGTGAAGGAGATGTGCGAGTACCGATTCCCGCTCGTGTCGAAGCGATGGGTGGCCCAGGGCGACCTCGCCGGGTACCACGGCTACTACGGCACACCGAACCCGCTCGGAGACACCCCGCTCGTCTGCTTCGACCTGTGGAGGGCGCGCGGCGACAAGATCGTCGAACACTGGGACGCGCTGATGCCGGTTCCCGATGAGGCGGCCGCGGAGACGCTCACCGCTGGCGGGGGAGATGGGGGCGCCGACACATCCGACGAGCAACTCGCTCTCCACGCCGCCGAGGCGCGCCGGTTCCTCGAGGCCGGTCTCGGCCGTGGCGATCTGGCCGTCGTCGCCGAATTGCTCGCCGACGACGTCCGCGCCCACTCCGCCGCCGGACCGCTGGGCGCCGATGCGGTGACCGAGCGGATCGCGGGAGGCCGCCCTCTCACCGTCAAGAACGTCATCGCGTCGGGCGACCTGGTCGTCGCGCACGTTCACGTCGAGGGCGAGGAGCCACGCGTGAGCTGGGACGTCTTCCGGATGGTCGACGGCCGGATCGCCGAGATGTGGTCGGTTCACCAACCGATCGCTCCGCCCGAGGAGCAGGCCAACACCCACCCGCACTTCTGAGCGCGTCCGATCGTTGCTGAATCGAGGTCATCGTGAAGCTGTCCGAACTGATCCGTCCGACGACGCGGCGCATCGAGTCACCCGTCAGCCATGACGGGCGCCCGGTGTTCGCGATCGGCCACGTGCCGGTGACGGCGGCCGACGTCACCCGGCTCGCCGACTTCTACGAGTCGATCGGTTGTCGCCGCGTGGCCCGGCTTCCGGGCATCGCGATCCTCGAGTTACGCGGTGGCACCCATCTCGCCCTCTCGAGCGGCCCGTCCGGCGGGACCACCCTCGACCTCATGGTCGACGACGTCGATGCGACCCGGGACCACCTGGTGTCGCTCGAAGTCGATGCGGGTCCGATCCGCCGTCAGTTCCCCCATCGCGTGTTCGCCGCGTCGGATCCGGAGGGGAACACACTGCTCGTCCACTCGAGCCATGTCGCCGGCATCGTCTGACGGCGAAAGAGCGCCGTGGCGCATCGGCACGGTTGAACGGTGCGGTCGATCCCGTCGCGACGCGCCAAGATCTCGGCGGAGGTGAGGTGATGGGCAACTATGCGGTCGTCGGAAGCGGGGAATACCTCGAGCCGATGGTGCCGGTCGACCGAGAGCTGTTGGCGGTCGTCGGCGAGTCGCCGCGCGTCGCCTGTCTCCCCACGGCCGCCGGCCGCGAGGGCGAGCGGATGATCGACGACTGGATGCAGCGGGGCGTCGATCACTTCACCGCTCTCGGCGTCGAGGCGCGTGGAGTCCGGGTGTGGGATCGCGAGTCGGCGCAGGCGACACGATGGGTCGACGAGATCGACGACGTCGACGTCGTCTATCTCTCCGGGGGTCATCCCGGACACCTGTACGACACCCTCGTCGGGACGCCGACCTGGGCGGCCATCGAGCGAGTGATCGGGCGCGGTGGCCTGCTGATCGGGTGCAGCGCCGGCGCGATGGTCCAAGCCGAGCGCTTCCTCGGTGGGGTGCGCCGGCGGACCGGGTTCGGGCTCTGGCCCGGCGTCGTCGTCATCCCGCACTTCGACGAAATCCCGTCCGTCGCCCTGTCGGCGGCGCGGCGCCTCGCGGGATCGGACCTGACGGTGGTCGGAGTGAACGGCGACACGGCGCTCCTGCGCGCCGGCGAGTCGTACCGGGTGATCGGCGACGAGGTCACGATCTGGTCCCGAGCGGGTCGCTCGCGACACGGGCCGGGGCCGCTCGCGGCCGACCAGCTCCCCTGACCGTCGAGTGGGGCCGTCGGGTCAGACGGTTCCGGTGTTCGCCGGCGCAGCTGTCGGCGCCGACGGCGTCTCGGGCTCGGCAGCGTGCCGCATCCGATTCTTGCCTTCGGCCTTCGCGAGGTACAACGCCATGTCGGCGGCGCGCACGAGGCTGGCGCGCGAGGCGTCGGCACCGAGGTGGTCGAGACTCGCCACCCCGATCGAGGTCGTCTGGAGGTGCGTCGATCCATCGGGGAGCTCGACGGCGGTCGAGTTGAAGGCGGTGATCAGTCGGTCGGCCAGCACGCCGGCGCCCTCCTGGTCGGTGCCGGGGAGCAACACGAGGAACTCCTCGCCGCCGTAGCGACCCACGATGTCCTCCTCGCGGATCGTGGCGCGCAGGAGGTCGGCTGCATGCACCAGCACGGCGTCGCCGACGTCGTGCCCGTGGTGATCGTTGACCGCCTTGAAGTCGTCGAGGTCGAGGAACAAGACCGAGAGCGGGTGCCCGTATCGGGTCGCGGCGGCGTGCTCGGCGTCGAGCTGTTCGTCCAGATGACGACGGTTCGACACGCCGGTGAGCGCATCGAGCCGGTTCTCGGTCGCCAGTCGCTCGGCTTCGTTCTTCCAGTCGGCGACCTTCTCGTTGAGCTGGCTCGCCGTGACCTGCGCCTGGACCTGTCGGAGCAGGATCGCCTCCTCGGCGAGGACGTCGACCATTTCGCGGGTGGGTGCGTCGGCCTCGAGGATCGATGCCAGCTCTGCGAGCATCACGTCGAGGCGGGCGCACGAGGCCTCGATCTGGCTGCGGTCGATGTGCAAGAGGCTCGCCACGTCGTCGACGGCCGACGAGCCGTCGACGTCGCCACTGACGCCGTCGGCGAGGATTCCGGCCGCACCGATGACCGAGGCGAGATCGACCATGTTGCTGGGTCCGCGGTGGCTGGCCGCCACGGCGTCGACGATCTCGGGCGGCAGATCCCAGGCTTCGAGGAGGACCGAGCCGACCGTGGCGTGATCGGCGCCGAATCCGCGGCGCTCCGCGTCGACGAGTTGCTCGTGCGTGCCGTCGGGATCGAGCTCCTCGTAGACGTCGGGTTCGAGCAGGTCGATCACGAAGACGCCGATGTCCTGCAGGAGTGAGGCGAGGAACGCTTCGTCGCTGGCGACGCCCGGGACGAACGAGGAGAGGATCTCCGCGATGGCCGCGGAGTGCACGCTGCGGTTCCATCGGCGCGCACGGAACTCCTCGGACCGGCGGGCGGACAGATTGCGTCCGGCCGTGAGGCTCAACGTCAGCGACGCGGTCAACACGGTGTCGAGTCCCAGGAGGGTCACCGCTTGGCGGAGGTTCTCGGTCCGGCGTCGGCGTCCGTACACCGAGGAGTTGGCCAATCGCATCAGCCGTGCGGTCAGTGACGGATCATGTCGAACGATCTCGATCACGTCGACGAGCTCGGTCTCGGGGTCGCCGCACAGCTCGATGAGCTTGACGGTGATCGCCGGAGGCGACGGAAGCCCTCGTGCGGACGAGATCCGGTCGCGGAGTTCCGCTGTCGACAGGCTCATGGCCGGATCCCCTGGCACGCACCACCACCCACTCGCATGTCAGCTCTTCGGCGCGACGCCAGAAAATCTTGAGGTTTGATTTCGAGCGGGGGTGGTGCGGCGGTGCCCGTGACCGTTCAGGCCGCCCGGACGATCGGCCGCAGGGCGGGTGACGCGCCGCGCAGGACGGCGAGCTCGGCGGTCGTCACCGCCAGCACCGGCGTCGGTCGATCGAAGGTGACCGGCTCCTCGGCGGTCGCGATCGTCAGGTCGTCGGTGAGCGAGACGTAGCCGAAACCGCGGTCGCCGATCGGGCGACCGGCCGGGACCACGATCTCGTCGGCGACGGTCGCCAGCCATGCGGCGTCGTCGGGATCGAGTGCGAGCCAGCTGTCGCTGATCCGGGCGATCTTGGGGTCGGTGCGGATGGTCATCGTGGGTACCTCTTCCGGTGGTTCTCGTGGATGGTTGTGTGGGGTGATGGTCGGTGATGGACAGTGAGTGATAGTTGACCGGTTGTCTATCCCCGGTCATTCGGGAATGGTCGGGGCGGCGGGACGGCCGACGGCTGGTCGGTCCGGGTGGTTGGGGTCGGTCAGTGGAGAAGCCGCCCGGCGACCGCACCGAGTCCTCGGAGGAGTGACGGGTCTCGCCGCGCCTTTGCGAGCACCATGAGCCCCTCCATCTGCGCGATCACCGCGGCGGCGGTCGCTCGGGCACCGGAATCGTCGCCGCCGGCGCCGACGGCGGATCGCTCGATCGACTCGGCGACCAGATCGACCATCTCGTCGAGGATGGAGGACACCGCCGCTCGGATGGTGTCGTCGCGCGGCGCCATCTCGATCGCGAAGTTGCCGAATCGGCACCCCGCCACGACGTCGTTGCGCTCTCGGAGACGCTCGAGGTTGTCGGCGAGCAGGTGGCCGTATCGGTCGATCGCCTGGACGGCGTCGAGTGTCGGGTCTCCGAACGCCGGCTCGAAGATCTGGGTGCGTGTTCGATGCCAGGACCGTTCGAGCATCTCGAGGGCGAGCGCCTGCTTGGAGTCGAAGAAGAAGTAGAAGCTGCCCTTCTTCGCATTGGCGGCGCTGCACAGTTCGGCGACGCCGACAGCTTCGTAGCCCCGCTCGTGCATCAGGACGTCGGCTGCGTCGAGGAGTCGTTCCCGTGTGCTCGAGTCGTGTCCCGACGCCATGGTCGCATTGTAGTTGACCAGTCGTCTAGTCGTCAAGCCCGACAGAGGGTGCGTCTTCGTGTCGCCGGTGGACCCGGTCGCTCTCGAGCTCGCGTGGCCGTCACCTGGAACGTGGCGGCCACGCGAGGGACGGTACGTCGACCCTCGTCGGGCGATACCGATCGAAGAGGGCGATCACCAGCGACAGGAGGAACAGGAAGAAGGCGGTGCCGAGCGCGCTCGAGCCCTCGTCGCTCGACGGGACGAGCAGCGCGAGTGCGACGAACAGCCCGCCGTTCACCACGAGGTTCCCCACGAACGCCCGGCTGACCGATCGCCACGTGTGTCCACGCTGGCGGAGCCACTGGGTGACGAGCGCGTTGGAGACGACGATCACCGCGACACCGGCGAGTGTCTCCGCTATCGAGGCGGTCGAGCCGGGAATCGCCCGACCGAAGATGATCGACATCAGCGTGAGAAGTGCGATCTTCTCGACGAGACCCTCCTTCCACGGACGCAGTGGCGCCGCGTCGGGCCTCGTGCGATCGTCGAAGCGGAACACGGCGTCGGCGTCGAACGTGAACGGGTGATCGGGCTCGGGAGCGCGCCGCCAGAGCACCACGGCGATCGAGATCAGCAGTGCCACGACGGCGAGCATCGCAACCCCGACGAGCGGGCGATTCGAGAAGCCGTCGGCATAACTCGCCGTGGTCGCGACACCGAGGAGGTCTTCCTTGACGAAGTCGGTGAAGTCGAGCTGGGCGATGTGGATCCACCACTCCTGCGGGAGCTTGATGAAGACCCAGATCGCGGCGGCGATCCCGATGACGGATCGATCGGAGAGCGACTGGTCGTTCCAGCGCAGACGGACCACGGCGATCGCGATGAAGTAGTACTCG
>JBCDAK010000129.1:0-13069 GCA_039185545.1 Actinomycetota bacterium
CTCGATGTCGAACATGATGAACAGCATCGCCACCACGTAGAAGCTGACCGGGAAACGCTCGGGCGGCTCACGCGACGGCACGATGCCGCACTCGTACGGCGCCTCTTTGGCCGCCGACGGGCGCGACGGCGCGAGCAGCTTCGAGGCGAGGAAGCTCAAGACGCCGAAGACGATGCCGAGCGCCAGGAGAACGACGATCGGCAGGTACTGACTCATCGTCTGGCCGGTCCCATCACGCCGTGGCGACGGCCTTCGACTCGGACAGGTTCTCTTCGAGGATCTTGTCGCGTCGATGCAGCAGGTAACACAGTGCGAGGAAGATCAGCCCCCCGCCGATGGTCAGCACCACGGCCGGCTGCCGTCGGGCACCGAGATCGCGGATCATGTAGACGTACTGGCGCGGCTGGGTGTCGTCGACCACGTCGAGCGCCGGGGCGCGCCCCGGCTCCTCGCGTACCGCTTCGATGGGTGCCGCCTCGGCGAGCACGTAGTGCGGCTCGTGGAAGAACGCCACGAAGTCGAGCGACTCGTTGTTGAAGAGCAGCGGGTAGCGATCGCCACCGATGTCGAAGATGCGCTCGATCACGAACTCCTGGTTGCCGAACGCGTCCTCTTCCTCGAGGAACTCGCTGGCGGAGGTCTGCGCCTGTCCGAAGGCCGGCGACGACGAGTCGAGCACGATGTAGCCGTCGTCGATCAGGACGTCGCCGACCGCATCGGCCACCTCGGGCGGCGCCGCTCCGTCGTCGACGTCGGGAAGCGTGTCGATGATGCCGACCGAGCGCAACGACTCGACGTCTTGGATGACGGTCTGGCCCGTGACCGGAGCCCAGCTGGGGTCGGGTCCCCGCAGACCGATGCCGTAGATCCACCAGACGAGGCCCATCAGCATCATCCAGCCGGCCAGCGCGGTGAGCGACACGAGGAACCCGAGCCGCGCCCCCATGTTGGTGGCGAGGATCAGGTACACGCTGCCCATCAGGATGACGAACCCGATGACGACCGTGAGCAGACCACGGAGTTCGGGCTCCCACCCGACGGCGAGGAAACTCATCGGATCACAGCCCCCGCACGTACTCGACGACGGCGCGGATCTGCTCGTCGGTCAGGATCGACCCGAAGCCGGGCATGCGACCGCTGCCCTGGCGGTTGTTGCCGTAGACCGCTCCGAACTCGGATCCGTTCTTGATGAAGTTGACCATGTCTTCCTCGCTGTTGAACGCCGAGTTGGTGGAACCACCCGTGAGGTTCCAACCGTAGGCGCCCTGACCGGCGAGACCCGGATCGCCCCAGCTCCAGCCGAGGGTGTGGCAGCGAGCGCACGAATAGGCGCCCGAGCCGAGCTCGAGGTTGTAGATCGCTTCGCCGACGCTGATGCCCTCTTCGGCGACCGCGAGGTCGATGGCGGCCTGGATGTCGGCGCGCTCGTCGGCCGGGAGGATCCCGGAGTCGCAGACCTGCACCCCGAAGTACTCCTCGCCGTTGAGCTCCTCGTCGAGGCAACCCTCACGCGGGATCTGGATCGACTTCATGTACTCGACGAGCGTCTCGATCTGCTGCGTGGTCATGGGGCCACCACCGATGGTGCCCCACGCCGACATCGGCGAGAACGGACGGCCGTAGTTGAGGATGAACGTGACTTCGCTCTCGTCGAACTTGTACAGCACCGTGTTGACCGCCGGTGCCTTCCAGTTGACGGACGTGACCTCGCCGGTCTCGGCGTCGGTCACCGTGAACGGCGCCTCGCCACCCCCACCGGCCATGCCACCGTGGCAGCCGGCGCAGTTGAATCCGCCGTCGGCCGTGGACGCGAAGAGCTCTCCACCCCAGCTGGCGAACCGCTTGTCCCAGCCTTCGGTGGCACCGGCCTGACGGCTGGGCTCGAAGATCCAGTAGAGCGGGAGCCCGAGGGTGATGACGACGAGCAATGCGACACCGAGGACCTGGACGCGCTCGAGTCGCGGGCCCTCGAGGATCTCGTCGTCGTGATACTTCTTCCGGTTGGCCGCGAGCTCCAGCTCGGAGCCGACCTCCTCACGTCCGGCGCGGTAGTTGAACGCCGCGTAGATGAGGAAGCCGACACAGATGACGACCAGCGACAAGCCGGCGATCGCCGACGTCGTGAGTCCGAGCATCAGTGAGTGCCCTCACTGGCACAGTTCGGCCCCTCGGCCTCCTGGCCCGTGGTGTTGACGCCGATGGCCGGGCCGGGAACGACGACACCGGTGTTGATGACGACGTCACCGCCGCTCGACAGGCTGGTGGGGTGACGGTCCATGCCGCGGGGCGCGGGGCCACCCTTCTTCTCACCGACCCGGTTGTACTGCGAGCCGTGGCACTGGCACTCGAACCACTGGCTGGTTCCGCACTCGGGGATACGGCAGCCGAGGTGCGGGCACTTCTGGCTGAGCACGACGATGCCCTCGCGCATGATCTCGAGGACGCGCTCCTCGTACACCTGCTCGGCGAGCGGCAGGGCCTCGGACGGGTACTCGGTGATCCACGAGCGGGCCTGCGGCGCGTAGAAGAAGCCGCCGCCGGCCTTGATGCCGTCCTTGACCGCGTCGATCTTGCCGACGTTGATCGCGCCACCGAAGCCGCCCGAGCCACTCGGCCACAGGAAGCCCACGAAGGCAGCAGCCGCGAAGGCGCCGATGCTGGCGCTCATCAGCGTGACGGTCGCACGGTTGAAGAACTGACGGCGCGACACACCGACGACCTCGGGGTCCGGCGGCGTCCACTCGACGATGGCCGAGTCGTCGGCCTTGACCAGATCGGTTCCGGGGCCGCGGGCAGCGGTTCCCTCGGCCTCGGCCTCGGCGGCCGAGCGGGTGGCGCCGACGGCGGCGGCCTCGTACTCCTTCGACGCAGCGCGGCGTTCCTTGTCGCGCGCCAGGGTCTCACCGGACAGCGCGCCGGCGCCGCGCACGTCGGAACGGCGCGCCAGAGTGAGGAAGGCGACCGCGCCGAGAACGACGACGGCGGCGATGGCGATGACGATGACTGCGGCGGTACTCATGGCGAAGTCCTTTCAGGCTCGCTGGATCAGAGCTCGAAGAAGAGACCGTCGACCCAGGGCAGAACGAAGTTGAACCCTGGGCCCCGGAAGAACGAACCGATCATGACGAGCACGGCCCAGAACATGAGGTGCACGGTCATGAGCGAGGTCGCGAACTTGCGATCCTCGGGCTTGTTCGACGGGTTGCGGTCGAGGTACGGGGTGAGGACGAGAGCGATGAGGCCGACACCAGGAAGGGTCACGCCGGCGATCATCGGGTGGAAGTAGACGAGCAGCTCCTGCAGCCCGAGGAAGTACCACGGGGCCTTCGACGGGTTGGGCGTCTGGTTGGTGTCGGCCAACTCGAGGAGCGGGGCGTGCACGAAGATCGAGAAGATGAACGTGAACGCCGTGATGGCGAGCGCGGCCACGAACTCGGCGGCCAGCAGGTGCGGCCACGTGTGGACCTTGTCGACCGGAGTCGCCTTGACGTCCTGGATCGTGCCCGACTTGACCACGGTGAGCAGGCGCTGGGTGTGACCACCCGGGCCCGCACCGATGGGAACACCACCGCCCGCCGGGGCCGCGGCCACGACCGCGCCGACCTTCTCGGCCACGGCGACGGCGCCACCGGCCTCGGCGGCCGGAGCCTCGTCGCCGGCCTTGGCCGACTTGGCGGCCTTCGACCGCTGGAGCAGGTGCTCGGGGATCCGAGAGTCGGACGGCGACGCAGGCTCCGAGGCGGCCGCAGCCGATTCGGCCGCAGGAGCCGGCGAGGTCTCAGCCTTGTCACGGGCCGCCTTGGCCCGCTTCAGCAGATGCTCGGGGATCTCGGTCATCTCGGTGCCTCTCTCGTCATCGTCGATTCAATCGGCCGGATCACAACGGACCCGAAATTCCGCCGTCTTTCCGAACTCGCCAGAAGTGGATCGCCATGAAGATCACGATCACGAACGGCAGGAACAACACGTGCAACACGTACCACCTGAGCAACGTCTCGGAGCCGATCTCGGCACCTCCGAGCAAGACGAAGCGGACCTCCTGGCCGAACACCGGGGTGAAGCCCATCATGTTGGTGCCCACGGTGACCGCCCAGAGCGCCAACTGGTCCCAGGGCAGCAGGTAGCCGGTGAACGAGAGCAGCAGTGTGAGGGTCAACAGGATGACGCCGATCACCCAGTTGAACTCACGCGGTGGCTTGTAGGCGCCGTGGTAGAAGACGCGGGCCATGTGGAGGAACACGGCGAGCACCATGAGGTGCGCTCCCCATCTGTGCATGTTCCTGACCAACAGGCCGAAGGTGACCGAGGTCTGCAGCGCCTGGATGTCGTTCCACGCCGAGGTGACCTCGGGCCGGTAGAAGAACATCAGGAAGATGCCGGTGACCGTGAGCAAGATGAAGAGGAAGAAGCTCAGACCGCCGAGGCACAGCGTGTACGACACCTTCACCGCGTGACGCTTCACCTTGACCGGGTGCAGGTGGTAGAGCACCGAGTTCATGATGACGTAGCTGCGGTTGCGGGGGCTGTCGGTGTAGCCCTTGCGGAAGATGGACCCGGGCCGGAAGATCGAGCTCCAGGCCTGAGACCCCTGCACCGCGTCGACCGCGTCGTTGACGCGGTCCTTCACCGTGGGTGAGGGCTTGTCGTCGATGATCTTCGCCATTACACGCGTTCCCTTCTGCAGCGTTCCCCGGCCACGCAGGCCGCGTGTGGCTGTTCGCTCGCTGGCGCTCCGCTCACTCGTACGCCAGCACGCATCTGGCGGGAGTCCATCGTGTGATCCATCGTCGTTCTCAGAGTCGCATTCCGTAGCCGTAGCCGTGGTTGTTCGTTCGCTGGTGTCCGTCGCCGGCGGCGGTGGCCTGTCCGGCCTTGCCGAGGATGATCACGCCGGTCGGGCAGCGGTCGACGCACAGCGCACACCGGGTGCAGATGTCGTCGTCGATCGTGAACGCGAACGCGTCGGACGGGTCGATGCCCGGCTGCTCGGTCCCGATGGCGTCGCCGATCGCATCGAGCGACACCATGTGGATGCACTTCCACGGGCAGATGTCGACACATCCCTCGCACGAGATGCACTCGGTCTGGTCGATGTGGATGAACTGCTTCGGCTTGACGGCCTTCGTGAGGTAGTCGGCGTCGACCTCCACCAACGTGTAGTCGTCGGTGTAGGGCATGAGCGGCGGGTTGGCATCGGTGGTTGCCATGATGCTGATCGTCCCTCCTTACGCCTTCTTGACCAGGGGGCGACCGTAGGTGGACGTCGGGAGCTCCTTGGGCTTCACGTCGCCGCGCTTCTGCCACCAGACGGCGAGGTAGATGTGCAGCCCGAAGAAGATGGCGTGCAACACGATGACCATGGTGTCGCGAACCGCCTCGTACGTGAGGTTGAACGGGAACCACCCGCCGGCCTCCTGCGACTCGAGGAATCCGCCCCAGCCGATGAGGGCCTTGTCACGGGACCATCCGAGGTTCTTGTCGGCGTGGTCCATCCACTGGTGCGGCATGATCCCGTACGCCAGGAAGAACACCCAGAAGATGTAGGTGGCGGCGAGCATCGCCTCCCCCCACGACGCCTTCTTCCCGACCGGCCGGTACTTGCCGTAGGGGATGATGGCGAGCGAGAGCACGAACGACCCGATGAGCGACGCCAGGAACGCCTGGTTGACGCCGGGCCACTCGAGGATGTCGATGCCGATCATTCCTGCTGTCTCTCCATTCGTGTCCTGCAACCGGCGGAACGCCGGTGCTCGTGAAGACGGTCACGAGCCTATCCAGGGGCCGGACAGGCGGCCGAAACCGCCTGGTCCGGACCGTCCGGGCGGGCGGCCGATTCACCAGCAGATTCGAGTGTGTCAGACGGCTGGGGGTCACGCGCCACGTTGTGCACAAGTTCGAATTGGCCCGTCGATCGTCACATGACCGACCCCGAGAGGGATTCGGCATTCACCCCGTGGCCATCTATCCTCGGCGCCCGTGACTGAGATCCCCGAGCATCTGCTCAAGCGGTCCCGCGAACGTCGATCCGCCATCGGCAAGGGCGGCGACGATGCCGGATCGTCCGACACCCCCGCCGACTCGGGTTCGGGCGCGGCCACTCCGGCCACGACCACACCCGCGACACCGGCCGCCGCTCCGGCCCCGACGGGTCCCGCCGCCCGATCCGCGGCCCCCGAGCCCGCCGCACCCGAGCCCCCGAAGCCCGATCCGGTCTACGTCCAGGCCGCCAAGCAGCGCCGCAAGGTCCCGTGGTGGGCCATGGCCACCCTCTCGTTGATGCCGGTGTGGGGCTTCATGTACTGGCGGGCGCTCACCGAGACCAACGAGGCGGCCGAGGGTCCCATCGGACTCGGCGCCGAGATCTACAGCAACTGCGCGAGCTGCCACGGCGGCGGCGGCGAGGGCGGCGTCGGCTACGCCTTCACCGGCGGCGAGGTCATCCTCACCTACCCCAACATCGAAGACCAGCTGCGGTACGTGTACTACGGCACCGAGCAGTACAACATCGCCGAGGTGCAGGTCCCGGGTGACCCCGACCGTGAGGGCGGCGCCCACGTCACCGGCGAGCTGGGCAACATGCCCGGGTTCGCGGGACAGATCACCGACTACCAGTTGCTCGCCGTCGTGTGCCACGAGCGGTACACGCTCGGCGGCGCCGATCCCTCGAGCGAGGAGTTCGCCGAGGAGTTCGAACAGTTCTGCTCCGAGGAGTCGCCGGTCTTCGCCGCGCTCCAGGCCGGTGAGATCTCGCTCGACATGGACAGCCTCGAGCCGTTCGTCGGCGCGAGCGGCGACGAGTTCACCATCGATCCCGTCGGTTCGGCTCCCATCGAGGGCGGCGGTCCCTGACCGACTCGTCGGCGGGAACGGCCGACGTCCTCGTCGTCGGCGCCGGTCCTGCCGGCTGCGGCGCGGCGATCCGCCTCGCCCGTTCGGGACACCGTGTCACGGTGCTCGAACGTCGAACCGGCACCACCCCGACGGTGCGCGGCGACGCCCTGATCCCGTCCGCCGTCGACGAGCTCCGTCAGATCGGCGTCGACGCCCGGGTCGGACATCGGGTCGACGGGGTCACCCTGTCGGCGCGGGGCCGCCGACTCGATCTCGCCTGGCCGCGCCCGGAGTCATCGGGATACGTGCTGCAGCGGGACACCCTCAACGCCGCGCTCCGCGAGCGCGCCGCCGAGGCGGGCGCGACGGTCGTGCTCGGCGCCGAGGCGCAGACGCCGATCGTCGAGCGCGGGTTCGTCCGCGGTGCGCGCGCCGTCGACCGAGCGGGTCACGTCCACGACCATCGCGGTCGGTTCGTCGTGGTCGCCGACGGTGCCGCGAGCCGCTTCGGACGGGCACTCGGCACCGTGCGCGAACGGAGCTGGCCGTATGCGATCACGACGAGCACGTACTTCGAGTCGCCGCGCTCCGACGTACACCGCCTCGAGATCCACCTCGACCTGACCGACCCGCGAGGGACCCCGATGCCCGGGCACGGCTGGGTCCACCCGTTGGGCGACGGTCGAGTGAACGTCGGTGTGGTCCTGCTGTCGAGCTTCCGTGACGTCCTCGGCGTCAACACGATCAAACTGCTGCGCGAGTTCATCGAATCGGTCGCCGACGCGTGGGGGTTCGACGCGACGCGACCGCTCGCCGAGCCGGTTCGTCGCCGTACGCCGCTGGGCGGCTCCGTCGGCCCGAAGATGGGCCCGACGTTCCTCGTCATCGGCGACGCCGCAGGTGTGGCGAACCCGTTCGACGGGCACGGAGTTCGGGCCGCACTGCTCACCGGCCGACTCGCCGCCGAAGCGGTCGACGAGGGGTTGGGCGTCGGTACGTCGGCCTCGTTGCAGCGGTTCCCGGTTCGCCTGCAGGAGGTGATGGGCTCGTACCACCAGGTCGGACGTCTCACTGCCCGGTTCCTCGGTCGCCCGTCGATTCTGCGACCCGCGGTCGGGGTCGGGATGCGCAGCGAATCGATCATGGGGGCCGCGCTCCGGATCGCCACCGGAGAGCTGCGGCGCGAGCACTCGGGAGGCGCCGAGCGGATCCTGCGCCTGGCGACGGTCCTCGCCCGGTTCGCTCCGAGTTGGTGACGAACAGATCAGTTTCGCCCGCGTCGAGATGGCGGGTTCCGGTCGTCAGGACGTGCCGACGCCGATCGACGCCGTCGAACGAACTCGTGCCCGACGCCGGATGGCGACGGAGTAGATCACCGCGTTGGCAGCGATGAGCCCGACGACGAGCAGGGCGCCGACCGACGCGGGCGGTTCGCCCGGGTAGAGGACGCCGACGACGTAACGCTCGACGAAGCCACCGTCGTAGCCGGCCTGCCCGGCACGCCGTCGAAGCGCGTTCTCGAGCGGTGTGAGCGGGCACGTGAACCCGGCGACGAGGATGACGACGCCGTACGCCGCGGCCGCGAGATGAACGCGCACGACGCGTCCCCACCTCCACGCGAGGAGTCCGCCCGCCACGACGAACACGACGAACGCGAGGTGGACGACGAGCACCGAGTCGGCCGCGATGCGCCACGCCATCGCTTCACCGTAGATCGGCGCCCGTGGGTGTCGCACGGAGACTCGCCTCCGGACGGCCGGTCGCGTGAGGCGGAGTGCCGGTGGGCCGCGCCGACCTCAGGCGAGCGACGTCGAGGTCGATCAGCGGATGAGGCGGCGTGCCCGGTCGGCGACGCGACCGGGGCGCGGGATGCGCAGGGTGATGACCGAGAGGGCGAGGATCACCGGGTAGATCTCGAGTCGGCCGAGGAGCATCTGAACCATGGCGATCGCCCGACCCAGGGACGGGATCGCGGTGAAGTCACCGCTGTGATCGAGTGCCCCGAGGCCGGGACCGACGTTGCCGAGCGAGGTCGCCGACGCGGAGAAGGCGGTGATGAGGTCGGGTCCGGTTGCGGCGATGAGGAACGATCCGCCTCCGAAGATCACGAGCGTCAGAAGCAGGAATCCGACGACCTTGCCGGCGACGTCGTCGGTGATGACGACGTTGCCGACGCGGACCGGGCGCACGAGCTTGGGGTGGAGATGCTTTAGCGCTTCGCGGTGCGCATAACTCGACACCGCCATGACGCGCAACAGCTTCACGCCGCCCGCCGTCGATCCGGCCATCGCGCCGATCGGCAGCATGATGAGCAGGAGCGACTGGGCGGTCTGGCTCCAGTCGCCGTACTCGGCGGTGACGTACCCGGTGGTCGTCACCGTCGACACGGTCGTGAAGAGCGAGTCGCGGAAGCCCGCCGACTGCCCCCCGCCGTTGCCCGACGTCACGAACGACCAGAGAGCGACCGCGGCGACGGCGAGGAGGTACACCCGGAACTCGGTCGACTTCAGGAGCGGCTTCGGATCTCGTCGAAGCGCTCGGTAGTAGAGCGTGAAGCTGCCGCCGGCGAGGAACATCCCGACGATCGCGATCCACTCGATCGCCGCGCTCTCGAAGTGGCCGAGGGAACCCTGGTACGGCGAGAACCCGCCGGTCGACACCGTCGTGAACGAGTGGCTCACCCCGTCGTACAGGTCCATCCCGGCGAGCATGTAGGCCGCGACGAGCAGTGCGCTGAGGCCGAGGTAGACCGCCCACAGCCGGCGGGCGGTCTCGCGCACACGCGGGGTGAGGCGCTCTCCGGTGGGGCCGGGTGCCTCGGCCTGCATGAGGTTCATGCCGCCCGAGCCGACCGTGGGCAGCACGGCGACGACCAGCACGATGACGCCCATCCCACCCATCCACTGCGTGGTCGATCGCCAGAACAGCAGGCCCTTCGACGTGGCCTCGATGTCGGGGGTCACCGTCGCGCCCGTGGTCGTGAAACCCGACATCGACTCGAACAGCGCATCGTCGATCCGGACGAAGTGCCCGGTGACGATGTACGGAACGGCTCCGGCGATCGCGATCACGACCCAGGTCACGGTCACCGCCGTGAACACGTCGAGCACGCGCATCTGCTTCGGGGTGGTGGTGTGCTTCCAGAGGCCGACACCCATCGCCGCGATGACGACACCGGTGGCCGCGAGCGCCGCGACGTCGGGGCCACCGTCGACGAGATCGATGATGCCGGCGACGACGATGCCCGCTCCGACGACTGCGAGCGTGATCCCGACGATGTGTCCGACGAGGGTCGGTCGGCCGTGGTCGAACGGTCGCCGCAGCGCAGCGCTCACGCGGAGAACGCCTCGAGCAACGCCGGCACCGAGTCGGGGCGGGCGAACACCACCACGTTGTCGCCGGCGTGGAGGATGGTGCTCCCGCGCACGATGTTGCCCGGCTCCCCCGGTCGGATGACCGCGCCGAGGACGATGGTGTGCGGCAGGTGCAGGTCGGCGACACGCACCCCGTCGGCGGGTGCCCCGGGCTCGATGCGGAACTCGTCGACCTCGACGTCGCTCTCGAGGAACGTCGCCACCGATGCGGTCTTGCCGCCCCGAACGTGGCGGAGGACGGCGTTCGCCGACGCGGTCCGCGGACTGAGCGCGGCGTCGATGCCGAACTGACGTACCACCGGCAGAAGCGTGAGCCGGTGGAGCACGCAGACCGTGAACGTCGACTTCTTCGACGCGGCGAAGGCGCAGGCGAGGACGTTGGCAGCGTCGTCGCCGGTCGCCGCGATGACGAGGTCCTGGTACCCGATCGACTCCTCAGCGAGGAGGTCGACGTCCTCGATGTCGCCGTTGACGATCGTGACGTACGGCAGTCGCTCGCTGAGGAACTTGGCCCGTTCGGGATCGCGCTCGAGGAGGACGACGTCGGCACCCTCGTCGGAGAGTTGTTCGGCGACGCGCGAGCCGACCGCTCCGCCGCCGAGCACCATCACACGCTTGGCCTCTCGGTGTGCTGCGCCGACGAGTTCGAGGATCTCGTGTCGCGCGTCTCGTGTGGTGAGGACGCGAACGTGATCACCCGCCTCGAGTCGCTGGTCACCGCGCGGGATCACGGTCTCGCCGTCTCGGGTGAGCGCTCCGAAGAGGAACCGCCAGTCCGGCTCGTATGACGCCCCGACCTCGGCGAGCGTCTGGCCGGCGAGGATCGAGTCGGGCGAGATCACGGCACCGATCACCAGGAGCGCGCCCTCGCTCATCGGGTAGACCTCGTCGGCGCCCGACACGTGCGCGAGCTCGAGGATCTCGTCGGCCGTGTCGGCGTCGGGATCGATGATGAGGTCGGTCTTCATCGCTTCGCGGAGCGCACGTCCCGCGGGTCCACGGAGCTCCTCGGTCTGGATGCGAGCAACCGTCTGACCGACGCCCGCCTCCTTGGCGAGCAGCGACGCGATGAGGTTGACCTCGTCGTTCTGGGTCACCCCGGCGAGCACATCGGCGCGATCGATGCCCGCCGCGTCGAGGACGGACGGGACGGTTGCCGATCCGACCACGACCTGAACGTCGAGCTCGTCAGCGAGGGTGGCGGCGATCGCTTCGTCGACTTCGACGACGACGACGTCGTTGCCTTCGGCGCCGAGTCGCTGGGCCAGGAACCGACCGACCTCGCCCGCGCCGACGATGATCACACGCATCGTCCCCCAGCATGGCCGATCGGGATCGAGATCCGCGCGAGCGCTGGGCGGCAGTCGATGAGCGAGCTCGACCCGCCCCGCGACCGGGCTCAGGCGGTGACGGTGAGGTTGTCGAGGAGAGTGGCCGGCGAACGACGGAGTGCGTTCGTGGCGGCCGTGTCGGGGAGGCCGTCGACGGCGCTCTCCGCTCGGGCGACCCAGTCGCGGGCGGTGCTGATGGCCGATGCGACACCTTCGCCTCGGAGCACGATCGCCCGGGCGCGCTCCTGCTGGTCGGCGTCGAGCGGCGAGCCGAGCAGCGAGCGGAGCTCGTCGGATCCGGGACCTCCCAGGGACATCGTCCGCAGGACCGGGAGTGTGTAGACACCCTCGACCATGTCGTGGCCCGCCGGCTTGCCGAGCTGCTCCTCGGTGGCGACCACGTCGAGGATGTCGTCGACGATCTGGAACACCATGCCGTAGGCGTTTCCGAACTCGGTGACCGCCTCGACCGTGGCCGGGTCGTGACCGGCGACGAGTCCGCCGATCCGCGCTGCGGTGCCGTAGAGGGACGCGGTCTTGCCGTGGATCGATGCCTCGTAGCTGGCCTCGGTGCGCTCGACGTCGTACGTGAACCGGAGCTCCTCGATCTGACCCTCACACAGCCAGCCGATGGTGCGGGCCAGGAGACCGGCGACCTCGGTGCCGAGTGACGCGGCGATCTCGGACGCACGGGAGAGCAGGAAGTCGCCGGCGAGGATCGCCTGGAGGTTGCCCCACTTGGCGTTGACGGTCTCGACGCCGCGGCGGGTCTCGGCCTCGTCCATGACGTCGTCGTGGTACAGCGAGCCGAGGTGCACGAGTTCGCAGGCGACTCCGCCTCGAATCGCGTCGATCCCTGCGGGCTCGCCGGCGATCTGGGCCACGACAGTGGACAGCACGGGCCGCAACCGCTTGCCACCGGCGACGATGAGGTGCGACGCGATCTCGGTCAGGTACTCGTCGGAGGTGACCACCGCCTCCCGCATGGCGGCCTCGACGCGACCCAGATCGACCTCGCTCGTGGCGAGCGACAGCAGCGGCGACGTGGACGCGTCGGCCGTGACATGGTCGGAGGGCACTCGGACAGGTTACGCAGGCCTCGGCGGGGATTCTCCCCGACCGTCGGCCACTCGTCATCGATCTGCGGGTCGATCCGGACCATGTCGCCACGGAGTCCCGACCCTGCCGCCCGAGCAGTAGTTTCAGCGTCGTGAACGACACGGTCTCCGACCCGACCGTCGAGTCGCCCTCCGCAGCGGCCGACCCACCCGACCTCGACGCGATCGAGGCCGACTTCGACCGGGTCGAGCGGGCCCTCCAGGAGCTCGCGGACGGCACGTACTCGGCGCCGGCCGACGCACCCGCCGTCGACTCCAGCGACGACGAACCAGGCGACGATCCGGCGGACTGAGGCGACATGAACTCGAAGTCGGTCGCCTCCCTGGCCTCGATCGCCGCGCTCGCGGCCGGCCTCACCGCAGCGGCGAAGCGGATGACGGACTCGCCGCTCACGAGCCGATTCGCTCGATCGGC
>JBCDAK010000130.1:0-13008 GCA_039185545.1 Actinomycetota bacterium
CTCGCCCGCTCGTACCCCTACGACGCGTTCGACGCCGACGACGTCACGACGCTGATCGGCGACACCGGCCAGGTCAACGACGGACTGCTCGCCGAGCTCCAGGAACGAGTCGGTGACGCCGGCGTCGAGATCATGGAGACACGCATCACCGATCTGGCCTACGCACCAGAGATCGCCGAGTCGATGCTGCGGCGCCAACAGGCGGCGGCGATCGTGGCCGCACGTCAGAAGATCGTCGAAGGAGCGGTGCTGATGGTCCGCGATGCGGTCGCCGGTCTCGAGGACGACGTCGACGGAGAGTCGATCACCCTCGACGAGGACCGCAAGGCGACCTTCGCGGCCAACCTCATGACGGTCATCGCGAGCGACCAGCCCACCAACCCGGTCGTCAACGTCGGAACGCTGTCGCGATAGGTCTCCGGCGATGGCCCGCCAGCGCAAGCAGTATCTGCTGCGCATTCCTCAGGAGCTCTACGACGTCTACGAGGAGTGGGCCGCCGACGAGTTCCGCTCGGTGAATGCCCAGATCGAGGCCGTGCTGGTCGACGCCGCCCGGCGCAACAAGCGCCTCCGTCGTCCGAGGAGGGGATGACGGTCCGCTCCGGGCGACAGAGTGTGCCCGAACCAGACTGTCGCTAGTAGAGGTCGCCGCCTGCGGCCGTGGCGGCGGAGTCGGCGCGGGCGCGCTCGAGTTCGTCGAGGAAGCCCGCCCGCATGGCCAGGCTGTCGGTCGACACGGTGATCATCCGGAATCCGGCCCCGCGACGCGCCGGGGTGAGCGCTCCCGACGCGTGGATCCCCGGCACCACCCCGGCGGCCTGACACGCCGCGACGATGCGGCCGAGTGCCTCGTCGAACGGCGCCTCTCCATCGTTGTTCTGCGGCATCAGGCCGAGCGTGAGAGACAGGTCGGCCGGTCCCACGTACACCGCATCGATGCCGTCGACGGCCAGGATCGCCTCGAGGTTCCGGAGGGCCTCGGTGGTCTCGATCATCGGGATCACCGCGACGTGATCGGCCGCCCAATCGAGGTAGTGGCCATCGACGCGCGGTGAGGCGAGCCCGGGACCCCACGACCGCGCGCCTCCGTGCGGCGCGTAGCGACACGAGCGGACGACCGCTTCCGCGTCGGCGACGGTGTTGACCATCGGAACGATCACGCCCTGCGCCCCGGCATCGAGCATCTTGCCGATGATCCCCTGCTCGTTCCAGGGCACGCGCACGATCGGGCGTGACCCGCCGAGCAGGATCGCCTGGATCATCGCCACGGCGTCGGAGTACTCGACCGCTCCGTGCTGGGCGTCGATGCAGACGTAGTCGACGCCGGTCCGGGAGACGATCTCGGCCGAGACCGGGTTCGGGACCGACAGCCATCCGCCGAGCGCGGTGCCGCCCTCTCGCCAGAGATCGCGCAGTGAGGGCAGCATCGTCATGGCGGCGAGTGTGACACACCGCCACGTTGTGGGGTCCGGTCGCCGTGTCGTCCGGTCGCCGTCAGGGCACGACCGACGCCGGCTCGCCGGCGAGCACCGCGAGGGCGTTGTCGAGGGCGTGCTCGAACAGTCGACGGCGTCCGCTGGTGGTGCTCGACGCCACGTGGCCCGTCACGATGACCCGGGGATGGTGGAGGATCGGAGCGTCGCGGTCGGGAGGCTCGGGATCGGTGACGTCGAGACCGGCTCCGGCGACCCGTCCGGTGTCGAGCGCCTCGACCAGCGCGGCTTCGTCGACGAGCGGACCCCGGGCGCAGTTGACGAGATACACGCCCCGCTTCATCCGCCCGAGTGAGTCGGTGCCGACCAGGTGACGCGTCGCCGGTGTGGCCGGAGCGTGGAGCGAGATCACGTCGGAGGTCTCGATCACCGCGTCGAGGTCGACGTACTCGACGCCGTCGGGATCGGGCACCCCGACATCGGCGGGAGCGGCCGGGTCGAAGGCGACGACCCGCATGCCGAGCGCACTCGCCGCTCGGGCCACGCGCCGCCCGATCCGGCCGCAGCCGACGAGTCCGAGGATCGCGCCGTCGAGTTCTAGTGCGGTCGGGCTGGGGTTGCCCCACTCACCCCGGCGCACCCGATCGTGCTGCTGCGGCAGTTCCTTGGTGACGGCGAGCAGCAGCGCCATGGTGTGCTCGGCGGTGGAGACCGTCGGTGCGTCGGGGGCGTAACAGACCGTGACGCCGGAGGCGCGCGCCGCCTCGACGTCGACGTTGTCGTAGCCGATCCCCATCCGTGAGACGACCCTCAGGTCGGGGAACCGGGCGAAGCGGTCGGCGTCCCACCGACGGCCCACCCCGATCACGGTTGCGGCGACCCCGGCGAGGGCGTCGTCGTCCGGACCGACGAGACGGGCGCGGCCCGCAGCGACGGCGACGTCGTCGCTGGTCGGTGGTCGGTCGACGTGGACGACCGGCAGTCCGGTCGGTGGGTCGGGGGAGGCGTCGAGGTCGTCCGTCACGACCGGGTCTCAGACCAGGGCGATGACGAGTGCGAGACCGCCGGCCGCGGCGACGATCGCCGCACCGAGGGCCGCCAGCATCCGTCGACCGTGGCTCGACCGCACGGTGCCGGTCGCGGCGTCATGTGCGGCGTCGGTCGCGATCGGCCCGACGAGGTCGGGTGCCGGGATCCCGGTGATCGCGGTGCCTGCGACCGGAGGCCCCCACACCGAGTCGTCGACGATGCTGACCGCGGACGCGAACTCGGCCGGCGCCGCCATCCAGAAGACGCGCGCCGCCGGGTCGGGTGCGGGCCACGGCGACAGGCGCAGCAACTCGACCGACGTGCGAGCCGAGTCGACACGGTCGGACGCGCCGACGAGCCCGGAGCGGGCTGACAGCGAGATCGATCGTGTGGAGGGAGGCATCGCCCACGAGTGTCACAGAATCCGGTCACTCGGTGGTGGATGGTCACCACTCGTGGTGACGAACCGGGCGACCAACGTGAAGGGTGCGAGGTCGGGACGCGACTCGCGGCCACCTCAGGCGTGGCGGATCAGCGTGAGGCCGTCCCCGATCGGGAGGAGCACCTGGCGGGTCCGGGGGTCGTCCGCGACCATCGAGTTGAAGTCGCGGATGGCCACGGTGTCGGCGCTGTCGTCGTCATCGTCGAGGACCGCACCACTCCAGAGCGTGTTGTCGACCAGGATCGCCCCGCCGGGGGCCAGGCGACCGAGGATCTCCTCGTAGTAGTCGGCGTAGCCGCCCTTGTCGGCGTCGATGAAGGCGAGGTCGATCACCGTGTCGGCCGGCATCGCCCGCAACGTGTCGATCGCCGGTCCGAGTCGGAGCTCGATCCGGTCGGTGAGACCGGCTGCCGCCCAGTGCTCGCGTCCGATCGACGTCCACTCCTCGCTCACGTCGCAGCAGATGATGCGAGCGCCGTCGGGAAGTGCCCCCGCCATCGACAGAGCCGAGTAGCCGGTGAACGTGCCGACCTCGACGACCAGTGATGGCTGGGTGAGCGCCACGAGTGCGGCCATGAACTCCCCCTGCTCGGGGGCGATCTGCATCATCGCCATCGGCATCGCGGCTGTGATGTCGATGAGCCGCTGCTGGACCTCGCTCGGAGGTGACGAGTGGTCGATGACGTAGCTGTTGAGCTCGTCGGACAGTCCGATGGAACGAGGCGACATGCGCGGAGTCTCGCACGGTGTTCACCCCGTGCGCCCCACCGCGCAGCTCACTCGACGACGATCTCGGCGAACATGCCCTCGGCGATGTGCGGTGGTCCACCGTCGACGTCGGGCGGACCTCCCTCGGCCTCTGCCGCAGCCGCCAGGTAGGCGTCGGGATCGGCGCCGACCGGGATCATGCAGAGCAGTGCGTAGCGGCCGGGGACGGTGAGCGAACCGTCGCCCTCCGCCACGAAGCCGGGCGCCCCGGGCGGTGCGACGATCACGGTCTCGACGAACGGGAAGAAGGCCCCGAGCTCGTCGGGAGGCAGCCGGACGAGCTCCTCGACGGTCCGCTCCTCGTCCTCGGGAAGGCGGATGGCGACGAGCTCGTGCGCCTCGACGTCGCTCGCGTTGACCAGCTCGATCGAGGTGCCCGCGTCGATCCGGTCGGGGAGGCCGCCGAACGCGTAATCGGTCGCCGCGACGCGGACGACGCTGGAGTTGGCGACGTCGGTCGAGTCCGCGGACGTCGGGACCGCGGTGTCGAGCGCAGCGTCCGAGGTGTCCTCCGAGCCGCACGCCGTCAACGCGAGGGTTGCGGCGACGGCGGCGGTCAGCGTCGGCAGGGTGGACAGGGGCGACGGGCGGGTGTGCGGGCGTGGTGTCATGGCCGTCGACGATCGCGATCCGCCCTTTCGAAATCCTTCGAGCCGACCTCGGCTCCTACCCTGGGGTCGTGGGCGTCGAGCGGGACACTCCCGAGATCCGGTTCGCGCGGTCCAACGGGGCCCGGCTCGCCTGGCAGGAGTTCGGCTCGGGTGACGAGACCGTGATCGCCATCCCGCCGGCAGCGCAGAACATCGAGACGGCGTGGGAATGGCCCGAGCTCCGGGCGATGTTCGAGCGCTTCGGCTCGTTCTGCCGATACGTCCACTACGACAAGCGGGGAACCGGCGCGTCGGATCGTGGACGAGGGGTCCCCGGGCTCGACGAGCGCGTCGACGACCTCCGAGCGGTGATGGACGCTGCCGGAGTCGAGCGAGCGCACCTGTTCGCCCAATCCGAAGGCGGAGCGACGACGCTGCTGTTCGCCGCCACCTATCCCCACCGGGTGAAGACGCTGATCATGAACGGGTCGGCGGCCCGGCTCGTGTCGTCCGACAAGGTGGGTGATCCCGAGTTCCGAGCGCAGCAGATCGAGGCGCGTCGGCGCTTCGCCGACGCCTGGGGCACTCCCGAGACGATGTCGATCGGGTTGTTCGCTCCGTCGTACCTCGGTCGGGAGGACTTCCTCGACTGGTATGTGCGCTACGAACGGACGGCAGCCAGTTCGGAGGACGTGTTCGACCTCATGGTGCAGATGCTCGACATGGACGTCGCCGACGTCGTGCCCGAGATCGAGGCGCCGATGCTGGTGCTGCATCGGCGGAACGACCCGGCGATGCCGATCGAACTGGGTCGAGAGTTGGTCGAGTTGGCTCGCGACGCCGTCCTGGTCGAGTTCGACGGCGACGACCACTTCCCGTTCGTCGGCGACTCCGAGCCGATGTACGCCGAGATGGAGCGATGGGTCACGGGGACCGTGGCCGGGCGTTCCTGGTCGATCGGAGGGGGAGGTGCTCCGGCCGGGCCGTCGGCACCCACCGCCCCCAGCGTCACGACGCTCGGACGGTTCGGGGTCACCGTCGGTGGTGAGGAGGTCGACGCCGCCACGTGGGGATCGCGGCGCGCTCGGGTGCTGCTGAAACGGCTCGTCGTCGCCGAGGGGCGCCCGGTCACCCGCGACGAGCTGTTCGATCTGCTCTGGCCCGACGAGACCGACCGCGCCCGGCTCGGCTCTCGCCTGTCGGTGCAGTTGTCGGCGGTGCGTCGGGTGCTCGGTGGAGGGGTCGTCGCCGACCGAGACACCGTGGCCCTCGACCACGACGTGGTGTCGGTCGACCTGAGCTCGTACCTGGCCGCCGTCGAGGCGGGCGACGAGCATCGGGTGCTCGAGCGCTACGGAGAGTTCCTCCCCGAGCACCGGTACGACGACTGGGCGCACGCGATGCGCGAGCGGGTGAGGAGTTCCTTCACGGTCGCCGCCCACCGGGTCGCGACGGCGGCGCTCGACGCCGACGAACACGAGCGAGCGCTCGATCTCGGTCGCCGGATCCTCGACACCGACCCGTCCGATTCGCTCGCGCACGCCACCGTGGTCGACGCCCTCGAGGCGATGGGCGACGTCGCCGCAGCCGACCGGCAGCGAGCCGCGTGGCGCGACACAGACGGGTGACCGCCGTGACGCCGAAAGGCTTTCGGAAGGGTCGCCGGCGACGGTCGCGACATGACCACACACGACATCGTCGACGACTCGACCCACACGGATCAGCTCCCCGACACGAGCCGGCCGTACGTGCTCCAACGCGACGAGGGGGTCCATCTGCACTTCCTCGGAACGCTGGCCACGCACAAATTGACTGCCGGTGAGCGCAGCTCGATGACCGCCGTCGAGTTCGACCAGCCGCGTGGCTTCGGACCTCCGCTCCACTGCCACGACGACGAGGACGAGCTCATCGTCGTGCTCGACGGTGAGATCTCGTTCCGTTCGGGCGACACCGAGGCGATCGGGCGAGCGGGATCGGTGGTCCACCTGCCGCACGGAATCCCGCACACGTTCCAGGTGATCTCGGACACCGCGCGGATGTTGACCATCACCTCGTCCGCCGGCTCGACGCCGCGATTCGATCGATTCGTCGGTGCGCTCGGAGAGCCGACGGACCGGGCGGTGATCCCGGAACCGGGTGAGATCGATCCCCACGAGGTCGCCTCGGTGGGTGCAACGTTCGGCATCGAGACGCTCGGGCCGCCGCCGGCCCCGCTCGACTGACGGTCGAGGGCGCCGACCGTTCGCCACCTTCGTCCCGGGAACGCCGGAAGCCCCGGGGCGGCGGTCCCCGGGGCCTGCAGCGGAAGGAATCCGGGAACAGTCAAGCACGACGTTCCGTGGTCAGACGACCCCAGCGCGTCAAGTTTCCGTCAGGGCCCTGCTGCGCAGCCGACGCTGGATCAGACCGGATCGGACCGATCGGCTCGCTCGACGGGCTGCCACTGACCGGAGATCCGCCGAGATGGTGTTCCCTCGCCGACGGCGACGACGCCGTGCCGCTCGACGATCACCCCACCGCACTCGGGGAGGCCCCACAGCGTCAGGTCGTCGGGCACCTTCCAGGTCGACCCCGCTGCCGACCAGTGGGGTATCGCGAGACCCTCGACCAGTCCGAGTGCCGGTCGCGTGGCCGGTCCCCGCCGGAGGCGACGTTCCGGCATCGCCGTCTGGTCGCAGAGCACCATAGCGCCCGCCGACGCGCCGGAGATGACCGTGCCCGCTCGGTGCAACTCGACCACGCGAGCGCCCACCGGCGTGAGTTCGTCGGACTCGGGGTCGGTGAGCACGGCGAGCAACCCCGCCGGTGAACCACCGGGCAGGATGATCAGGGCGACGTCGCCGTCGAGCACGTCGAGTGCGGCCCGCTCGTCGGTCCGGGGATCGGGAACCGGGACGGCCTCGACACCGAGCGAGGCGTAGTGGGTGGTGGCTCGGCGGCACGCACCGGCGTAGTCGTCGCCGATCCGAGCAGCACCCGCCAACACCACGGCGTCGCCGGTCGGAGCCATCTCGACGACGGACCGATCCATCTCCATGCAGTCCGACGTGAACTCCCGACCACCCTGCAGACAGATCGCTCCGGCCATCCGACGATCATGCCCGACACGGGTCGCTCGTGCCCGGGCCGGATCCGGACACCCGGGTCTGTCCGCGTGTGCCCGGGCCGGATCCGGACACCCGGGTCAGGTCGATGCCGGGATCGTGGCGGGGCCGAGGTCGGTCGAGGCTGACGCTCCCCTTCGGGCCACCGCGACGCAGGCCGCGGCGGCGAACACCATGACCGTCGCGCCGACGGCGAGCGGCGTGACCGTGTCGACGACCTCGTTCGCCACGAACGAACCGGCGACCGCCCCGAGGGCGATCCGGATCGCGCCCGTCCACGCCGATGCCGTGCCGGCGATGTGCCCCATCGGCGTCATCGCGGCGGCGTTGAGGTTCGGCAGCAGGAACATGAACGAGGCGAGGACGAGGCCGAGGACCGTCATGAACGCCCACCGGTTCGGGACGCCGTCCGATCCGACGCTCAGCGCGACGAGGACCAGGCACATCGGAAGGAGAACGGCGAATACGGTCGTGACCGCACGGTCGATACCGACGCGCTCGACCACCCGGCCGTTCGCATAGGCACCGAGGCCGAACATCACGGCGACGACCCCGAAGACGAGCGGGAACCGGTCACCCCAGTCCAGCACGTCGCCGATGATCACCTCGCTGCTCGCGAGATAGGCGGTGAACACACCCTGGAAGAAGATCGACGCCGCCGTGTACCAGGCGGTGATCCGGGTCGTGACGACCTCGCCGAGCCCCGACCATACCGATGCCGGGCTGAGCGGGCGGACGTCGTCGGGTGCGAGCGTCTCGTCGAGCCGCACCGACCAGACCGCCACGAGCGCCGCCCCGACGACGCACGCCCAGAACACCCCGCGCCACGGAACGACCGCGATGACCCCGGCACCGAGCACCGGAGCGAACACCGGCACGAGGATGAAGACGGCCATCACCTGCGACATGGCCGAGGCCATCGCCTGCCCTTCGAACCGATCCCGCACCACCGCGATCGCCACCACCCGCGAACCCGCCGCGCCGACGCCCCACACGAAGCGACTCACGAGGAGCCATCCGAATGTCGGCGCCAGAGCGCTCCCGAGCGCACCCAGCACGTAGATCGACATGCCGAGGTAGAGCGTCGGCTTGCGTCCGAAGCGGTCGGCGAGTGGTCCGTACACGACCTGCGCGCTCGCGAGTCCGAAGAAGAAGAACGTGACGACCTGACCGACGTCGGCGGACCCCTCGCGGAGATCGAAGGCCGTCCGGATGTCGTCGAAGGCCGGGAGCATCATGTCGATGCCCAGGGCCGTGAGGGCCATGATCGCCGAGACGAGCGCCAGCAGGTGATTCCGCCCGAGCGACGTGGTGTGCGAGGGTGCGGCGCCGCTCGTGGAGGCGATCGGCGCGACGTCGGGCATCCGTTCACCGTACGGACATCTCCGGTTCACCTCTCAGTCGGATACGGGTTCCCAGCCGGGTGACCGGACCTGGCGGGCCCCGCCGACAGACTGGTTGGTGATGGGATCGACGAACCGACGTCGGTTGCTCGGGACGATCCGAGCGCGCATCGTCGGTGGCTACGTCCTCCTCGGTCTGGCCGGGTTCGTCCTCACGGCACTGATCGGGCGGACCGCTCTGCTGAGCCGATTCGATGCGGACGTCGACGAGATCCTGGCCGGCGAGATCGAGCAGCTGACCTCGTTCGCGAACGGGGGCGACCTCGAGACCGGCGAGCCGTACACCGACCTCAGCAAGTTGTTCGAGGACTTCCTCGGGCAGGTCCTGCCGCCCGATGACGGCGCGTTCTTCACGCTCGTCGACGGCGACCCGTTCAAGCTCTCGTTCGACGCTCCAGCGAATCTGTTCGGTGAGGACGAGCTCGTGGATCGATGGCGTGCCGTCGAGACGTCCACGTTCGACTCCGCGTCCTCCGATGCTGGAACGGTTCGCCTGCTCGTCGTCCCCGTCTCCGTCGGCGACGACGAGGGCACGTTCGTCGCGGCCGAGTTCACCGACGACGGTCGGAGCCGCGTGCTCGAGGTCTTCACGACGCTCCTCGTGGTCGCCGCAGGCGTCCTCGTCGCCGCCGGGTTCGTCGGCGCGCTCATCGCGGGGCGGATCACGGCACCCGTCCGCGACTTCCGCCGCGTGGCCACCCGGGTCTCCGACGACGACCTGACGGCGCGCGTGTCCACCGACGAGGGCCCCGACGAGATCCGCGACCTGGCGCGGGCGTTCAACTCGATGCTCGACCGTCTCGAGACGGCCTTCGCGTCGCAGCGACGCCTCCTCGACGACGTCGCGCACGAACTCCGCACACCGATCACGATCGTGCGCGGTCACCTCGAGGTGTACGACACGGACCTCGACCGAGGGGCTGAGGGTGGTGGACCGAGCGAGTCCCGCGCCGCCGACGCACCGGACGTCGGGCTCCTCATCGACGAACTCGACCGGATGAACCGGTACGTCGACGACCTCCTCGTGCTCGCACAGGCGGAGCGCCCGGACTTCCTCCAGCTCGAGTCGATCGATCTCGCCGACCTGTCGGAGTCCATCGTCGCTCGTTCGATCGGTCTCGCTGATCGCGCCTGGCGACTCGACGTCGTGGAGCGGCGCGGCCGCACCGTCCGGGTCGACCCGCAGCGGATCCTCCAGGCCGTCCTCAACCTCGTCCAGAACGCGATCCGGCACACCATCGCCGGTGACGAGGTGGCCATCACCGTCGAGTGCGACGATGACGAGGTGCGTCTCGCCGTTCGTGACACCGGAACGGGCATCGATCCCGAGGTGGCCGACCGACTCTTCGAACGCCACGTGCGATCGGTCGCGAGCCGCGCCGAAGGCGGCAGCGGTCTGGGCTTGTCCATCGTCGACGCCATCGCCGTCGCTCACGGGGGGAGCGTGCGTGCTGCGCCGGGACGCGACCGCGGCTCGGAGTTCGAGATCCGTCTTCCCGTCGTGGTGGTCTCGTGACCCGGATCCTGATCGCCGAGGACGAGGAACGGATCGTCGCGTTCGTGGAGAAGGGGCTCCGTGACGCGGGCTACACGACGGTCGCAGTCGGCAACGGTCGTGACGCGATCGCGCTGGCGCGTGACGACTCGTTCGACCTCATGGTCCTCGATCTCGGCCTCCCCGGCGCCGATGGTCACGAGGTGATCCGTCAGGTGCGTGGACGCGGCGATCGGCTTCCGATCGTCGTGCTCACGGCGCGCACCGGAGTCGACGACACCGTGGCGACGCTCGAGGGTGGTGCCGACGATCACGTCCCCAAGCCGTTCCGCTTCGAGGAACTCCTCGCACGCATCCGGTTGCGTCTTCGTGACACCTCGCCC
Organism: Actinomycetota bacterium; assembly: GCA_039185545.1. Lineage (GTDB taxonomy): Bacteria > Actinomycetota > Acidimicrobiia > Acidimicrobiales > Ilumatobacteraceae > Ilumatobacter_A. Next base: position 10,648 of record JBCDAK010000130.1, read on the forward strand.
GAGTCCGATCCTGCGCTCGGCGCAGGGATCCTCGAGGCCGCGGGGCTTCGTCTCGACCTGCGAGAGCGGCGCGTCATCGCCGGATCGCAGTCGGTCGAGCTGACCTCTCGCGAGTTCTCACTGCTGGAGACGCTGATGCGTCATCCGGGCCAGGTGATGACCCGGGCGCAGCTCCTGTCGGGTGCATGGGGATACGACTTCGATCCGAACTCGAACGTCGTCGACGTCTACGTGAGGTATCTGCGCAACAAGCTTCCGCCCGACGTGATCGAGACCGTGCGCGGCGCGGGGTACCGCCTTCGGCCGTGAGTGGGCTCGGGAACGCCGCACTGCGCCTGGTCGATCCGGCACTTCCCGCGGCGCGGCATCTCGTCGGTCCCGATGCCGCCGACGTGCTTCGTCCGCCCGTCGAGGCGACGGGCGGATCGGTCGTCTCGGCTCGGCCGGTTGCGGTCCAGTACCGGCCGGGTTCGGATGTCCTCGTCCGGTACGAGGTCGTCGTGCTCGACGCGACCGGCCGGCGGTCGGTCGACACGATCGTCGCCGCCTCGACGATCCACGGTGACTACCCGGGGGCCGTCGAGGTCGTGGCGCCCCTCGGCGACGACGAGCTGCGCGCGGCGGTGTGGAAGTGGCCGTTCGACCCGCACGTGGCGGGGCTCGCCGACGCCGTCACGCCGACCGCAGCCGCCCGTCTGCTCGGCGTCGAGGAGTCGAGTCAGGTGCGCCTGACGGTGCTCGCGTATCGACCGACCGATCGCGTCGTCGTGCGCGCTGATCATCCACCCGTCGCCGATTCCACCGGTGCACCGGTCGAGCGCTCCTACCTGAAAGGGGTGCGAGCCGAGGCCGCCGATGCTCTGGTGGCCCGGCACCGGGCGTTGCGTGACTCCGGCGTGCCGGCCGCAGCGGTTCGATCGGGCGGATCGGACCTCGGGATCCTCGTCCTCGACGAACTCGCCGGGCCGACGTTGCGCGACCTGGTCAAGGGGCATCGCAGCGCCGACTTCCCCGACGTCGCCGAGTTCGACGGACTCGCCGACGTGATGGCACCGGTCGACGTGGGTGGTGGGGCACGACCCGCACCCGATCTCCTCCGCGACGGCGCGTTGCACGCACGGATGTTGGCCGCCGTCCATCCAGCCTCGGATCGGCTGAACGCGCTCGCCGACGTCTTCGTCGGTGCGGCGGGCGCCGACGGTCCGACCTCGACGGTGCACGGCGATCTTCACGAGGCACAACTCGTGATCGACGACCGGCGGATCGTCGGAGTGCTCGACGTCGACGACGCAGGACCGGGCGATCCGGCCGACGACCGCGCCAACCTCATCGGTCGCCTCGTGTATCGGGCCGTCACGAACCCGCGGCATCGGGCGATCGCAGACGGATACGTCGACGTCCTCCGGTCGGGGTCGGCGAGGCGGTTCGACGCGGCCGATCTCGACCGTCGCATCGCCGCGGCCGTCGTCGGGCTCGCCACCGGGCCCTTTCGATCCCAGTCGGCCGGATGGCGTGACGACGTCGAGGCGCTGGTGACCGCCGCCGAGGCGCTCGTCGCACGCCGATCGCGGGGATGAGAGAACCCTCATCGGACTGTCATCGAGCTCTCACCGCTCGCGATCAGGATGACCCTCGTTCTCACCCACGACACCGAGGAGACATGACATGAAGCCGACTCGAATCAACTGGCGTCTCGCCGTCGCGACCGGCACGGCGATCGGCGCAGGTTTCGGCGGATTCGCACTCGCGAATCCGTCCGACGATTCCCCCGAGGTCCCCGATCAGATCGACGTGACGACCGTCGTCGACGAGCCCGAGTCGCCGTCGAGCCCCCAGAGCCCGCCGGACGACTCGTCGCCGACGGAGCCGGAATCGCCGGCGAGCCCGCCGACTCCGGAGAGCCCGGAGAGCCCGGACACGTCGGTTCCCGACCCCGAGTCGCCGGCGAGTCCGGACTCGCCCGACACGCCCGACGTCTCGGTCCCCGAGCCGGAGTCGCCGGACAGTCCGGTGACGTCGGTTCCGGCAGCACCCGCACCCGAGCCGGAGTCGCCGGAGAGTCCCGTCGCTCCGACACCCGAGCCGGAGTCGCCGGAGAGTCCCGTCGCTCCAGCTCCCGAGCCGGAGTCGCCGGACAGTCCGGTCGCTCCAGCTCCCGAGCCGGAGTCACCGATCTCGCCGGTGTCGCCGCCGAGCCCGCAGTCGCCGGGTTCTCCCGCCAGCCCGGACTCCTGAGCCCGAGCGAGATCGACCGCGCCCGGGTCAGGTGTCCCGATCTGGCCCGGGCGCAGGCGGACAGTGTCCGGATCTGGCCCGGGCGCAGGCGGACAGTGTCCGGATCTGGCCCGGGCGCAGGCGGAC
>JBCDAK010000131.1:0-13000 GCA_039185545.1 Actinomycetota bacterium
CTGAAGATGAAGTAGATCGAGGGCAGGAGCCCCTCGTCGTCGAGGCGTTCGTCCGTCTCGACGCGGCCCGGGGTCGCGAGGCGTCGCGTCCCGGTGGTCGACTTGGAGTTCCGCTGGTTCCCGCGTCGCGACCGGCGGTGGTCGCCGCGATCAGCGCCCCGACCGCCCGCACGCGGCCGGCGGATCGCCGACTCGTCGAGGTTGATCGCCTTGCGGTTCGGACCGCCGCCGACGAAGACCGGCATCAGATGGAGCCGGTGCTCGGTGCGGTCGGCGACGAAGTACCGGCTCTGGAGCGGGACCGGTCGCGTGCTCTCGACGACAGCGTCGGTGGTGCCGCGGATGTCGGTCATCCAGTCGGTCAGGTCACGCACGTTCGAGACGGTCGCCGAGAGACACACGAGTTGGACCGAGTCGGGCAGGTGGACGATGACCTCCTCCCACACGGGGCCCCGGTACGTGTCCTGGAGGAAGTGGACCTCGTCGAGCACGACGAGCCCGAGGTCGTCGAGGGGCCTGCCGGTGTACAGCATGTTGCGCAGCACTTCGGTCGTCATGACGACCACGTCGGCGTCGGCGTTGATCGAGTTGTCGCCGGTGAGCAGGCCCACCCGCGCCGAACCGTGGATCCGGCAGAGGTCGCGGTACTTCTGATTCGACAGCGCTTTGACCGGTGTCGTGTAGAAGCTGCGGCGGCCCGAATCGAGCATGCGGTCGATGCCGTACTCGGCGACGAGCGTCTTCCCACTGCCGGTGGGCGCCGCCACGACGACGTGGTGACCGTCGTCGATCGCCGCGAACGCGTCGAGCTGGAACCGATCGGGCGTGACGGTGCCCGGCGCGCCGTCGGACCCGCCGATGTCGGTCGGAGTGGCGGTCACGCCACTCGGTTGCGACGGCGCATCACGATCCATCCGATGAGCACCGCCACGAAGTAGAGAGCGATCATCGGGCCTGCCAGCAGCAACAGAGTGACCGGATCACCCGACGGCGTGATGACCGCGGCGAGGCAGAAGATTCCGACGATGGCGTACCGCCAGCCGCGGAGAAGAGCACGAGCGGTGACGACGTCGACGAGCTGCAGGAAGACGAGGAGGACCGGCAGGAGGAAACCGACACCGAACGCGAAGATCATCAACCCGACGAGCTCGACGTAGCTGCTGACGCTGAACACGGGGTTGACGCCGTCGGTCGCCCACGAGATGAGGAAGTCGAGCGCCCGCTCGACGGTGAAGTAGGCGAGCACTCCACCGGAGGCGAACAGGGTCACCGACGACAGCACGAACGGAATGGCGTACTTCTTCTCCTTCGCCTCGAGGGCGGGCACGACGAAGCGCCAGATCTGCCACAGGATCACCGGCAGGGCGAGGATGAGACCCCCGTACATGCCGACGCGGATGCGGGTGGAGAATCCCTCGGTGGCCGTGATCGCGTTGAGGAGTTCGTCATCGGGAGGGCAGAAGTCCTCGGGCTTCGACGTGCACAGATCGACGTACGGCTGGACCAGGAACTCGAGGACCTGCTCGTAGAAGGCGATGATGAGCACCATGCCGATCGCCACGGCGAGGCCGGCACGGATGATCCGCACCCGCAGCTCGGCGAGGTGCTCGGTGAGCGTCATCGTGTCGTCGGGGACACCTTCTGCTCCCGTGCGGGGGTCGTCGGTGGCGGTCATGCAGTGCGGGAGTCGGCGTCACCCGGGTCGGGCGCAGGAAGCGGAGACGGCGGGGCGATCTCGTCGACCGGATCGGCGAACCGGTCGGGCGGGGCGAGATCGGAGGCAGCGGCCGCGGCATCGGGCGCCGGGAGCGAAGCGGACGGTGGTGCCGTTCCGTTCGGAGCCGATCCGTTGTGCGATGCGTGAACGCCGTTCTGGGACTCGGCTCCGGCCGGACCCCCGACCGTGTTCTCGGACGCCGTCTCGTCGGCGTCGGTCGTCGCCTGCTCAGCTCTCGCCTTCTTCTCGTCGGCGGCCTGCTTCTCGGCCTCTGCCTCCGCGTCGGCGGCGATCTTCGCGGGATCCGCCGTGTCGCGAAGGAGGTCGGCCGTCTCGCGGACCTCGCGCATCGGCTCGTCGAGCGCCGACTTCAACTCGTTCTGGAATCCGGTGCCCATCTTTCGCAGTTCGGCGTACGTGCGAGTGAACCGGCGGATCGCGCCGGGCAGCTTCTCGGGACCGAGAATCACGAGCGCGAGCAGCAAGATGAAGATGATCTCGCTGCCCTGCAGGTTGAACACGCGGCCGAGTCTACGGCCGTGCCAAGATCGCCCCGAGTGCAACAGCGGCTTCCGTCACGGATCGACCCACCCCTCGCGTTCGCGCACCGCGGAGCACGGGCACATGCACCCGAGAACACGCTCGAGGCGTTCTCGTTGGCGCTCCGGTTGGGCGCCACCGGCCTCGAGAGTGACGTGTGGCTCACCTCCGACGGAGTCGCGGTTCTCGACCACGACGGCATCGTCCGGACCGGCTTTCGCAAGCGTCCCCTGTCGCAGTTCCGCCGTGCGGAGCTGCCCGATCACATCCCGTCGTTCGAGGAGCTGCTCGCCGAGTGCGGCGGCGACTTCGCGCTGTCGCTCGACCTGAAGGACCCCGGCGCCGGACAGGCCGTGGTCGATGTGGTCCGGGCGTTCGGCGACGACCTGGGGCGCCGGACGTGGTTGTGTGACCCCGATCTCGACCGGATCTCCGCCCGACGCGCCGACTGGCCGGACGTCCGACTCGTACACTCCACGCGACTCGGTCGGCTGCCCTCGGGCCCCGAGCAACATGCCGCCGTGTTGGCCGACCGCGGCATCGACGCCGTCAACTTCCGTCAGGACGACTGGACCGGTGGTCTGGTCGTGCTGTTCCACCGATTCGACGTCCACGCGTTCGCCTGGGACCTGCAACACGAGCATCAACTCGAGGCGGCGGTTCGCATGGGTGTCGACGCCGTCTACAGCGACCACGTCGACACGATGATGGACGTGGTCAGCCGAGAGGCGGGCTGACGCTCAGCGCGGTCACCTCAGAGCCACTGCCAGCTGCTCCGCGGCCAGAACACGACGAACGCACGACCGACCAGGTCGTCCTCGGAGATCGGGCCGAGCTGACGCGAGTCCTGCGAGCCGCGGCGATTGTCGCCGAGCACGAACACCTCGCCCTCCTCGACACGAGGTGACTGGAACTCGCACACCGCGTACGGCGGCGTCACGCCGATGACGGCGGGATCGAGGTACGGCTCGGTGAGCTGGCGCGCCGGCGTGACGTCACCTGGGTCGGTGAGGCTGTCGTCGTCGTCGATGTAGACGGCGCAAGTGTCGTCGCCGAACACGTACTCGCCCGGCAGTCCGATGACCCGCTTGATGAGGTCCCGCTCGGAGGCGCCGCTGATCTGGTGCAGGACCACGACGTCACCGCGCCGCGGCTCGTGCAGTCGGTACGAGAGTTTGTTGACGAACACTCGGTCGCCGGTGGCGAGAGTGGAGTCCATCGACGACCCCTCGACCACGAAGTGAGCGAGGACGAACGCCCGCACGAGGAAAGCGACCGTGAGGGCGACCGCCACCACGACGATCCAATCGACGAACGCTCGGGCTCCTGCGCCGATCTCGTCGTCGTCGGGTTCGTCGACACCGTCGCCGGGTCCGCCGCCGTCGTCACCCGATCCGCCGCCTTCGGTCATCACCGGAGCCGGGAACGCGCCGCCGGGTGTCGGCGGTGGCATCGACGTCGTCATCGGCGCGCCACCGTACTGACGGTCGACCCGTGATCAACGGCACGCGCCGCCTTCGGGGTGCGCTCTCGGCCGCCGACGTGACGCTCGCCGGCGTTCAGAGGGTCTCGATGAGACGCTCGACGCGTTCATCGCGGCTGCGGAACGGGTCTTTGCAGAGCACGGTGCGCTGGGCCTGGTCGTTCAGCTTCAGGTGCACCCAGTCGACCGTGTAGTCGCGCTTGCGCTCCTTCGCTCGGCGGACGAACTCGCCCCGGAGTCGTGCACGCGTGGTCTGCGGCGGCTGATCGATGGCGGTCTCGATGTCGTCGTCGGTACAGATCCGCTCGATCATCCCGCGGTCCTGCAGCTTGTAGAACGGGCTGCGGGTGCGCGACACGTCGTGGTACTGCAGATCGAGCAGCTGCACCCGGGCGTGTCCGAGCGGTAGGTCGTGGCGCTCGCGGAACGCTTCGAGCAGGTGGTACTTGATGACCCAATCGACCTCGCGATCGAGTTTCAGCGGGTCGTTCTCGATGGTCGTGATGCAGTGCTCCCACATCTCGAGTGCCCGCTGTTCGAGCGGCGGGAACCCGTGCGAGTCGGCGTAGCGAAGTGCCCGGTCGAGGTACTCGCGCTGGATGTCGAGCGCCGAGACCTCGCGACCGTTGGCCAGGCGCACCTTGCGTCGGCAGGTGATGTCGTGGCTGATCTCACGGATCGCTCGGATGGGGTTCTCGAGGGTCATGTCGCGCAGCACGACGCTCGGGTCCTCGAGCATTCGCAGCATGCAGGCGGCGGCGCCCACCTTCACGAACGCCGTGTACTCGCTCATGTTGGAGTCGCCCACGATGACGTGCAGGCGGCGGTACCGCTCGGCGTCTGCGTGCGGTTCGTCGCGTGTGTTGATGATCGGACGGCTCCGCGTGGTCGCCGACGACACGCCCTCCCAGATGTGCTCCGCACGCTGAGCGATCGAGAACGTGGCGCCGCGGGCCGTCTGCAGCACCTTGCCGGCACCGGTGTAGATCTGGCGGCTGACGAGGAACGGGATGAGCACCTCGGCGTACGACCCGAGGTCGTCGTCGCGTCGGGTGAGGTAGTTCTCGTGGCAGCCGTAGGAGTTGCCGGCCGAGTCGGTGTTGTTCTTGAACAGATAGATCGTGCCCCGGATCGACTCTTCGATCAGCCGTTGCTCGGCCGACTCGACGAGCTGCTCGAGGATTCGCTCCCCTGCCTTGTCGTGCACGACGAGGTCGTAGATGGAGTCGCACTCGGGGGTGGCGTACTCGGGATGGGAGCCCACGTCGAGGTACAGCCGCGCACCGTTCTGGAGGAACACGTTGGAGCTGCGACCCCACGACACGACACGCCGGAAGAGGTAGCGCGCGACCTCGTCGGGACTCAGACGGCGTTGCCCGCGCAGGGTGCAGGTGACGCCGTACTCGTTCTCGAGACCGTAGATCCGTCGGTCCACGAGGGCACGCTAGCCCGACCCCGACCGCTCCGGGACGAGCGACGTCGGATCGATGCGACGAAACCGGATCCGCGACCCGACGGGTGTCTGCGCCACCCGATCGAGATCGTCGGGATCGGTCACGCCGATGAGCGGGTAGCCGCCGGTCGTCGGGTGGTCGGCGAGCATCACGATGGCTTCACCCGACGGGGTGAGTTGCACTGCGCCGAGCACGAGCCCGCCGCTCGGTCGAGACCGACCGTCGGAACCGACCCGACTCGCGACGCCGTCGGTTCTGATCACCGACGAGGGAGACGGCCGACGGAGTCGGATCCCCACTCGGCTGACGTCGTCGGTCACGGTCCACGGGCCGAGCGGGACGTCCGCAACGAGCCGGAGATCGTCGCCCGACGGGTGCCAGAGGCCGATCGGTTCGTCCGCCGCCGCCCGCAGCGGTGCGAAGTCGGTCGGAAGGTCCGTTCCCGGGTCGACGCCGATCAGGAGCTCTGCCCCCTCGACGAGTCGCGGCGGCCCGAGCCCGGCGAGGAGGTCGTGGCCCATCGACCCGAGCACCGACTCGGTGACGAAACCTCCCCGCACCGCGAGGTGCGTCCAGCGACGGCCGGGTCCGGGCCCGACGCGGAGACGATCGCCCGCCGACAGGGTGATCCTTCCCGTCTCCGGCGTGGCGAGGGTCGCCGGCGTTGTCGAGGTGACCGCCAGGCCTCCCAACGTCTCGATCACCGTTGTGCCGGGCGCGTTGCCGACCAGTCGGTTGGCCAGCGCCGCCGACGACCGGTCGGCCGGCCCGCCGCGCGGAACGCCGAGATGCGCATAGCCGGGGCGGCCACGGTCTTGGAGCGTCGTGCCGAAGCCGATCGACGTGAGACGGACGGCCGGTCGAGTCATCGTGTGGTGAAGCGGACGATGGTGCCGGGGGCCAGGAGGGCGGGTGGGTCGCGGTCGACGTCCCACACGACGACGTCGGTCGAGCCCAGGAGGTGCCATCCGCCCGGCGACGGGCTCGGGTACACGGCGGCGTAGCCGGCGGCGATCGCGAGCGAGCCGGCGGGGACCGTGCGGCGAGGTGAGGCGCGGCGCGCGACGTGCAGTTCGTCCGGGAGTCCGGTGAGGTACGCGAAGCCGGGACTGAACCCGCAGAACGCGACGCGGAGCGGAACGCCGAGGATTCGTCGCACGACGTCGTCGGTGGTCAGTCCGGTCCGTTCCGCCACCTCGCCGAGGTCGGGTCCGTCCATCTCGACCGGGATCGTCACGTCGGCCACCTCGGGCCCGGTCCCGCCGTGGCCGGCGGCGGCGACCCGGTCCGATGGGAGGTCGGCGACGAGCGCGGCGACGTCGTCGAGGCGGCCCGGGCGTGCGATCACGACCACGTCCGACTCGCCCGGGACGACATCGTGGGCCGACTCGGCGATGGTGGGCCGGAGCAGGTTGGTCCATCCCGCAGGATCGACCAGGTCGCTCACTCTGATGGCGTCTCGGCCGAGGCGTTCGATCCTCACGGTGGCTGCCTCGTCACGTCGACGGGGCGAACGGGCGAACCTCGACCCCGGCGCGGTCGAGTTCGTCACGGATCCGGCCGGCGATCGCCACGGCGTCGGCCGTGTCGCCGTGAACGCAGACCGACTCGGGTCGTACCTCGACGGTGCCGCCGTCGACCGAGGCGACCCGGCCCTCGACGACCATCTCGACGACGCGGGCCGCGATCACGTCAGCGTCGTGGAGCACGGCGCCGGGACGATCGCGGCCGACGAGCCGTCCGTCGGCGAGGTAGGCACGATCGGCGAACGCCTCTTCCGCGACCGGGAGCGAGGCGGCTCGGGCGGCAGCGAGCAACGCCGATCCGGGTGCTCCGAGCATCGTGAGCGACGGGGCGGCCTCGACGGTGGCCTGGACGACGGCTGCGGCAGCGTCGGAGTCGGCGATGACCGTGTGATAGAGCGCGCCGTGCGGCTTGAGGTGGGTGACCGCTCCTCCGGCCACGCGGGCGAAGGCCTCGAGGGTGCCGATCTGCTGGATCACGGCGTCACGCAGGTCGATCGGGCTCATCGCCAGGTGGCGCCGGCCGAAGCCGAGCAGATCGGGATAGGAGACCTGCGCGCCGATCGCCACGCCACGTTCCACGGCCGACTCGCAGGTACGACGGATCGTCGAGGGATCTCCGGCGTGGAACCCGCAGGCCACGTTCGCGCTCGTCACGATGTCGAGGAGCGCCTCGTCGTCGCCGAGTCTCCACACGCCGTACGACTCGCCCAGGTCGGCGTTGAGATCGATCGACCTCACGCCCGGATCGTACGCCGATGTCGAGGAGTGCCTGGCACCACCCGACTGGTCAGGCGAGGACGGTGGCGGCGTCGACCCGCTGGAAGCAGCGTCGGCCGTTGCCTCGCGACAGCTCCGCCACCTCGAGGTCACCGGGCGAGATCTCGCGATCGTCGCCGGCCAGCACGGACAGACCGAGCTGCACCGCGGCCGCGAGATCGAGCCCCTCACTCCACCCCTCGGCGAGACGGGAACGGATCGCCTCGGCGTCGCCCCCGATGGCGGCGTAGTCGCGCTCGTCGACGACCGTGCCGTCGTAGAGGATGTGGAACATCTGGTCGCCCGCCGGTTCGTGACCGACCTCGGCGACGAGGATCTCGACCTCCATCGGCTTCATCTCGTGGGTGAAGATGTTGCCCAGCATCTGCGCGTAGCTGTTGGCCAGGCTGCGCGCATCGACGTCGTCGCGGGAGTACTGGAACCCCTTGAGGTCGGCGGCGCGGACACCAGCGACGCGGAGCTGGTCGAACTCGTTGTACTTGCCGACCCCGGCGAACGCGATGCGGTCGTAGATCTCGGACACCTTGCGGAGTGTCTCCGAGGCGTTCTCCGCCACGATCGCGACCCCGTGTGAGTACCGCAGTGCGACCAGAGCGCGGCCCCGGGCGATGCCCTTCCGCGCGTAGTCGGCGCGGTCCTTCATCATCTGTTCGGGGGCGACGTAGAACGGCATGCTCATGACGCGTCACCTCCCGAGTCGGCCGTGGCGGGTTCGGGTGCGGCCGCGTCGGCGAGACCATCGATGATCCGGGTGTAGCGACCGGAGAGTTCGTCATCGTCGAGCTGGGTCCACCCGTCGGCGTCGATCGACGCCACGACCGGGAAGATGCCACGACGGAGATCGGGTCCGCCGGTGGCCGAGTCGGCGTCGGCCGCTTCCCACAGGGATCGCAGCGCCAGGTCGATCGCCTCGTCACGCGAGAGTGCTGCGCGAAAGCCGACCTTGATCACGGTGCCGGCGTGCAGGCTGCCCGACCCGGTCGCGACGAAGTCCTTCTCCTCGTAGCGGCCCCCGGTGGCGTCGAAGTCCCACAGGCGACCGATCTCCCGGCGACGGTCGTAGCCGGCGAAGATCGGCACGACGACCATCCCCATCATCGCCTGCTGCAAATTGCCTCGCACCATCATCGACAGCTGGTTCGCCTTGCCCTCGAGGCTCAGCGACGAACCCTCGACCTTCTCGTAGTGCTCGAGCTGCAACTGGAACAGTCGGACCATCTCCATGGCGGCGCCGGCGGCGCCGGCGATGGCCACACCCGAGTGACGGTCGGCGGGGACGACCTTCTCCATGGTGCGGTGCGAGATGATGTTGCCCGAGGTGGCGCGTCGGTCCCCCGCCATGACGACCCCTCCGTCGTAGCGCAGCGCGACGCAGGTCGTCGCGTGCGGAACCGACAGTGCCGACGATGCGTCGCCGGCCGTCGCCGGTGACACCGGATCAGTGAGACCGAGTCGTCTCAGCAGTTCCGGGAAGTTCGAGCCCGGGTCGTCGGAGGGCTCGAAGAACGGCATCGACACCGTCTACTGCCCGCCCTTCTGGACGTACGACTTGACGAAGTCCTCGGCGTTGGTTTCGAGAACTTCGTCGATCTCGTCGAGCAGGTCGTCGAGTTCGGCTTTCAGCTTGTCGCCGGATTCGGTGACGGCCGGTGCGTCGTCGACCGGGACGTCGTCGCGCTCGTCGGTGCGATCGACCTTGGACTTGTGCTGTCGCTCTGCCATCGGTCCTCCTGTGGGGGTGCGTCGTGGGCCGGGATCGAGTCGCCCGTCCGGGTCATTCGCCCAGGCGTTCGAGCAGCTCCCGAGCCGTGTCGCTCTCGTCGATCAACGTACCAACGTGGCCGGCGGTCCCGCGCAACGGCTCCATCATGGGCACTCGTCGGAGTGGGTCGCGTCCGATGTCGAAGACGAGCGAGTCCCAGTTCGCGGCGACGATGTCGGACGGGAACTTCTCGAGGCAGCGGCCGCGGAAGTAGGCCCGCGTCGACTCGGGCGGTGTGGTCATGGCCCGTTCGGCCTCGGACGGCTCGACGAGTGTGGAGAGTCCGGCGCGATCGGCGAGACACTTGCCCGGCCGCATGTCGTGGTACTGCAGGTCGATCGCTTTGAGCCGAGCGTCGCCGCGAGGGATGTCGTGGCGGCGGGCGTATCCGTCGACGAGGCGGCGCTTCGCGACCCAGTCGACCTGGTCGGCGACCGAGTCGGGGTCGCTCTCGAGGCCGGTCAGGACGGACTCCCAACGGCTCATCACGTCGGCCCCGATCTCGGCGTCAACGCACTCGAGCCCATGGGTCTGCTCGTACTTGCGCGCCCGCTCGAAGAGCCCCCACTGGATCTCGAGCGCCGTCGCACGCGACCCGTCGCGCAGCATGATCGTCTGGCGCAGGCTCGGGTCGTGGCTGACCTGTCGGATCGCCGCCACGGGATGACCGAGCAGCAGGTCGTCGCCGAGCTCGTCGTCCTCGATCATCGACAGCACGATCGAGGTGGTGCCGACCTTCAGATACGTGGCGACCTCGCTCATGTTGGCGTCGCCCACGATGACGTGGAGCCGCCGGTACTTCTGCGGGTCGGCGTGCGGCTCGTCGCGGGTGTTGACGATCGGTCTCTTGAGCGTGGTTTCGAGGCCGATCTCCTCCTCGAAGAAGTCGGCCCGCTGGCTGAGCTGGAACCCCACCTCGTCGTGGGGACGTCCCGGGAGTTCGCATCCGACCTTGCCGGCACCGCAGAAGATCTGGCGGGTGACGAAGTGGGGGGTGATCTGCGAGCTGAGGCGGCCGAACGGGACCTCGCGGGCGATCAGGTAGTTCTCGTGGCAGCCGTAACTGTTGCCCTTGCCGTCGGAGTTGTTCTTGTGGACGACGATCTCGGCGCCGTCGTCGAGGAGTGTGCGAGCGGCGTCCATCGCCCGGCGCACGATGAGGTCGGCAGCTCGATCCCACACGACCGCTTCGCGCGCGGTGCGGACCTCGGGGATGGAGATCTCGGGATGGGCGTGGTCGACGTAGAACCGAGCGCCGTTCGTGAGCACCGCGTTGACCAGCGTGGTCTCGACCTCGGGAGGCATCGACTCGTCGAGTGTGAACCCGCGGGCATCGTTGGCGGGTGACTCGTCCTCGAAGTCCCAGCCGATACGACCTCGCTCACGCTGCGTCGCCGCGAGGTACGCGTTGATCAGCATCGACGAGGCGGACACCGGGTTGTTCTCGCCGTTGCGGACGAGAATGCCGTACTCGGTCTCGATCCCGCAGACCTTCGGCAGCGCCATGGGTGGACCCTAACCGGGTCCTCGCCCGGTGCGCGGTCCAGGCGGGGAGCGGATCGATTCGTGCTTCGTCACGCGTCTCGCGCCGCGCGACGAATCAGATTCGACCACACTGGGTAGTCATCGCCCACGCAACCGCCGACGGCGAGGGGACCACGTGCCGACCACGATCATCACCGGCGCCGATTCACGGATCGGCGCATCGATCGCCCGTCGCCTTCACGCGGACGGGCACCGGGTCGTCGTGGTCGGCCAGGACTCGGAACCTCTCGTCGAACTGACGCGTTCGGTCGATGACGATCGCTGTTCGTTCCTCGTCGCCGACCTCACCTCGCCCACGATCTGCGCGGGTGTCCTCGCCGAGGTGTCCGATCGCCACGGCTCGATCGACGGCCTGGTCACCCACGTCGGGAACGACCGGTTGTGGTCCGACGGCGACCTCGGTCTCGAGTCGTGGCGGCGCGCCTTCGCCGACCAGTTGATCGCATGTCATCAGCTCATCCTGGGCGCACAGCCGGCGCTCGCCCGGAGTGGTGGAAGCGCGGTCGTCGTGAGCGCCAGCTCGTCGGGGACCGATCGTGCGATCGGCGCCGCGGCCGCCGCCTCCGACGGGGTGCGCAACGTGGTCCGCTCGCTCGCGCTCGACATCGGCAGCACCCGTGGGCTCCGGGTCAACGGCGTGGCGCCCACCGCGTGTCCCGATGTCGGCGAGATCGCCGACGTCGCGGCGTTCCTCCTGGGTCGGGACGCACGCTCGGTCAACGGAGCGATCGCTGTCGTGGCCGACGGCGACGCATCTCGCTCGGCCCTCGGTGACGCGGGCCCGGCGCCACTCGCCCGACCCGCCTGATCAGCGGCCAGCGGCGGGAACCGGGTCGGCGGCTCGCGTCGGTTTCGCGGTCTCGTGGTCCAGGGCGTTCGAGATCCGCTCGAGGGCGGTGTCGACGTCGTCGACCGTCGTCTGCCACGAGGTGACGAAACGGATCACGCCCGGGGCGATGCGGTAGAAGAGCAGGTCATCCGCTTCGAGCCGTTCGATCACCTCGTCGGGGAGGCGGAGGAACGCCATGTTGGCGTCGACGCGGTTGGCCACCTCGACGTCGAGGGCGCTGAGGCCGTCGGAGAGGCGACGCATCATTTCGTTCGAGTTCGCCGCCAGGCGGAGCCACAGACCGTCGGTGAGGTATGCCTCGATCTGTGCGGACTGGAACCGCATCTTCGAGGTGACGTGACCCGACCGCTTGGTCCGGTACACGAGTTCCTTCGAGGCGCCGTCGTCGAACGACACGATCGCCTCCGCCGACATCGCGCCGTTCTTCGTGGCCCCGAGTGTGAACACGTCGATGCCGGCTCGCCACGTGAGGTCGGCCGGGGCACAGCCGAGCGAGGAGATCGCGTTCGCGAGGCGTGCCCCGTCGAGGTGAGCACGAAGACCCCTCGCCCGAGCGACGGAGCAGAGCTCCGAGATGACCTCGATCGGGTACACGGTGCCCATGTCGGTGGGCTGGGTGAACGACAGCACCGCCGGTTGTGTGTGGTGCGGATCGCCCCACCCGGCGCCGTCGAGGGCGGCGCGCAAGGAGTCGACGGCGATCTGGTGATCGTCGCCGGCGAGACCGATCATCTGCGCCCCGGAGCTGAGCAGCGACGTGGCGTTCGCCTCGGCGTTGAGGATGTGCGCGGTCTCGTGGCACATGACGGCCCCCCACGGAGGGCTGAGCGAGCTGAGGCCGAGTGCGTTGCCGGCCGTGCCGCTGGTGACCGGGAAGACCCGCGCCGTGGGGTGTTCGAAGACCTCGCGAACCCTCGCCTCGAGGCGAGCGGTGACCTCGTCGGCGCCGTAGGCCAGCGCCGAGCCGGCGTTCGCGGAGTGGAGCGCGTCGAGAATCTGGTCGGGGACGCCTGCGCTGTTGTCAGAACGGAGTTCGATCGGCCTCACGGACGTCGGTCTACCACCGTCGCTCGCCGGGCCCGCTCCGGAACGCGCGGATCGATGTGACAGATCGACGTGACGGGTCGACCGCGGTGTGATCTCGGGGAACGATGTCTAAACGTCGGTCCGGGGGCAGCCACCCCGGAATCGTCCGTCGTGACGATGTGTTCGAGGTCACGATGACGACGGAGATCGCCGCTCGGCGACGCGCAGGGCGCAAGTGGCGCGAGCTGTCGTTGCTGGCCGTCGCGCTCGTGCTGTCGATGTCGACGTGGTTCTCCACGGCGGCCGTTCTCCCACAACTC
>JBCDAK010000132.1:0-12962 GCA_039185545.1 Actinomycetota bacterium
CGCCGCCCGCCACGCCGACAGCACCGGCTGATCGGGGCCCGGGCGAGGCTCGGCCCGAAACGCGGCGAACAGCGGACGAGCACCGAAGTGCACCGAGTCGACTCCCCGCCACAGGTCGTCGGCGAGCGGCGCCATCGCCTCACCGAGACCCGGAGCGATGTCGGCGAGTCCGGCGACGGCCGACTCGTCCCGCACGACGCGG
Organism: Actinomycetota bacterium; assembly: GCA_039185545.1. GTDB lineage: Bacteria > Actinomycetota > Acidimicrobiia > Acidimicrobiales > Ilumatobacteraceae > Ilumatobacter_A. The sequence continues at coordinate 203 of JBCDAK010000132.1, forward strand.
ATCGCGTCCTCGTCGGTCACGTCTCGGTACGCCGCGAGCACCATCGCGATCACGTCGGGATGGATCGAGTACCCCGTGGCCGCAGCCGCCGCCGGTGTGACCCGACCGAGTGCCGCCATGCGCCACGCCACGATCCATCCGACGCCGTTCGGCACGCCGAGAGCGGCGTACCGATCGATGGCGGGCTGGTCCCACATCAACCACCCGACGACATCGTGCGCCGCTCGGCCCGCCCGTCCGGTGAGGTCGAGCCAGTCGGTCGTCGTTTCGGTCGCAGTGGTCACGTCCACTCCCCCACCGTCACGAGTGCATCGACACGATGCGGCCGATGTTCGGCGGAAGGGTCCCGCCGTGCACCGCCTCCCACGTCTCGGCGGCTGCCTCGGCGCCCGCCACACGATCGACCTCGAGCCATTCGTGCGACGCCTCGACGAACGCAGCGAGCGACGACGCCGCGTCGGCCTGCAGCGCCGCCGTGTCGGTCCCGGCCTGGCTCATCTCCGACATCGCCGTCGGCGCGAAGAACAACTGCGGCGACGGCCCCGACGACACCTCGACCTGCGGGACGTCGTGGTGCGTCATGCCGATCATCATCGAGTAGCCGATCGAGTCGCCGAGCTTCTCGTGCAGCGCGGCGAGCACCGGTCGGTTGCCGGCCATGTCGACGATGACCCCCGACGTGATGTCGTGGTCGCCCGCCTGGGCCTGGTCGTAGGTGATGACCGAGTCGTAGGCGTCGATCGACGACACGAAGTCGACGTTGCCGGGCGATGTGACGCCGACGACTCGCGAGGCGCCGAGCCGCTGCGCCGCGTCGGCGAATCCGATCGCCGTCTTCGACGACGCGGAGAGCAGCACAGCGGTCGGTGTGCCGTACCAGTCGTGGGATTGGAAGAACGCCGCCGACAAGTAGCCGGTCATGAACAGTCCGCGCACGAGCGCGTGACGGTCCTCGACGTCCCCGACCGCATCGGCGGCGAGCGAGTCGGGGAACAGCGGATCGGCCGCCGGCGCCTCGAGGGTGCGGTACACCGGCGCGTGGGCGGCGCGGTGGTCGCCGTCGTCGCGCAGGCCGGTCGGGGTGACCGACACGGTCATGTCGACGAACTGGGCCATCGGGTACCAGCCGTAGTAGCGACCGCCGACCTCGACGTCAGGATGGTTCGACTCGGCCACCTCGCCCCAGCCCATCGCCGGGGTGCGGCCCCATCCCTCGGTGCCGCTGGGGTAGAAGTCCCAGTATCCGAGCATGTCGCCGGCGTTCGCGTACGTGACCGTGTTCGCCGTGATCGAGAAGCGGTCGACCTTCAGCCGCACCGACCCCTCGGCGAGCTCGCCGAGTTCGTCGTCGACGACGCGGGTCTCGCCGTGCGAGGTGCGGGAGATCTCGAGAACCTGATTGGCGGTCATGCCCACGGTGTAGCCGACGGCGAGGGCCAGAGCGACAGTATGGGTCAGGCACAAAGGGTCGCCTGCCCCCGACGTCCGGTGTCGGACCGCCAGTCGCGCACTGCGACGATGCGGGCGTGGAGTACACCAAGCTCGGTTCGACCGGTCTCGACGTGTCGAGGATCTGCCTCGGCTGCATGAGCTATGGCGAACCCGGTCGCGGCTATCCACCGTGGTCGCTCACGGAGTCCGACAGCGTTCCGTTCATCGAGCGGGCGCTCGACCTCGGGATCAACTTCTTCGACACGGCGAACATCTATTCGTCCGGTGCGAGCGAGGAGATCGTCGGACGGGTGCTCGCGTCACGTGCGAACCGAGCCGAGGTCGTGATCGCCACCAAGCTGTTCGCCCCGATGCACGATGGACGCAACGCGATGGGGTTGTCGCGCAAGGCCGTGATGACCGAGGTCGACCACTCACTCCGCCGACTCGGCACCGACCACATCGACCTCTACCAGATCCATCGTTGGGACGACTCGACGCCGATCGAGGAGACGATGGAGGCACTCCACGACGTGGTGACGGCCGGCAAGGTCCGATACCTCGGGGCGTCGTCGATGTGGGCCTGGCAGTTCTCGAAGGCGCAGTACGTCGCCGAGATGCACGGATGGACGACGTTCGTCTCGATGCAGAACCACTACAACCTCCTCCACCGAGAAGAGGAGCGGGAGATGATCCCGCTCTGCCTCGACCAGGGCGTCGGCGTCATCCCGTACAGCCCGCTCGCTCGTGGTCTGCTCACCCGCGACTGGGACGAGACGACCGACCGATCGACGAGCGACACATCCGCAGCCCGCCGCTATGGCGACGCCGACCGTCCGATCGCCGAGCGGGTCGCTGCGATCGCGGACGAGCGAGGAGTCGCGCGGGCCCAGGTGGCTCTCGCCTGGCTGTTCTCGCGCCCAGCGGTGACTGCGCCGATCATCGGTGCGACCAAGCCGCACCACCTCGACGACGCGGTCGCCGCGCTCGACGTCGACCTCAGCCCCGACGAGATCGTCCGCCTCGAAGACCTGTACCGACCCCGACCGGTCACCGGCTTCACCTGAGCGACACAGTTTGGGTCAGGCACAAAGCGTGTTCACGGGTGGAGGTGCGGGTCGCCGGCGTCGAGCAGGGTCGGACGACCGGACCTCAGCCACGACGCGACCGTCTCGTATCCCATGTCGATCAACTCGTCGCTGCGGGAGAAGTCGATCGGCGAGACGTCGACCGTGCACGGTGACGGCACGAGGTGCACCGGGACCGGATACCGGGCGGTGGCCAGCTCGAGGACCAGTCGGCGCTCGACCATCAGACCGACCGCTCGCAGCGCGCTCGCGAAGGCCCTCGCCGGCGGCGCGGTGACGGCGCACCCGAATCCCGTGGTCAGCACCCACACCTCGGTCGCACCCTCCTCGATCGCGACGGTGATCGGTGTGTTGTTGACCACCGCGCCGTCGACGAGACGACGGCCGTCGAGCACGACCGGGGGCAGGAGCGCCGGGATCGACGCGCTCGCCGCGATCGCGTCCACGGCCGGACCCCGCTGAAGTCGCACCTCGTCACCGGTGATTTCGTCGGTCGCGATGACGGTGATCGGCAGGTCGGCTTCCTCGAGCCGATCGAACGGAAGGTGGTCGCTCAACACGCGGCGAAGGCCGGTGTCGGGGAAGAAGGACGGAGCGCGTCCGGCAAACGCGCGGACGGCACGCACGACGCTGTTCGGGAACAGATCGCGCCGGTGCAGGTCACTCCAGATCGCTCCGAGTCCGGCGGGCGACCCACCCCCGGCGATCCACGCCGCGTTGATCGCCCCGACCGAGGTGCCGGCCACCATCTCGGGCCGAACCCCCTCGTCGGCGAGCGCCGCCATCATCCCGACCTGCATGGCCCCGTGGCTCGCCCCGCCCGAGAGGACGAACGCTCGACTCATGGGTCCCAGACTCGCACGCCGACCCAGCGCGCTCAGGCGATGGGTGCGGCGAAGCGACGGCGTGTCCCTGACCCACGCTGTCGCCTGATGGCGGACCGGTGCGATCGGCTTCGTAGGTTGGGGGTGTGGAGTACATCAAGCTCGGCAGAACGGGCCTCGACGTCTCGCGCATCTGCCTCGGATGCATGAGCTACGGAGAATCCGGCGAGGGCACACACGCGTGGTCGCTCGACGAGGCGACGTCGCGACCGTTCATCGAGAAGGCGCTCGGAGCCGGGATCAACTTCTTCGACACCGCCAACGTGTACTCGATGGGCACGAGCGAGGAGTTCGTGGGCCGGGCCCTCGCCGACATGGCGAACCGCGACGAGGTCGTGATCGCCACCAAGGTGTTCGGTCCGATGCGCCAGGGGCAGAACGCCATGGGTCTGTCGCGCAAGGCGATCATGACCGAGGTCGATCACTCGCTCCGGCGGCTCGGCACCGACTACATCGACCTCTATCAGATCCACCGCTTCGACCACTCCACGCCGGTGGCCGAGACGATGGAGGCCCTGCACGACGTCGTGAAGTCCGGCAAGGTCCGCTACATCGGCGCCTCGTCGATGTGGGCATGGCAGTTCTCGAAGATGCAGTACACGGCCGAGGTCAACGGGTGGACGAAGTTCGTCTCGATGCAGAACCACTACAACCTCCTCCACCGCGAAGAGGAGAACGAGATGATGCCGCTCTGCGTCGATCAGGGCGTCGGCGTCATTCCGTGGAGCCCGATGGCGCGAGGTCGACTCACCCGACCGTGGGACGAGGAGACGGCTCGCTCCGACACCGACGAGTTCGGCAAGACGCTGTACCAGCCGACCGACCGCGAGATCGTCGAGCGCGTCGCGGAGGTCGCCGACCAGCGCGACGTGTCTCGGGCCCAGGTCGCACTCGCGTGGATGCTGTCGAAGTCGTACGTGACGTCGCCGATCATCGGCGCCACCAAGCCGCACCACCTCGATGACGCCGTCGCTGCGGTCGACGTCGAGCTCACCGCCGACGAGATCGCCCGCCTCGAAGAGCCCTACACACCCCGACCCCAGGTCGGCTTCCGCTGACCACGGAAAGCGGACACACGGTGTCAGACACCGTTCGTCCGACCACCTCGATTGGAGAAACACGACATGGCCGACGCACTCATCATCGACGCCGTCCGCACGCCGCGCGGGATCGGCAAGGTGGGCAAGGGATCCCTCGCGCACCTGCACCCGCAACACCTCGGTAAGACGGTGCTCGAGGCGCTCGTCGAACGCAACGAGTTCGACACCGCTGACGTCGACGACGTCGTGTGGGGCACGTCGGCACAGACCGGCAAGCAGGGTGGCGATCTGGGCCGGATGTCGGCACTCGCCGCCGGCTACGACACGAAGGCGAGCGGCGTCACACTCGACCGGTTCTGCGGGTCGGGCATCACGGCCACGAACTTCGCCGCCAACTCGGTGATGGCCGGCATGGAGCACCTGGTCATCGCCGGCGGGTGCGAGATGATGTCGCTCAAGCACCCCGGCTTGCTCCCCATGGGTGCCGGCAACGAGCACCTCCAGGAGATCCACCCGCAGTCGCACCAGGGCGTGTGCGCCGACGCCATCGCGAGCCTCGAGGAGATCCCCAGGGAGGCACTCGACGCGCTCGCCGCTGAGTCGCAGCGACGGGCCGGTGTCGCTCTCGACGAGGGCCGTTTCGATCGCTCGTTGATCCCGGTGCTCGATCCCGACGACGGATCGGTCGCCCTCGATCGCGAGGAGTATCCCCGTCCCGGCACCACCGTCGAGACGCTGTCGCAACTCGCTCCGAGCTTCCCCAAGATCGCCGCCTACCGTCCCGACGACGGACCGTCGTTCGGCGAGCTGATCAACCAGAAGTTCCCCGACCTCGAGATCGAGCACGTCCACCACGCCGGGAACTCCTCCGGCGTCGTCGACGGATCCGCCGCGATCCTGATGGCGAGCTCGGACTACGCCACCACCCACGGACTCACTCCGCGCGCCCGCATCGTCGCCACCACCACCGTCGGCGACGACCCGACACTCATGCTCAACGCGCCGGTGCCCGCCGCTCGCAAGATCCTCGACCGGGCCGGCATGACACTCGACGACATCGACCTGATCGAGATCAACGAGGCGTTCGCCGTGGTGTCCGAGAAGTTCCAGCGTGACCTCGACGTCGACCGCGACAAGGTCAACGTGAACGGCGGGGCGATCGCCCTCGGTCACCCGATCGGTGCGACCGGCGCCATCCTCATCGGCACCCTGCTCGACGAGCTCGAGCGTCGCGACCTGTCGACCGGCCTCGCCACGATGTGCACCGGTGGCGGCATGGCGCCGGCGATCATCATCGAACGCATCTGACGGGAGACGGTCGGTGTCAGACACCGCCTGTCTCGCGTCAGCGATTCACGACGACGTCGCGAGAACGATCGACTCGACGAGTGGCGTCGCCCGCTCGTCGAGCCATGCAGCGTCGGCCTCCGACGCCGACGCCGCGATCGAGAGTGCTCCGAACTCGCCACCGTCGACCCACCAGACCCGGTGGACGGCCCCCGGCGTGAGGAACTTGCCGGATCCCGGGGTCGGCGGGGCGAGCACATAGCTGCAGGGATCGTCCGGCGCGCAGGTCGCTGCGGCGTCGATCCGTACGTCGAACCACAGCACCTCGCTGCCATCAGCCGTCGGACTCGTCCCGACCTCTGAGATGTCCAGGTTCGGTGGCGGGTCGGCGATGAAGTCCTGGATGTCCTCGATCAGGATCGGCGGCGTGTTCTCCGCCGGGCCCGAGTCGACCCCGATGATCGCGTTCGTGTCCTGAAGGAACACGACGTCGCGGAACGAGGGGCCCTCGAACGGAGGCTCGAGGAGGACCACGATGCCGGGGAAGTTGGGCGCCACGAACCAGTCGTCTCCGACGGTCAACTCTGCGACAGCGCCGAGGTTCGGCACCTGGTAGACGCCGGGCTCGACCGGTGAGAAAGGATCGGACAGCGGGGACGGCCCGTCGGGGTCCGCCGCTGGGCTGAACGGGCGCGGCGCGCCGATCGGCTCCAGGAACTCGACCGTGTCAGCGATCGCGGAGGGCTCGGTCGCCTCGTTCGTCGTCCACTCGAGACCGTCGACGATGACACCGAGGAGTTCGTCGGCCGATGCGAGCCCGTCGGCGGACGGACCGACGATGCCGACGGCGATCGCGGCGTCACCCGTTTCCCCCAGGTACAGATCGGCGGCCGGAAACGGCGACCACGGCGCATTGCTTCCGAAGCCGGGGGGCTGCGTGCTGAACAGGCCGGCGAACGAGGAAGATCCGCCGTCTCGAATCTCGTGGAGGACGAGATCGAGGCCGAGGACGGTGGTCGTCTCCTCCGTCGCCGTGACCGTCGAACCGAGTGCATCGACCACTTCACCGATGAACGCGTCGACACCATCGATCCGGATGTTCTGCCCTGACTCCGACACACGTGCGATCACGACGTCGTTCTCGTCGCCGTCTCGGAAGAACCGGGCGTAGTCACCCTCGGTGAAGACGAGGACGTCGTCTGGCACGCGAACGCAGATGCCTCCCATCACCGGAAGACTGATGGCCCGTCGATCGGCGGACACATCGACCGAGCACACGGCTGGCTCCGGCGCCGACTCCTCAGCCCGATCCTCGCCCGGCTCACGTGCGGCCTCGTCGCCAGCGGTGGATTCGGTCGCCGCTGTCTCGCCTGTCTCGCCTGTCTCGCCGATGGTCACGGTGACCAGATCGTCGGACACCGGCACGCCTGTCGTCACCGATCCGGCGTCCTCCTCGGCTCCCCCACCGCTCCCGTCCGAGCCGTCACCTCCGCATGCCGCGACGACCACGGCGGCCGTCGACAGCACGCCGACGAGCCGCGGGGAAATGCCCCGTCCCGATGATGTGGTCATGGTGTCCCTCCTCTGGATTCGACCCACCATCGTCGGAGCGCACGAGAACCTGTCGCGACAATCTGAGTTCGTCTCGACGCGACAGGTTGCCCGTCGGCGCGACGATGGTGGGGCATGCGTGTACGACGCGCAGCTCGGCCAACGCTCACGTCGCTCGGGCTGGACCCCGTAGCGGAACGCCTCGAGACGCTGTTTCGCAGCGAGTCCGACGCCGTGTTCGCATTCGTCTACGCCCGGTGCGGCCGACGAGACGTCGCCGAGGACGTGACCGCCGAGGTGTTCTACGAGGTCGCTCGGAGACACGCCGAGGGTCGGGGCGACGAGATCGGAGCGGGTTGGCTGATCGACGTCGCGCGGAAGCGGCTCGTCGACCACTGGCGCCGCGCCGAACGCGAACGTCGGCGGCGAGAGAGGTTGCACCACGAGCCGGCACGATCCGAGGTGCCCATCGGCGACGCGGGCATCGCGGCCGTGGTCGCAGCGCTCGACGCACTCCCCGAGCGGCAGCGTGCGGCGATGGTGCTCCGCTACGTCGAAGATCGCACCGTCGCCGAGACCGCCGACTCACTCGTCATCTCGGTCGAGGCATGCGAGTCACTGCTGGCTCGCGGTCGCCGCTCGCTGCTCGCCGCGCTCGAGAACCAGGAGGTCTCAGAGTGAGTCGTTCCGATCCGATCGACGTACTCGGTCTCGCCATCGCGCAGACCGAGGCCACCACGACGATGACCGACGAGGAACGTGAGCGCGTCGCCGCATCGATGCGAGCCGCCTACCGAGCGACACTCGGTTCCCCCGTGGACGTCGCCGAGTCGAGGACAGGTGCCCTCGAGATCGATCCGGCGCCGAGTCCAGAGCCCGTGGGACGACGGGGCCGACCACGTGGTCGAGCATCTCTGGCACTGCTCGCGACCGCCGCGGTCGCGCTCGGCGTCGTCGGAGTGCTGGCCCTGGTGGGCGGACGCGACGGGACGACCGACCGTGCTCCAGCCTCGCCGACGGAGCTCGACGAACTGCCACAACTGTCCCTGGACCCGATCAGCGACGACGGGACCACACGCCGCTGGCGTCTGGACCTCGGCGACGAGTCGATCGAGTTCGCCACGACGGCGCGAGCGGTGGTTCGACAAGACGGCCCAGACGGGTTCTCGATCGTCCTCGAACCGGGCGTCGAGGCTCCCGGCACCGACGTCCGCGTCACACGGACACCGGCCTTCGACCAACGACCCCCGAGCGACTGGTTCGACGAGACGGGCGTGACCGCGACTGCGATCCGGTCCGAACCGGGCGTCTCGGTCTGGCAGGTGAGGATCCCCAGCTCCGTCGTCACCGAGTTGGGCTGCGCTCCGCTCTCTCCGTGTGTCGAGATCACCGATCCGGGCGGCGATGGACCACGCGTCGCCTTGCGGTCCGATGTCACCTCCGAGGTTCACATCATCGAGAGTGACGAGACGCTCGTGGTCGTCACCGACCGACTCGGATCGACCGTCGGAAGCGCGGGCCTGCCGATCGAAGTCGAGCGTGACCTCTTCCTGGAGACCCTCGAACGCATCTGACCCGAGCCGGTCGGTGTCACGCACCACCTGTCTCGGGAGTTCGAAACTGGAAAGGCCTCGGCTCGACCGCGTTCTCGTTTCGGCTCGGGCCTGTTGCGCTCATTGCCGTTGAGCGTTTCGCGGCTCGGACGGTTCTGTGGTTCCCGTCGCCGACACCACGGTCGGCATCCGCTGAAACGCAGCGACACATCAGGGAGACACACGAATGAGCACGAGCCCCGACGGCACGTCCGCCGACGCCACTGTCGACACATCCACCGACGCCACCATCACCGATCGGCGGAGTCGCCGGCGCACGGGTCGCCTCGCCGCCCTCGCGCTCGCCGGCGCGACCCTGGCCGGCGGAGCCGTCGCGACGACGAGCGTCGTCGACGCCGACGGACACGGGTACCAGCCGAGCGGTCCGACCTTCACGTATCGCATCACCGTCGAGAACCACACCGACGCCCAGCCGCTGTCGCCCGTCGGCACGGTGATCCACGACCGTCGGACCGACGTGTGGAGCCGAGGCGAGCCCGCATCGGCCGCCGTCGCCGCCATCGCGGAGGACGCCGCGCTGCCGGTGTTCGTCGACACCTACGCGCAGACGCCGGGCGTACGGTCGGCGTTCGCCGGAGGTGGTGGTCCGATCGGTCCGGGCGCAAGCGCCAGCTTCGAGTTCGAGGCCAGCCCGCGCGACCGGGTCAGCCTCGTGTCGATGCTCGTGAACACGAACGATGCGTTCACCGGGCTCGACTCGGTCCGCCTCGGTCGCCAGACCCAGAAGTTCGAGGTCATCGCGTACGACTCGGGCACCGAGGTCAACAACGAGAACGCGGGCTTCATCCCCGGTCCGGTCGGTGGCAACGCCGGCGTCCGCGACCCGGAGGGCAACGTGATCACCGTCCACCCGGGCATCGTCGGCGTCGACGGCGGGATCGACCCGGCGGTCTATGACTGGGACGACCCGGTCGCCACGATCACGATCGAGCGCATCCGCAACTGATCGGGCGGGGCGCGGCGCGCGGGCGATCGCCGCACCTCACCTCGTCGAGTCGGTCACCTCGGGACGTGTCCCGGGGTGGCCGATTCGCGTCCGCTCTGGCCCGGGCGAAAGCGGACAGTGTCCGGATCTGGTCCGGGCGAAAGCGGACAGTGTCCGGATCTGGCCCGGGCGGAAGCGGACTGTGTCCGGATCGGGCCCGGGGGGACGCGGACTGGTCGTCTGGCGGCGGCGGGGGTGACGGTGTTCGACGGCGCCGCCGCCGCGGTGGACGAGCGGGCGATCAGCTCGCCCGACACGAGGATCTCACGACCGGAGGACGACCGACCCGAGATCTCGGCCAGGAGCAGCGCCGTCGCCTGATCGGCGATCTCCTGCACCGGCTGGCGGACCGTGGTGAGCGGAGGATCGGTGAAGCGCATCAGCGGCGTGTCGTCGAATCCGACGACCGACACGTCGTCGGGGACGGAACGCCCCGACTCCCGAACCGCACGAATCGCGCCGAGCGCCATGAGGTCGCTCGCCGCCACGATGCCGGTGATCCCCTCGTCGAGCAGCTGACGCGCTCCGGCGAATCCGCCCTCCAGAGTGAACATCGTCTCGGCCACATGACGATCGAGGCCGTTCTCCGACTGGTGGTGACGTGCGAACGCCTCGGTGAACCCGTCGACCTTGCGGACGACGGGCACGTAGTACGTCGGTCCGGTGAGGAACCCGATGCGGCGGTGGCCGAGTGACCACAGGTGCTCGAAGCCGGTTCGTGCGGCGGCGGCGTCGTCGCACGACACGGACGGCACCGGGGTGCCGTCGACGTGCCCGTTCACGAACACGAGCGGCACGCCGTCGGCGACCAGCGGGTCGTAGAGCGAGTGATCGCCTCCGACGTCCGCGTGCCGGCCAGACACGATGATCATCCCGGCGACGCTCCGAGCGAGGAGCGTCTCGATGTAGTCCTCCTCGGTCGCTCCGGCGCGGCTCGCGCAGCAGAGCACCGACACGTACCCGCTCGGGAGCAAGCGCGACTCGATCGCTTGAGCGAACGCCGGAAACACCGGGTTGTCGAGCTCGGGCACGATCAACCCGATCAGGCCGGCGCGCGGCGACGTCTGCAACGCCGTCGGCTCGTACCCGAGTTCGCCGAGGACACGCACCACCTTGCGTCGCGTCGCATCGGCGACTCCCGACTTGTTGTTCATGACCCGACTGACGGTCGCCTCGCTCACCTCGGCGAGGGCCGCCACGTCGCGGAGCCGAATCCGCACCGCACACCTCCCGGGCGGGCACGGTAGGGCACTCGGACCCCTCTTTCAACGATCTGCAAGATTCTTGCATATAGCTGCAAGCTGCTGTACGTTCGCGCCAACGACCACGGCGGCGGCTCCGTACCGCCGCCCTTTCCTGAGGGGGAAACGATGAAGGCAGTCCGTCCCATCGCGGCGTTCGCCGCCCTGGCGCTCGTCGCCGGAGCGTGCGGCAGCGACGACGAGCCCGCAGCTGACGAGGCCGACGAGTCGACCGAGACCGAGGCACCGGCCGAGGACACCGAGGAGCCGGCGGCGACCGAGGCCCCTGCCGAGACCGAGGCACCGGCGGAGGAAGAGCCCGCCGACACCGAGGCACCCGCCGACACCGAAGCCCCCGCAGACGAGGAGGCTCCCGCCGAAGAGGAAGAGGAGGAGTACGTTCCGCCCGCACGTGGCGACTCCGACCTGGTCATCTGGGCCGACGACACCCGCACCCCGGTCCTGACCCCGATCGCCGAGGCCTTTTCGGCCGACGAGGGGGTCGACGTGTCGGTGCTCGAGGTTCCGTTCGACCAGATCCGCGACAACCTCTCGGTCACCGGTCCGGCCGGTGAGGGACCCGACATCATCATCGGCGCCCACGACTGGCTCGGCGAGCTCGTGTCGAACGGCGTGGTTCTGCCGATCGACCTCGGCGCCGACGCCGACCTCTACAGCGACGTCGCCATCGAGGCGTTCACGTTCGACGGCGCCACCTACGGCCTGCCGTACGCTACCGAGAACATCGCCCTCATCCGCAACGTCGACCTCGTGCCCGAGGCTCCGGCCACCTTCGAGGCGCTCACCGAGACCGCCCTCGCACTCCAGGCCGACGGCACCGTCGACGTGCCGCTCGCCGTGCAGCAGGATCCGGGCGACCCGTTCCACAACTACCCGCTCTACACGGGGGCCGGCGGCTACATCTTCGGCCAGGCCGACGACGGCTCGTACATCCCCGACGACCTCGGCCTCGATAGCGAGGGCGCGCTCAACGCGGCGAACAAGTTCGCTGAATGGAGCAACGCCGGCCTCATCTCGAAGGACGTCAGCTACGACATCATGAACGAGTCGTTCTCCACCGGGAACGCACCGTTCGCGATCACCGGCCCGTGGGCGACCGGCGGCTTCACCGACGCCGGCGTCAACTTCGCCGTCGAGCCGATCCCGACGATCGACGGCGGCACACCCGAGGTGTTCGTGGGCGTCCAGGGCTTCATGATCTCGTCGTTCACCGAGGCCGAGGACCTGGCCAAGACGTTCCTGCTCGACTACCTCAACTCCGAGGAGCTGCAGCTCGAACTGTTCGCCACGGGCGGCCGCCCGCCGGCCATGCTCTCGGCGTTCGAGCAGATCGCCGACGATCCCGTCGTGCAGGGCTTCGGTCTCGCCGGTCAGCAGGGTGCTCCGCTCCCGGCGATCCCCGAGATGGGTGCGGTCTGGGAGAGCTGGACCGACGCCTACAACCTCATCTTCACCGGTGAGGACCCCGAGGCCGCCTTCACGTCGGCCGCCGAAGCGATCCGTGCTCGGATCGCCGAAGGCTGATCGTCCCGATCCGACCATCCCGGCCTGACCGGTCGGGGGGGGGGGCGCCCCCCCCCCCCCACAACGCGGGGGGGGCGGGGGCGCCCCCCCCCCCC
>JBCDAK010000133.1:0-12932 GCA_039185545.1 Actinomycetota bacterium
CCAGATTCTGCGCCACGGCGACCGCCGCCGACCCGCCGATGCCGGCGTCGACCTCGTCGAACACGAGCGTCGTCGCACCGGCCGACGTTGCGTCGGCCGAGGCTCCCGACAGCACCAGCCGGAGAGCGAGCATGGACCGGGCGAGCTCGCCGCCCGACGCCACCCGAGTGAGCGGCAGCAGCGGTGACCCGGGATTCGCGGCCAGCAGGAAGCGCACCGCATCGCCCGGGTGGTCGGCGGCGTGGTCGCCGATCTCGATGCGAACGGCGGCGTCGGGCATCGCCAGGCGCTGAAGGCGTTCCTCGACCGCGCGAGCGAGTGGGTCAGCTGCGGCTCGACGAGCCCGCCCGACCTGCTCGGCGGCGACGCGTTCGTCGTCGAGAGCGGCGGTGCGGTCGCGATCGAGCTGCTCGGCTCGTTCCTCGAACGACTCGAGTTCGCGCAGCCGATCCTCGGCCTCGGCGTGGAACCGCATGACGGCGTCGAGATCGTCGCCGTACTTGCGGCGGAGGTCGGCCAGGAGGTGACGCCGCTCGCGCACCTCGGCCAGCCGCTCGGGCGACTCGTCGATCGAATCGGCGTGCGCGCGGAGCACGGCCAGGACGTCGTCGACTTCGGCGGCGACCGCTCCGAGACGATCGGCGACCTCGCGGAAGGGATCGCGCCCGTCGATCGACCTCAGCGCCTCCCCGATCGATTCGCGCGCACCGAGCTCGTCGTCGGTCAGGACGGCGACCGCGCGCTCGCCCGCTTCGCGGTGGGCGGTGGCGTCGGCCAGGAGTGACTCCTCACCGTCGAGGTCGCGGTCCTCGTCGGGATCGACCACGCCGGCCGCATCGAGCTCGGACACCTGGAACCGCAGCAGGTCGATCTCTCGCGCTCGGGCGCGCTCGTCGCCACCGAGCGTCGCGAGGTGGGCGTCGATCTCGGTGAGGCGAGCACGCGCCGCCCGGAGCGGCGACAGGTCGATCGCGCCGAATGCGTCGAGCGCCTCGCGCTGCGTCGCCGTGGAGAGCAGGGTCTGATGCGCGTGCTGGCCGTGGAGATCGACCAACCCGATCGCCGCGTCGGTGAGGGATGCGACCGTTGCGAGCCGCCCGTCGACATAGGCCCGCGACCGACCGTCGGCCGGGACCACACGCGCGAGCACGGTTTCGACGCCCTCGGAGGTGACGAACCGCCCCTCGACTCGCGCCTCGGCGGCCCCGTGGCGGACGACGGTGGAGTCGGCCCGGCCGCCGACCAGCAGCTCGATCGCCTCGACGAGCATGGTCTTGCCCGCCCCGGTCTCGCCCGTGAGCGCCGTGAGGCCCGGGCCGAGAACGAGGTCGAGCCGCTCGATGACACCGAGGTCCTCGATGTGGAGTTCCGTGAGCATGATCTCTCCATCGAAGCACGCGGGTGTCACAGGGTTCGTGTGACGGTCGGCGGCGCCACCCCACCGGTACGGTCCGACACATGCCCTCGTGGCCCACCGCACCCCTGCGCCGTCTCGTCGGCGGTGTGTTGGCAACGGCGTCCCTCGTCGTGCTCGCGGCGAGTCAGTCCGGTGTCGCCGCTCCCGATCGGATCGACGGCGCGGCATCCGCCACGCAACCGGCCGTCCGACATCCGGGCCGGGCGAGCGACGTCCGCGACGCGGCCAAGTTCGAGATCGACTGCGGATGGGACGAGGCGCGTGTCGCCGCGTCGGGCGCGCCGCGGGTCTCGGTCGGTTCGACCACGATCTACGCCGGCACCGCGCAGGTCACGTCCGACAACCAGGATCCCCGACTCGTCCGCTTCGACGACGGAGTGCCGACGTGGTGCCGTTCGGACATCGAGACGACCGGCGGCGACCACCGGGGATACGGGCTGCTGTGGGACGGCGCCGACCGACTCCTGATGGCGATCTCGGTGACCGGAACGCAGGGCACCCCCGACCAGGACCTCCGTCGGGTCGCGACAGACGGATGGCTGCGCTCGTACACCGACGCGAGTACAGGCGGTGGCGGACCCAAGGCGTCGATCGTCGTCGCGATCGACCCGACTTCAGGTGACCCGACCCGAGCGACCTATCTCACGGCCCGATTGTCGAACGGGCGCGTGAACTCGTTGACGGTCACCGGCATGGACGTCCGCGGTGAGGAGATCGTCGTCGACGTGTCGTCGTTCTTCTCCCCCCGCCGCGCCGATCGGACACCGATGGTGTGCACGGGCTCGAGCCCGTTCGACGTCCGCTACGTGTTCTCCCCCGAGCTCGACGAGGTGAGCGACGTCTCGAGCCCTCGCTGTCGCTGAGCCGGGCCCGCCGCTCGGTGTGGCGGGCGGTCAGCGGTCGGTGAGACCGAACTTCGTCTTGAGGATCTCGTGGTACCGGTACTCGCCGAAGCGGACGAACTGCGCCGTCGCCTCCGACGGGCTGCATCGAACCACGTCGCCCGGATCGAGCACGCTCGACGGCCGCCCGTCGAGCGTCACGTCGGCGCGCCGGTGGCCCGCGACCTCGATCTCGACGACCTCGGTCGGGCTGAGCACGAGCGTGCGGTCGAACAGCATGTGCGGTGACACCGGCGTGAGGAGGATCGCTCGGTGCTCGGGCGACACGATGGGCCCACGCGCCGAGAGCGAGTAGGCAGTCGAGCCGGTCGGCGTGGCCACGATGAGCCCGTCGGCCTCGTAGTGGGTGAACGGCGCGCCGTCGATCCGGGCCAGCAGGCGGACCGTGTGGCCCGACTCGTTCTTCTCGACCACCGCCTCGTTCAGGGCACGCCCCAACAGCTCGCCGTTGATGGTCACGTCGAGCAGCATCCGCTCCTCTCGCCGCCAGCGACCCTCCGCCGACCCCTGCACGAATCGATCGAGCGCGGGTCGGAGGTCGTCGGGTTCGACCTCGGTGAGGTAGCCGAGCGATCCGAGGTTGACCCCGATGATCGGCACGGGTGAGCCCTCGAGCAGGCGGACGGTACGGAGCATCGTGCCGTCGCCGCCGAGGCTCACGACGACGTCGGCGTCACCGATCGGGCGATCGGACGCGAACTCGTCGAGCGACAGGGCGTCGGCGTCCTCGGGTGGGATCCAGATCTCCCATCCCCGGCCGTCGCACCAATCGGCGACGCCGCGCGCGTGGGCGACGGAGGCGTCGCGGAACGAGTGGGCGACCAGCGCGATCGAGCCCGGTCGCTCACCGCTGTCCGTCACGACGGTTCGTCCGACGAGTGTGCGCCACCGGGAGAGACGGCGTGGACCAGGAACTCGACGTTGCCGTCGGCGCCGGTGATCGGCGAGGTGGTCCACCCGGCGATCTCGCACTCGGCCGCGACGAGGGCGTCTGCGACGACGTCGCGGACTCGGGCGTGGACGTCGGGATCGGTGACGACGCCGCGGCCTCGGCTGACCTCGGCCCGGCCCGCCTCGAACTGCGGCTTGACCAGCAGCACCATCGGCGACACAGGTTGGCACACCGCCGCCAACGGCTCGATGACGAGTCGTAGCGAGATGAACGACAGGTCGGCGACCACGCCGTCGACGAGCCCGCCGATCTGGTCGACGGTCAAGGTCCGGACGTTCAGGCGTTCGAGGTTCGTGACTCGTTCGTCGGCGCGGAGCCGCTCGTGCAGTTGACCGTGTCCGACGTCGGCCGCGACCACGTGCGCCGCGCCGCGTTGGAGGAGGCAGTCGGTGAAGCCGCCGGTCGACGCACCGGCGTCGAGGAAGCGCATGCCGGTCACGTCGATGCCGAACTCGTCGAGGGCGTGATCGAGCTTCTCGGCACCCCGTCCGACGAATCGGGGCGGGGGTCCTTCCACCACGATGGCGTCGCCCGGCGCGACCTGGCGAGCCGGCTTGGTCGCGACGGCACCGTTCACGAGCACCCGGTCGTCACGGATCAGCTCGTCGGCGCGAGCACGGCTCTCGGCGAGCCCGCGGCGAACGAGCTCGCCGTCGAGGCGTCGGCGCGCGTTCACCTCATACGGCCGGTCGGGTGTGATCGACGCTCAGTCGTCGGACGTCGTGGTCGCGACCTTGCGCACGCCCGACGATCCGACGGCCTCGGTCGATGCGGTCTTCGTCGACTTCTTGGCGGCCGACTTCTTGGTGGACGTCTTCGCCGTCGACTTCTTGGCGGCGGTCTTCTTCGCCGTCGACTTCTTGGCGGCGGTCTTCTTGGCCGTCGACTTCTTGGCGGCCGACTTCTTGGTCGACTTCTTGGCGGCGGTCTTCTTCGCCGGTTCCTTCTTCGCCGAGCCGGTGACTCGGTCGTTGAGACTGTCGGCGAGATCTTCGAAGCGGTCCTCGAGCTCGTCGAATCGATCGGACATCCAGCCGACCTGCTTCGACACCTCGCGCTGGATGAGGTCGGCCAGCTTCTCCGAGCCGGTCCGACCACGGTCGACGAGATCGCCGATCAGTTTCTCGGCATCGCGCCGCTGCACCTCGCCGGCCTTCACGAGTTGCCGGACGACCGACTCGGCCTGCCGTCGGGACATCTCGCCGAACTGCACGCCGGCATCGAGGAGTCGTTGGATGGTCGAGGTCGCCATCCCGGCGAGACTATCGATCAGGGGTCGAGGTGATCGGCGACTGCAGCGAGGTCGCGTGCGTCGATGGTCACGTGGAGGTCGGAGATCGTGCTGTCGGCGGTGTCGGCGGTGTCGGTCACGCCGGTGCGGACGAGTGCGAAGGGTGCGCCGAGCCGGGAGGCGAAGAGCCCGTCGGTGCCCGGTCGATCGCCGACCATCACGATCGAGGCGGGATCGATCGCACCGTCTGCGGACAGCAGGTCGAGGACCAGGTCGGCCATGGGCCCCTCGGGCTTGCCGGCGATGGTCGGTGCGACGTCGGCGACGGTCGCCACCGCCTGGACGAGTGCTCCACCGCCGGGGTCGAGACCAGATGGCGTGGGAAACGTCGTGTCGCCGTTGGTCCCGATGAGCCGAGCTCCCGCCATCACGGCGCGCGCCGCCGACCGGAGGCGGTCGTAGTCGATGTCGCGATGCAGCCCGACGACCACGGCATCGATCCCGTCGCGGAGGACGCCGTCGTTGACGATCGGTTCCGCTCCTCGACGCTCGACCGCCTCGACCACCCCCGGCCCGCCCGCGACCAGCACCCGCTCCCCCGCAGCCACGAGTGATGCACCCGCCATCGCCGACGTGACGACGTCGCCCGTCGCTGGGACCCCGATCACCTCCAACGCAGCTTCCTGGTCGGCGAGTCGGGTCGCCGAGTTGTTGGTCACGAAGAGAACCCGACGACCGGAACGTCGGATCCGAGCAATGGCGTCGACCGACCCGGGGATCGGCTCGTGAGCGAGCCAGACCACCCCGTCGAGATCACACAGCACGACCTCGATGCGGTCGGACTCGAAGCCGGCCGTGTGTGGCGTCGGCTGAGTCACGGTGCCGAGACTCGCACACGGCCCGTCGCCACCGTGCGAGCGGAGTCAGGCCGGTCGGGAGATAGTCGCTCTCCCGAACGGCTGACATCCTGGGCGGGTGCCTCGCTTCACGCCGTTCGCCGCACTCCGCTACGCCGCCGCCGTCGATCTCGACCTGGCGACCGCTCCCCCGTACGACGTGCTCTCGGAGTCGGACCTCGACGAACTCAACGCCCGCAGCACGATCAACGTCACGCACGTGGACGTTCCCCGGGAGCGTGACGGTGACGGCCGGTACGACGAAGCGGGGGCCACCCTCCGGAGCTGGATCGCCGACGGAACGATCGTCCGCGACGGCACGCCGTCGTTCACGATCTACCGCCTGACGTTCCGCGATGCCGCGGGACGTGACCGTGAGATCGTCGGAGTGCTCGGCGGTGCGGCGGTCGAGCCGTACGGCGACGGGGGTGTGCTCCCCCACGAGCGAATCACGCCGAAGGCCTCGACCGACCGTCTCGATCTCACTCGCGCGACCCAGACCAACATGTCTCCGATCTGGGGCCTGTCGCTGGCGTCGGGCCTCACCGACCTGCTCCGGGATCCCGGTGAGGCCGTCGGCTCGGTGACCGTGGACGGGGTGACCCACACGGTCGAACGTGTCGACGACGCCGGTCGTGTCGAGGCCATCGCCGCCGCCGTCGGCACCGAGGACATCCTGATCGCCGACGGGCACCACCGTTACGGAGTGGCCCAGCAGTACCGCGAGGAGGTCCGGGCGGCCGGCGGTGGCGACTCTCCTGCCGAGGACACGCTCATGTTCGTGAACGAACTCGTCGCCGACCAGCTCAGCGTGGAGGCGATCCACCGGCTCTACACCGACATCTCCTTCGACGACCTCGTCGCCGCCCTCGCCCAGCGATTCGAACTGACGGACGCACCCGCTCCGAGTGAGGTCACGCTCGCCGAGATGGAGTCGCGCGGCGCGATGTGTCTCGTGGGACCGGTCACGACGATGTGGATGACCCCCCGTGACGGCGCCTTCGACGGCGTCCGCTCGCTCGACGGCGTGTGGCTCGAGGAGACGCTGGCGAACGTGGACCACTCGGTGACGTATCAGCACGGTGTCGGCCTGGTGACCGCGGCCGTGGCGACAGGACGAGCGACGGCAGCGGTGATGATCCGCCCCGTGAGCGTCGCCGAGATCGAGCGCACTGCCCGCGAGGGCGTGGTGATGCCGCCGAAGTCGACGTTCTTCACCCCGAAGCTGCTGACCGGTCTCGTGATCCGGCCGCTCGACTGACCGACCGACCGAGCGTGCACGCGCCGGTCACCCCGAGCCGACCCGCTCGGCTGCGAGGGAGCGGAGCGCAGCGACCGATCGCTTGCGGCGGGTCGGCACGAGCCGCTCGACCACGACCTCGGTGGTGGCCCGCGTGACTCCCCCGGCCCGGTAGAAGCGTTTCGTGACGGTGCCGAGCACGGTGACCGACACTCCATCGGACAGCAGATCGAGGTCGACGGCGGACGGCGATCTCCACGAGACGGGAACGACGGCGGACGGTCCGAGTTCGGTGACCGGCGTGGCGAGATCGAACTGAGCGACGTCGACGGAGTCGCCGAGCGTGCGGACGACGACATCGCCCCGCAGGACGCCGCTGAGGACGACGAGGTTCACCGACTCGTCGGCGGTGGATGACTGGGACCTGGACATGGGGCCTCCCGGGTACACGGTGTGATGGGGAGGGAGCCGGCAGCGACCAGCGTGCCATGGGGGTGTCACACTCGATTCGGCCCACCGGCGACCGCCCGGACAGCCACCGTCCGGACAGCCACCTTCCGGACAGCTGCAGTCAACGGTGGACGATCACGAAACAACCGATCCGCCGGGACTGTGGCCCTCCGCCCGCCGGTTGGCCCATCACGATGCTCGACACGACCCTGCGACCCGTCAAGGAGCGCCTCGTCGCGCCCCTGGTGGCCGGGCCCGTCGGAGGCGTCTCGCCGACGGTCATCACGTCCGTCGGTCTCGCCGTCACGCTCGGCGCCGCAGTCGCGGCATGGCAGGGAGCGGTCGTCCTCTCGGTCGCCGGCTGGCTCGCCGGTCGACTGCTCGACGGCCTCGACGGGCCGGTCGCTCGGCGACAAGGGGCCGCGAGCGACGTCGGCGGGTTGATCGACTTCACGTTCGACACGGTCGGCTACACGGCGATCCCCCTCGCCCTGGCGCTGAACGCCGACGACTCGACGCAGTGGGCCGTGACCGCGGCGCTCCTCGCGTCGTTCTATCTCAACGCGGTGACGCTCGGCTTCACGTCGGCGCTCATCGAGAAACGCAACCAGGCGGCCGGATCGCCCACGGCCGTCGTCCTCCCCCGAGGGCTCGTCGAAGGATGCGAGACGATCGCGTTCTTCACCGTGGCACTCGCCGCCCCGACGATCGCGACGGCCGTGTGGGCCGTCATGGCCATCGGTGTCGCGGCGACCGCGATCGAACGGGTGGTGTGGGCGACCAGGAGGTTCCGATGACCATGACCGACTCCCCGACGGCTCCGACGGACGTCGACCCGTCGCCGCGCCTCTCGCCCGCGGCGAGGCAGTGGATCCAGCGCGGCGTGGTCGCCGCCATCTGGATCGGCGCGTTGATCGCCTGGCGGCAGTGGCAGACGTCGAACGATCTGTCGACGACCGAGGCCGGACAGCGGTTCATCGACGCGATCGAAGGTGCCTGGTGGGGCGTCGCTGCGTTCGTCGGCGTCTACCTCATCCGCCCGCTGGTCTTGTTCCCCGCCTCGGTCATCACCGTGATGGCCGGCGTGCTGTTCGGCCCCTGGTGGGGTGTCGCGATCGTCGTCGTGGCCGCCAACGCCTCGGCCATGGTCGCCTACGGCGTCGGCCGACTCCTCGGACGTGCGCCCGGCGAGGCGGACGACGACTCGACCGCCGACAACTCAGCCGACGACGACGTGACCGCCGGCGACGACACCACCGGGGCCGACGACGACATGAGCTCCGACTCGCTCGCCGCTCGCTGGAGCAACCGTCTGCGGGAGAACAGCTTCGAGACGGTGTTCATCATGCGGTTGATCTTCCTGCCGTACGACCTCGTCAACTACCTCTGCGGAGCGCTGCGGATCCGTTGGGCTCCGTTCCTGCTCGCCACCGCTCTCGGCTCGCTGCCCGGCACGATCTCCTTCGTCCTTCTCGGTGCGTCGCTCGAGCGGATCGACCAGGGTCTCGACGGAATCAACCCGTGGGCGATCGTCGCCAGCGTCGCCATCTTCGTGGTGAGCATCGTCATCTCCCGCGTCGTCAAGAGGAGCCGAGCGTGATCGGACACGACCCCGCCCGCACCTACCGGGCCGCCGTGATCGGATCGGGTTCGGGCGGTCTCACGGCCGCGATCGGTCTGGCCGGACTCGGCCACGAGTCGGTGCTCATCGAGGCCGCCGACGTGGTCGGCGGCGACTGCACGAACGTCGGGTGCATCCCGTCGAAGGCGCTGCTGCACGCCGCAGCCACCGCCGACCCACAGCCCCTCTCGACCACTCGTCGCCTCCGCGACCACCTCGCCGACGAGGAGACGGTCGAGATGCGCGAGCACCCGTCGATCCACTTCGTGCAGGGCTGGGCCCGGCTGACAGATCGCCGCGAACCGCACGTGATCCTAGTCGACACGGCCGATGGAGAGGTCGAGGTCCGCGCCGAGCACGTCGTGATCGCGACCGGATCCTCCCCGGTCGAATTCCCGATCGAGGGACTCGACCCTGATCGGATCGTCACGAACGAGACCCTGTTCGAGGCCCAGGACGTACCGCGCCACATCGTCCTGGTCGGCGGTGGCGCGATCTCGCTCGAGATGGCGACGGCCTTCGGTGACCTGGGTGCCGCGGTCTCGATCGTCGAACTGCAGGACCGACTCGCCGTCAACGAGGACCCGGTCGTGTCGGCGACGATCCGGGCCGCTCTCGAAGATCGTGGCGTGGCGGTTCACACCGGCACGTCGATCGAACGGTTCGACGGCACGACGGCCGTCCTCGGTGACGGCTCCACCATCGCCGACGTCGATCGGGTCGTGTTGGCCATCGGCCGCCGTCCGAACACGTCGGGCCTCGGGTTGGACGACGCCGGCGTCGAGCACGGGACGCGCGGCATCGTGGCCGACGACTGGGGTCGCACGAGCGTCGACGGCGTCTGGGCGGTCGGTGACGTCACCGGCAACACCCTCACCACCCACGGAGCGAACGCCGTCGGTCGCAAGGTCGTCCGAGGAATCGGCCTGCCGTACCTCCCGAAGGTGGGGTCGCTGGGCGCGATGGCCAACGCCATCTACTCGCGGCCCGAGATCGCGAGTGTCGGCCTGTCGCTCGACGAGATCGAAGCGATGTCGCCGACCCGTCGTCGGCGCTACGAGTTCCGTTTCGCCGACACCGACCGCGGCTTCACCGACCAGATCGAGCACGGCGTCGTCGTGGTCGAAGCCGAACGGTTCACCGGCCGCATTCTGCGTGCCTCGATCGTGGGCCCCGCCGCCGCCGAGATGATCGGCATCTTCACCCTGGCGATCGACAACGGCATCGGCCTCCGGAAGATGTACGGCATGGTCCACCCCTACCCGTCGTACGCGATGGCGATCGGCAAGATCGTCGACTCGTTCGCCCTCGACACCTTCACGGCGCTGCCCCGCGAATGGTGGGCGATGACCCGGGGACGCCTGCGGGATCGACTCCGCCGCTGACGGGCCCCTCGCTCCGATGACGGTCGCCTCGTGGTGGTCCCCGGCCACCGACGCGGGAGTCGTCGTCCAGTTCATCGTCACGGTCGTGATCGGCTCATCGGTCGCCGCACTGCTCCTCCGACGCGGCGAACGCGAGGTGGCGTGGCTCGCCGTCGGCATCACGACGCTCCTCGTCGGCTGGTACGGACTCCGAGGACTCCACTAGACCGGTCACGGTGAGCGACGACCGCGCCGTCGACGGTGTCCGACCGGAGATCCTCGAGCTGTCGCTGGAGCGGTGTGTCGAGCTCCTGTCCGGGTCCGGCTTCTGGACGAGCGAGGCGATCCCCGAACTCGATCTGCCGTCGATCACGCTCACCGACGGCCCGCACGGCGTCCGCCGCCAGCCCGCCGACGCCGACCACATCGGGATCGGCCAGTCCGTTCCGGCGACGTGCTTCCCGACCGCCTCACTGCTCGGCGCGACGTGGGACTCCGACCTGCTCGCGGAGGTCGGCGCCGCCCTCGGAGTGGAGGCGCGCGCCGGTGGCGTCGGTGTGCTGCTCGGCCCGGGACTCAACCTCAAGCGGCATCCGGCCGGAGGTCGGAGCTTCGAGTACCTGTCCGAGGACCCGCTCCTCTCGGGGCGCCTCGCGGCGGCGCTGATCCGAGGCATCCAGTCGGAGGGGGTGGCCGCGTGCCCGAAGCACTTCGTCGCCAACAACCACGAGTCGTACCGGATGGTGGTCGACTGCGTCGTCGACCCACGCACGTTGCACGAGCTGTATCTGCGCGGATTCGAGATCGCCGTGCGCGAGGGGGATCCGTGGGCGCTCATGACCTCGTACAACAAGGTGGACGGCACCTACGTCGGCGAGAACCCCGACCTCGTCGACGGCCTGCTGCGCGACCGATGGGGTTTCGACGGCGTGGTCGTGACCGACTGGGCGGCCACGAGCGACCGGGTGGGTGGCGTGGCCGCGGGAGTCGATCTCGAGATGCCGTCGAGCGGGGGCGCGTTCGACGGTGAGGTCCTGGCCGCCGTCGACGACGGCGAACTCGACGAATCGGTCGTGAGACGACGCGTCGAGAACGTGGCGCGCCTCGTCGAGCGATGCGTCGCCGGAGCAGAACGACCCACCGATCTCGACGAGGTCGCCCATCATCGACTCGCTCGACGCGTGGCCGCCGAGGGCACCGTGCTCCTCGCGAACGACGGGGTCCTGCCGATCGCCGACGACGTCGAGGTGGCGCTGCTCGGAGCGTTCGCCGAGACACCTCGGTACCAGGGTGCGGGGAGCTCACAGGTGGTTCCCACGCGACTCGACGGCGCACGGCGTGTCTTCGAGGAGCGGATGGTCGGTCGCGTCCGTTACGACCCGATCTACGACCCCGACACGGGCGACGCCACCGCCGACGACATTCGGCGGGCCGCCGATCTCGCTCACCGAGCCCACGTCGCCGTCGTGGTGATCGGGCTGCCGCCCATCGCCGAGGCCGAGGGTGTGGACCGCGACACGCTTTCGCTCCCGACGGCGATGAACGATCTCGTGACGGCCGTGTGCGCCGCGAACCCGCGTACCGTCGTCGTGCTGGCGAACGGCGCGCCGGTGCTCCTGCCGTGGGCCGACCGTCCGGCTGCAGTGGTCGAGGCCTATCTCGGCGGCCAGGCGTCGGGGTCGGCACTGGTCGACGTACTCGTCGGTGATGCCGAGCCCGCCGGACGTCTCGCCGAGTCGTTCCCGGCGTCGATGGTCTTCCCGTCCGAGACGTGCTTCGAGCGATCGACCCGTCAGGTCCGGTATCGAGAGACACTCCACGTCGGGTACCGGTTCCACACGACCGGCGACGTGTCGGCCCGCTTTCCGTTCGGTCACGGGTTGTCGTACGCCACGTTCGTCTGGGGCGACGCGGCGGTGGAGCGGGACGCGGCCGACGCCGGCCGGAGCGGGACGGATCTCGAGGGCCGGTGGGCGACCGTGCGGGTGCCCGTCACCAACACGAGCGAGCGTGTCGGCAGTGAGGTCGTGCAGGTCTACGCCCGCCGCCCCGAGTCGGGCGTGTATCGGGTCGACCGGGAACTGGTCGGTTTCGCCAAGGTGCGAGTCGCCGCGGGAGAGACCGTCGAGGCGATCGTCGAGATCGACCGCCGGCTGCTCGGCCACTTCGATCCTGCCGCCGGTGCGTGGGTGGTGGAGGACGGCGAGGTCGAGCTCCTCGTCGCCGCGTCGTCGGTCGACGTGCGATCGAGGGTGCGGGCTCCCGTGGCGGGATCGCGTGTCGACGCCGGAGATCGCGAGCGTGAACTCGTCGTGTCCGAGGCAGGGTTCCGACAGCTCTATGGCGGCCCCGTCCCCGATCCGACGCCGATCCTGCCGTTCACCCGAGACACCCTCGTCGAGGAGCTCGACGCGACCGGCATGGGACGCGTGGTGCAGGCGGGCATCCTGCGGATCGCGCACCGTCAGACGGCGAAGCTGCTCGGCGACGATCCCGATCCGGTGCTCGCGCGACTGAGCGAGGCGATCATCCGCGAGGCGCCTCTCCGGTTCCTCACCACCATGTCGGGTGGCGCCGGCCCGTTGCGTGCCTTCGACGGCCTCGCCGGCCTCCTCAGCCGTCTCCGCCTCCCCCGCCGCCGTTCCAGATAGCCGCGCTGCTGGCTCGTTCGTCGTCCGCTTCGCCTCCTCCTCGCCGCGCGTCGACAGTGTCCGTTTCCGCCCGGGCCAGATCCGGACAGTGTCCGCTTTCGCCCGGGCCAGATCCGGACCCCTCGGGTCCCGTCCGTCAGGATGAAGGGATGACCGTTCGTTGGGGGATCGCATCGACCGGGAACATCGCCGGCTCGATGGTGGAGGC
>JBCDAK010000134.1:0-12924 GCA_039185545.1 Actinomycetota bacterium
CCCTTCGATCCGAAGGAGATCATGGAGATCAAGGGCATCCGCGAGACGCAGCTGTACCTGGTCGAGGAAGTCCAGCGGGTCTACCGCGACCAGGGCGTGTCGATCCACGACAAGCACATCGAGCTGATCGTGCGTCAGATGACGCGGCGCATCGGCGTGCAGGAGCCGGGTGACTCCGGGTTCCTGCCCGGCGAGCGGGTCGACTCGAAGCGCTTCCGCGACACCAACCGTCGCATGGTCGAGGAGGGCACACGTCCCGCCGAGGGCCGTCCCGAGCTCATGGGCATCACCAAGGCCTCGCTGGCCACCGACTCGTGGCTGTCCGCGGCGTCGTTCCAGGAGACCACCCGTGTGCTCACCGAGGCGGCGATCGACGGCAAGGGCGACGACC
Organism: Actinomycetota bacterium; assembly: GCA_039185545.1. Lineage (GTDB taxonomy): Bacteria > Actinomycetota > Acidimicrobiia > Acidimicrobiales > Ilumatobacteraceae > Ilumatobacter_A. The sequence continues at coordinate 392 of JBCDAK010000134.1, forward strand.
TGATCGGCCTGAAGGAGAACATCATCCTCGGCAAGCTGATCCCGGCCGGGACCGGCATGCAGAAGTACCGCGACTTCGGCTTCGACGCTCCCGAGTACGAGCCGATGACGTACTACACCTCCGAGGGTGAAGAGGATCCCGCTGCGTTCCTCGCCGGACTCGCCGGCGACTACCAGCCCGGCGACCCCGTCACCATCGGCGACACCATCGGCTGACCACGTCCACCATCACGCCTGGGGTCAGACCCAGAACGTGACACCCACGCTGTCTCACGTCAGCCCATCCGGCGATTCCGCCGAGATGCGCTGACGTGAGCCGCGTCGGGGGGTCGCTGTTCCCGCTTCGCGTCAGCGCATCCCTCGAGATCGCCAACGTGCGCTGACGCGGCCCGGTGAGGCCCGCTCATGACGGAGGAGTCGTCCCGGAGTGCCGGACGGTCGACCGCTCCGATCTGTTCAGGCTGCACCTGGAACTGCGTGATCGGCCGAGATCGCGACGAGCGACGACGCCGCCGCAGCGACAGTGCGATCGGACGAGCTCTCGACCCGCGCCTTCTGGAGCGACGTCGCCGGATCGAGTCCGGCGGCAAGGTGCCGATGGAGACGTCGCATCACCGGAGTGATCGCCACATCGTCGACGGGAGTGAGCGGCGCGATCACCGTCCCGACGCCGAGGTGGAGGAGTGCCGCGGCAGTGCCGAGGACATCGCCCGAGCCGCGTACGGCGAACCGCCCGAGGTCGCACGCGGCGAGCACGACGACCCGAGGAACTGCCGCGAGCGTCTCGAGGTCGTAGACGGTCAGGTCGCCGTCTGCGAGCGAGATCGACGAGAAGCTCGGACTGTCTCGTCGGAACGTCCCGTGGGCGGCGAAGTGAGCCACATCGCAGGTGGAGAGGGCGTCCAAGACCAAGTTCGCCGCGGAACGGGTGCTGTCGATCTGGGTCGACCTGGGCCAACTCTCAGCGATCCGGGCGATCTCGAGATCGGCAGCTTCCAAACGTGGTCCTGCGACGAGAAGGACACTCGACTCAGCGGTGATCGGAGGCCTGGTCTCAGGAGCGCACCAGAGGGCGGCACTCGGAGCCAGCGTCCACGTGCGGGACCGGAGACGTGGGAGCGCCGGCCACGGGATCGTGTCGAGCGAGGGGTCGGCGACCACGACCACCGGCGTGTCGTCGCCGACACTGAGGTCTCCCCACAGACGTTGGTCGAGGTCGGCGGCCGCGGTGTCCAGGCTGGACCACACCGCTTCGGTCGCCGGAGCGCCAGCAGACCCGCGATTGATGCGTCGCCATGCGGCGAACGCGTAGGTCATGGAGTTGGTGAGCTCGTCGACCGGAACCCTGCTCACCAACTCGACACGGCCCTCGTGAGCAACAGTTGACACGACCTCGTCGCCGGCCACCACGATCTCGATGAGTGCCCGCCCGTCGAGTCGCGTCTCGAGATCCCGACCGTGCAGCTGCTTGGAGATCTCCATCTCGACGTCGAGTGATCGACGGACCGCCGAGCGGATCTGGCGCTCCAATCCTGCGACCTCCTCCTCGGAGTCGGCGCCCACTGGTCCGTCAGCGCGCACGCTCCGCAGCCGATCCAGGAGTCCGGCGACCTCTGGGTCGGCGGGCGGCCGGACGGGGCGGACGCCGAGGGACGGCGCCCGCGCTCGATCGGCCCACCGGAGAACGGCATCGGGTCGTCCCTGGACGAGGGCGATCCGTAGACCCAAGTCGAGGAGCGCCTGCGTCCGGAACGACATGTGGGCACGGAGGTCGGACGAGGCCACCGTCGCATGGTGCGCCTCGGCGATGCGGACGCCGACTGCCGCCGCTCGTTCGGCAGCGCGGAGGTCGTGCGGGAACCGGCGGAGTGCCTCGGCGTACCAGCCGGTCATGCGGCGATGAGCAGGTCCGGTTCGACGTGCGCTCGCCGCACGTGCGAGAAGCTCGGCGACATCGGGGTGTTGTGGGTCGCCCGCGGCGAGCTGCTCGGCGACGTGGAGACGAATATCGTCGGCTTCCTGACGCCATCCGTGATCGTCGAGAACACTGATGAGATGGCGCATTCGGAGCGGCTCGGCGTCGGTCCGGCCGGATCGGATCTCGGTGAACTCGGCGAGCGCAGCGTTGGGAGTTCTCCCCGACTGATCCAGCACGACGGTGGCTCGTCGAGCGGTATCGGCCGCCTCAGCGTTGCGTCGATCGGCGACTTGTGCGAGCGCGAGCTGGAGCAGGGCGTCGCCCAACGTGACCTGATCGCCCGCCTCGTCCGCCGCCGCCACCGCCCTCACGCCGGCCTCGATCGCCTCGTCGAACAGCCCGGCAGCCGCGTACGTGGTGCACGTGTCGTACTCGATGATCGCCATCGCTCGCTGAGGCTGGTCGAGCCGCTGGTACTCGCGCTGCGCCGCCTCGTACCAACCCAGTGCTTCGGGGAACGCCCCGGTCTCGCCGTGCAGGTACCCCAAATTGTGCGCTGCGCCGGCAGCGATCAGATCGAGTCCTGCTTCCAGCGCAAGACCGCGGCATGTCTCGAAGTCGCGGCGAGCGAGCTCGGGTGAGCGTCGTTGAGTGTGGACCACCCCTCGATTGGCGAGGAGTCGTGCGAGCGCAGCATGGTCATCCTGCTCTCGGAGAGAAGGCTCGGCCCGATCGAGCAGGACCAGTGCTTGCTCGAGGTCACCTCGGTGAAGTTCGACGAGCCCGCGCTGCATCTCGAGACGGCCGACCCGATCGGCAGGCATCGACTCGGTGGCGCGGTCGAGTTCGCGGATCGCGTTGTCAAGATCGCCGCTCACCATGAGACATGCCGCCTCGCTGACGCCGATCTCTGCAGCGAGATCGGGCCGGCCCAGACCGATCGCCTCGCCGCGAGCGATTGCGAGAGTGGTACAGGCGGCGACGACGTCGCCAAGCTCGCTCTCAGCGCGACCGAGGAGCCATCGAGCGAGCACGCGGACCTCAGGATCATCAGATGCGAACGCGCCACGCGCGATCTCGAGGGCCTGTCTCGGGGCGCGATGGACTGCCTCGAGCTGCTCGATCAGTCGAAACTCGTCACCCGGCACCTCACTGATGGGCTTAGATGTACCAGCTGGAAGCCCGCCGGTCCGTGCTGGTTGGGCTGGTTGAACGCGAGGAGGACGCGATGGCATCCGAGGGAAAGGGCAAGGTGGCGCAGCAGAACCCGAACCGGTGGGACCGCGGCGCGGTACCGCCGGCGCCGCCCGAGAGTCCGGGCGGACCTCCGCCCAAGGGTCCGATGTTCCCGGTCGGTGACGAGGACCCGAACGTCGCTTTCGGCGACGACGAGTCGTTCGGTGCGTTCGCGTTCCGGCCGGGTGAACTCCTCGTCGAGGTCGACGAGGCGGACCAGGACGAGCTGGCGCGGAGCATTGGTGGCGACGTGCTCTTCCGGGTGGGTCCCTTCGCGTTGATCCGCGGCGTCGACGACGTGGTGGGTACCGGCCGTCGCCTGCGTCGCTCGGGCCGGACCGCTCGTCCGAACCACGTCTTCTTCTCCAACGCTGGCTTCCTGGCCAACCCGATCACGTTCGCCAACCCGATCACGTTCGCGAACCCGATCACGTTCGCGAATCCCATCACGTTCGCCAACCCGATCACGTTCGCCAATCCCATCACGTTCGCCAACGGGGCGGGCTTCGGTGGATCGGCGGGAGGCGACGACTGCGGGTGTCGGACGACGAGGATCCCGAGCCGACCTCCCGTCCACGAGTCGAAGGAGACGATCGCCCAGGCAGCGAATCCGTACCAGCCGGAACCCGAGGGGGCTGTCGGAGCGGGTGTTCGAGTGCTCGTTCTGGACACCGGGCTGGCGAAGAAGGGACACCGTCCGTCCTTCGTCGCCGACTGCCTTCCGTGGTTCACCGACAGCGTTGACGAGCCCGACGAGGATGGCGACGAGGATGTCGACCCGGCCGCTGGCCACGGCACGTTCATCGCCGGAATCATCGAGCGGCAGGCGCCCGGAGCGTCCATTCGGGTCGACCGTGTGCTGAGCACGTTCGGATGGGGCGACGACGCTCGGATCGCCGAGCGCCTCGAGATGATCGACCCGGAAGATCGACCCGACATCCTCAACCTGTCGTTCAGCGCGTTCACCGAGGACGATGAGCCACCTCCGGCCATCAGCGGAGTTCTGCGTCGGCTCACCGACGATGGGGTGGTCGCAGTGGCGTCGGCGGGCAACGACGGCTCGTGCCGAGCGGCCTTTCCGGCTGCCCTTTCGTACGTCGTCGCCGTCGGCGCACTCAGTCCCTTGGGGCAGGCCTTCTTCTCGAACTACGGGCCGTGGGTCGATGCCTGCGCGCCCGGGGTCGACGTCGTGTCCCGCTACTTCACCGACGATGGGAAGACCAAGGACTCCGACGGCGACCTGTTTGCTGGGTGGGCCAGCTGGAGCGGCACGTCGTTTGCTGCGCCAGCAGTCGTCGGAGCGATCGTCGCCCGGAGCTCGGCGGTTCCAGCTGCATCACCCGCACGGGAACGCCTCGCCTCTGCGGTGAAGGCGGTCGTTCGCGAACCCAGCCTGATGCGATACCCGGGTCTCGGCACCATCGTCAACGTCACCTGAGCTCGCCCATCCGCAGCGACAGCGGAACTCTCAACGAAGTCTCAAGTCTCGCGGCGCATCGACCGATCGTTCCTCCATGGGAACGGGGTTGCTGGAGTCCGGCGTGCACCGGACGCGCGATCGGTTCAGTTCGGCCGACCGCGAGTACATCGCCCGGGTGCTCCAGCGGGTCACCAAGGACGGCGTGATCATCCAGAGCGACGGCGGCGTGATGGTCTACTTCAATCAGAAGGCCTGTGACCTGCTGCGGATGTCCCCCGACGACCTCAGTGGACGCACGTCACTCGACCCGAGTTGGCAGGCGATCCACTTGGACGGCTCCGACTATCCCGGCGAGACCCACCCGACCATGCGCGTCCTCGCCGGCGCGGACCCCGTGGTGGGCGACGTCATGGGCGTCCGTGTGGGCGACCTCACGATGCGCTGGTTGTCGGTCGACGCGATCCCCCTCCATCTCGAGGCGGGACTGCACGCCGTCGCCGTCTTCACCGACATCACGAACGAGATGGACAACCGTCGCCGGCTCGCCGAGACACTCGACGACATGAAGGCGATGCTCCTCCCGCCGCAGATGCCGAGCGACGACCGCATCCGCATCGCCTCCCGCTACCACTCGATGGGCATGTCCGACTCGATCGGTGGCGACTTCTACGGCGCCGACCGATGGGGTCCGAACCGCTACGGCGTGTTCCTCGGCGACGTGTGCGGGCACGGCATCCAGGCCGCCGTCCTCGGGTCGGTCGCACGCAGCACGATCCGAGCCACCGGCCCGATCCTCGACGACCCGTCGGCCATCCTCTGGCGTCTGCACGAGGTGGTGCTGGCCGAACGTCCCGACACCTTCCTCACCGCGGCGTGCGCCGTCGTCGACCTCGCACCCGACCCCGACGAGGGCGCCGAGGTCGCGCTGTCGACCGGCGGTCACCATGCCGCGTTCATCGTCAGCGAGGGACGATGCACCCAGTTCGGTACCGCCGGCCCCCTCATCGGGATGATCGCCAACTCCGAGCGACCGGTCCGGCGGAGCATCCTGCAGCCTGGTGACCGGATGCTCCTCTTCAGCGACGGTGTCTTCGAGACGGGGACACCTCGGCTGCAACCGGAGGACCTCATGGCGATGCTGCCCACCGAGCTGCCCGTTCATGACCTCGTCGACTGGATGCTGGAACGGACCGGCGACGTCGGCCAGCGAGACCGTCCCGACGACGCCTCGGTGATCGGGCTCGAGATTCTCTGACGTCCCGAAGGCGGCTGCGTCGGGCGGCGATCAGAGACTGCCGGCGCCGGTGACCGCTCGAATCACGAGGAAGATCCCGACACAGAACACCGCGACGGCGGCGACCGGCACGACGATGATGCGTGCGCGACGGATCATCTCGTTGCCGTCCATGGCGCCGAAGACCCGATCGCGCAGGGCGACCATGCCGAGTCCGACGCTGACGAGCGCGATCGCCATCCCGATGCCGAACGAGAGGATGAGGATCCCGCCGAACGCGATGCGGTTGAGCTGAATCGCCCCGAGCAGCACGATGATCGCCGCCGTGGACGGAACGAGACCGCCCGTGAGGCCGAGGAGCGCGAGGGTCTTCCAGCTGACCTTCCCCTGCAGCTCCATCTCGTCGAGATCGAACTTGTGCGTGTGGGGGAAGATGCCGTGCCGATGCCACCCCGACCCGTGGTCGTGGTCGTGGTCGTGATGATCGTGTGAGTGGTGATCGTGGTCGTGGTGATCGTGTGAGTGGTCGCCGTGGTCGTGCGAGTGGTCGGCGTGTGAGTGACCGTTGTGTGAGTGATCGTGATCGTGATCGTGATCGTGGTCGTGGTCGTGGTGACCATGTGAGTGATCGTGGTCGCCGTGTGAGTGACCGTTGTGTGAGTGATCGTGATCGGCGTGTGAGTGGCCGTCGTGTGAGTGGTCGTGGCCGTGACCGTCGTGATCGTGACCGTCGTGATCGTGATCGTCGTGCGAGTGGCCGTGGTCGCCGTGCCCGTGATCTCCGTCATCGTGGGAGTGGCCGTGACCGACCCGAGTCATCGCGGCGGTGATCGCGGGCGCGGTGGTCGTCGCTGCAACCGTCGCCGGGGCGCCGGCGGTGGCCAGCGCGTGGTCGTGTGAGTGCCCGGCGGAGGCGGACGCCTTCTGATCCTGCTTGCGGTGTTGGTACTCGTGAAACGCCATCCACACCAGCCAGACGCCGATGCCGAGCACGATGACCGCCGAGAGGCCCTGCAGCCACGGGTACACACGCTCTGGCGCGAAGGCGGCGCCGGCGATGTAGGTGATGATGCCGAGGATCAACACGCCCAGGGTGTGCGACAGCGCCACGGCGACCGCGAGCACCAGCGCCTGGATCTTCGTTCCTCGGGTGCCCACCAGGTACGCACCGATGACCGTCTTGCCGTGACCGGGCGCGAGCGAGTGGAGCGCGCCGAGGAACGCGGCGATGCCGAGCGCAGCCACCATCGCCCATCCGGACTCGGCATCGGCGATCAGGTTGGTGAACGTGTCGCCGCCACCGTCGTCGTCGCCCGGCACGCTGTCGTCGAGTTCGCCCGGGCCGACGTCGTCCGACGCGACCGCATCGAACACGACCTAGCTGGTCCGGGGATTCTCGTCGGGGTCGGGGAAGTCGGTGAGGCGGAACGTGATCGTGTCGTCACTGACGTCGCCGCTGATCGCCGTGAGGTCGCCGACGACCACGATCTCGCGCCAGCCCACCCGCTCGGTGTAGTTGCCGTCGTCGACCTCGATGGTGCGCTCGTCGGCCGTCTCGTCGAGGTCGACGGACCAGTCGCACTCGACCCGCATCGTGGTGAGGCCGCCGTCGCCGTCGCGCCGTTCGGCGGTGGCGGCGTCGGCGATGATCGTCGTCGTGGTCCCGTCGACGTTCACCGTCACGTCCTCGAGCAGAGAGGCGCACCACCCGGCCGGATCGGCCTCGATCCCGTCACCGAGGTCTTGCGTGGGCGTCTCGGCGAGGTCCATCACGTAGTCGATGGTGAGGCCGTCGGGTGACACGAGGACGCCGATGTACCGGTCGATCGCGAACGGACCGAACTCGTGTGCCGCGGCCGTGCCCGGCGCGAGGAGTGCTGCGAGGACACCGATGACCCCTGCGGTGAGCAGTGTGCGGAGTCGGCCGACAGGTCGGCGGTGCGGGCGCGGGGAGGTGGGGGTGGTCACGGTGCCTCGGTGGTCTGTGGCTCGGCGTCGGAGGGAGTGGCATCGCCCGCCACGGGTGTGTTGGCCGCTGGATCGGTGGTGGACGAGCCGGTGTCGGTTCGACCGAACACGAGCCACGCCACGACGACGGTGGCGATGCCGACCACGATGGGCGACGTCGCCGCATCGGCGGCGCGGAGCTCGGCGTTCCGCAGCTTGAAGGTGAGGTCGACGGCGCGCTCGATGGCCCACACGCTCCCGGCCACGAGGCCGATGATCGACACCGCGTTCGCGATCCGTGGTGCGGCGCGGTGGCGGGTCAGCAGGAGAGCGATCGGGAGCAGCAGCAGCGTGACGATCACGATCATGACGCTCGCCCCGCCGTCGAACGCCAGCAGCGAGAGGACGGGACGGGACCGTTCCAGGAGCAGCTCGACGAACTCGAAGCCGACCAGTACCCCCACGAGGAGTCCTACGGCGCCGGCGGCGGCCACGGATGCGCGCTCGTCGAGCCACCGAGAGTCGGCAGCGACGAGAACCCCGACGGCCGCGGCGAGGACGGCGACTCGCTCCGACACGTCGATGCCCGCGAGACCGATGACCCACAGCGACACGGTCTGGCCCACGATCAGAGCGGCAGCATGGGCCGCCACGCGGACGAGGGAGGACACGACCGGTGGCCGCTGGAGTTCGCCGCCGTCGTTCTCGTTCTCGTCGTCGGTCTCCGATCGGACCCGGCCCACCGTGGCCGCCGACAGCACGGCGATCACCGCGAGGATGGCGACCGCCGATTCGTCGATCGTGTTCGTGCCCAGGCGAGCGATCTCGCGCAGCGACGAGGTCGCCGACACCTCGTCGAGCACGATCTCCTGTGTCTCGTTCCCGACGGAGAACCCGAGAAGGTGTGACCCTTCGTTCCGGAACGTCGCGGTCTTCCAGTCGTCCTCGATCAAGAACAGCGCGTCGCGCTCGGGGTTCGACTCGATGATCCCGTCGTAGGTCGTGGTCCAGGCACGGGGGATCTCGTCGAACGGCTCGTCGACGTCGAACGGCACCAGCACGTACCCGCCGTTCTCGGTGTCGAGGTAGAGGATCTCGCCCGTGAACACGACGTTCCACGATCCGTCGGCATCGGACAGCTCGAGGTGGCGGTCGGTGTAGTCGATGATCTCGGTCGCCCGGGATCGAGCCAGATCGAGCGCCTCGTCGGGGTCGTCGGGGAACTCGACGCCGAGCACCTCACCGAGGTCGGCGACGGGGTACTCGACCCGTCCCTCGAGCGCGTCGTCGAAGACCGACATGTAGACGTAACTCTGGATTCCCGAGTGGGCGGAGGCCGGGGACGCCGCGCCGAGAAGGCTGGCCAACAGGCCGATGAAGGCGGCGAGGGACAGTCGACGAGTCACGGTGATGGAGGCCGGACCGCTCGTCGAAGGTGGTCGACTCGGTCAGCGACACCGAACGTAGTCGGCGGTGCCGGTCCGTGATGCCCGCTCCTGGCAGTTCGCCTGACCGCTGTCCGATCGGCGGCACGTCGACGACATCGCTCCCGACGTCCGACGAAGTTCGCGTATCACGGGACGTCCGTCCGACTCTGGAGGAGCGTGGACGGCAGTTCGATCACACTCGAACCTCGGCGCGTAGTGTCGCCCGGCATGGACGTCGGCGGTCTGCTCCGACGGGCCGACGACGGCGATGCCGCGGCGTGGGACGAGCTCGTGGGCCGATTCGCCGGACTCGTGTGGTCCGTGGCGCGCGGTTATCGCCTCGGCGCGTCCACGGACGACGTCGTGCAGGTCGTGTGGCTGCGACTCGCCGAGAACCTCGGCAGCATCCGCAATCCCGACAGCCTCGCCTCATGGCTCGCGACGACCACCCGCAACGAGGCGCTCCGCGTCTCGCGCCGGGAACGACGCTCCGTCGCGATGAGCGAGCTCCCGGACGCCGGTGACGACAGTGTCGCCACACTCGACGAGCTCGTCACCGACGACGACACGCTCGCACACGTTCTCGACGCCTTCCGCAAGCTGTCCGAGAAGGACCAGGAGCTGCTCCGACTGCTCTGCACCGTCCCACCACTCGACTACGCCACCATCGCCGACCTGCTCGGACGATCGGTGGGCAGCATCGGCCCGAGCCGAGATCGCTGCCTCAAGCGTCTGCGCAAATTGCTGCCCAGCGGGCTCGACGACCGTCGAGTCCTGCCTCGAAAGGACACGTCAGAATGAACCAGGTACCCGCCGACGACGAGGAGCTGCTCGCGCAGCTGGCCTCTGCGCTCTCGCAGAGCGACCCGGTTCTCGAACGCGTCCTCGACGGCGCCCGGGCGGCGTTCACCTGGCGGACGATCGACGCCGAACTCGCCTCGCTCGTGTTCGACTCGACCCAGGATCTCGCCGGCGTGCGGAGCGCGGCGATCGACACCCACGAGCGACAGCTGACGTTCCGGACCGATGACGGCGAGCACGAGATCGAGGTGATGCTCATCGACGACGACCGAGGTCGTGGCCGTCGCCTGGTGGGACAGATCATCCCGCCGGCCGAGCGGACGGTCCGCCTCACCACTCAGGACGTCCAGTCGGTCGTTCGCACCGACTCGCTCGGCCGCTTCACCTTCGACGACGTCCCGGCCGCCCCGGTCCGACTCGAGGTCCTCGATGACGACGACGAATCCGAGCTCGCCACCGAGTGGATGGTCCTCTAGAGGCTCGCTCGTCGGTCGCTTCGCTGTCTCCTCGCGACGCGTGCGGCTCGTCGCTGGCGCTTCCCTCGCCGCGTCTCGCGGCGTGTGTCCGGTCCTCCTCGTGACGCCGTAGCCTCGAAGGGTCCTCTCGGCGGGGTTCGCGCCCCGTCGTACGGCGGCCGCCGGCTTTCCCGTCGGCGCCAACCCACCCGATGCCGGACGATCCACCCGAGCGTGGCGCTCGCCGGCGGAGACGGAACGAGGTTCCACCACATGCCCACCATCCAGCAGCTCGTCCGTCAGGGGCGCAGCTCGAAGGTCACCAAGTCGAAGACGCCGGCGCTCAAGGGATCTCCCCAGCGTCGCGGCGTCTGCACCCGCGTGTACACCACGACCCCCAAGAAGCCGAACTCCGCGCTCCGCAAGGTCGCGCGTGTCCGCCTCAACTCGGGTATCGAGGTCACCGCCTACATCCCGGGCGAGGGCCACAACCTGCAGGAGCACTCGATCGTGCTCGTGCGCGGCGGTCGTGTTCGCGACCTGCCGGGCGTGCGCTACAAGATCATCCGCGGAACGCTCGACGCGGTCGGCGTCAAGAACCGCAAGCAGGCCCGCAGCCGATACGGCGCCAAGAGGGAGAAGTGACCGATGCCGCGTAAGGGCCCCGCTCCCCGCCGTGATCTGGTCGCCGACCCGATCCACAAGTCCGTCGTCGTCACGCAGCTCATCAACAAGGTGATGCTGCACGGCAAGCGGACCATCGCCGAGAAGATCGTCTACGACGCGATCGACATCATCCAGTCGAAGCTCGACGGCGACGACCAGGCGATCGACACCGTCAAGCGTGCGATCGACAACGTCAAGCCGCCGCTCGAGGTCAAAAGCCGCCGCGTCGGTGGCGCGACCTACCAGGTGCCGGTCGAGGTCCGTCCTCGCAGGGCGACCACGCTGTCGATCCGCTGGATCGTCGACTTCGCCCGCCAGCGTCGGGAGAAGTCGATGGCACTGTGTCTCGCGAACGAGCTCATGGACGCCGCCAACGGTCTCGGCGCCGCGATGAAGCGTCGCGACGACATGCAGAAGATGGCCGAGTCCAACAAGGCCTTCGCCCACTACCGCTGGTGAGTCCGATCACGCCTGGGGTCTGACCCCAGGCGTGATGTCACGTTCTGGGTCAGACCCCAGATGTGATCCGGCCGGCATCGAGGTGGATCACCCTCGTCGCTCGCTCGAAGGCGATCGCCCGATGTGACACCGCGAGCGTGGTGGCACCCGACATCGCCAAGCCGTCCCAGAGCGCGATCTCGGTCGTGACGTCGAGCGCGCTCGACACGTCGTCGAGAACCACCAACTCCGGTCGGTGGACCAGTGCTCGCGCGGCGGCGAGACGCTGACGCTGCCCGCCCGAGAGCCGAAGCCCGCGTGGGCCGATCACCGTGTCGAGCCCCGCCGGCATCTCGGCGAGGTCTCGGTCCATCACGGCGGTCTGCGCCGCCCGCCGCACGGCCTCGCGGTCGCGGTCGCCGAACGAGATGTTCTCGGCGACCGAGTCCGACACGAGCTGCGGCACCTGCGGCAGGAACGCTGCCTGAGGAGGAACGAGGAACGCGCCGGGGTCCTCGATCTCGACGCCGTTCCACAGCAGCCGCCCCGACACCTCGGTGTTCCATGCGAGCCCGAGGAGCGCTCGAAGGAGGGTGCTCTTGCCCGATCCGACGGGACCCGTGACGACGACGAAGTCACCCCGACGGATGGTGAGGTCGACATCGAACACGCCGGCGCCGGAGGGGTGGCGTGCCGACAGGCCCACCGCCTCGAAGCGGTCGAGAGGGATTCGCTCGGGCCGGGTCGACGTCGGTCGCACCCGCTCGTCGTGCGGGCCGATCGGCAATGACCGGGGAAGCACGGTGTTGCCCGCGTCGTCGTCGGCGACGAGTCGACGCATCCGATCGAACGCCACGGCCGTCTGCTTTCGTCGCGCCAACACCCGGCCGGTGATGCGAGGCAGGAAGCTCAGCCAGCCGAGGTAGGCCGTGAACAGCGCGAGGTCGCCCACGCCGAACGACCCGTCGGCGATCGACGAGGCACCCACGAGC
>JBCDAK010000135.1:0-12842 GCA_039185545.1 Actinomycetota bacterium
CGCTCGTCGAGAGCGAGCCGCAGGATCTGCGCGGCTTCAACGAGGACTTCTTCCTCATCGCCTTTCCGACCAGCACCGAGGGCGGTCTGGAGCGGCTGTCCGCCGCGGTCGCACTCGATGCGACCGGAGGTGAACTCGGCCGGGATGACAGCCTGGGGAGGTAGTGCTCCAGCGTCGGGTCATCCGTCGCGTCGAGTCACTCCTAGGGTGCAGCGATGTCACCGCGACCGCTCGAGCGATTCGACACCGACGAGGCGGCGACGGCGCTGGCCGATGCCTTCGCCGAGGACCCCGCGATGTGCTGGGCCGGCGGATTCGACGACGGTTCCACTCGCCTGGCGCCGATGTGGCGGGGGGCGATCGCGCGTCGGTTCCGGCACCCCGAACCGGTCATGTGGGTGACCGACGAGGTGGGTGCCGTCGCACTGTGGGACGCGCCGGGCTACCACGCGTACACGGCCGGTGATGCACTCCGGTCGCTGCCCGGTGTCATCCGGTCGTTCCGCTGGGGGGTGGGGCGACTCGTGCGGGTGGGCAACGCGATGGAGGCGGCGCACCCGTCGGAGCCGCACTACTACCTGCTCGCGGTGGGTGCCCGCCGTGACCGCCAGGGTCAGGGCCTCGGCTCGGAGATACTCCGACCGGTCCTCGACCGCTGCGACGAAGAGGGCGTGCCGGCCTACCTCGAGAACTCGAACCCGCGGAACGAGCCGTTCTACGCACGTCACGGCTTCGAGGCGCGCGACCCGCTCGACCTCCCCGACGGGGCGCCGCCGATCGTGCCGATGTGGCGGACACCCCGGTGACGCGTCGCGATCCGGCGACGATCCATCGGGGCTGATCTCACGCCGTCGCGCGGAGCGGCTCGATGTGGGTGGTCACGCCGAGCGGAAACGTCATGGGCCCGGTGCAGTCGATGCGGAGCCGATGGGCGTGTCGGTCGAGAAAGGACGCGAGGACGAGCGCTTCGTCTGCGTGAGCCCGTGCGACCGGCCGGAGCGGCTCGATCGCTCCGAGCGCAGCGACCGGGATGGCCGCCGTGAGCCGGCCGCTCGCCCGGACGTCGACCAGTGCACCGCCCTCGACGATCCAGGTGACCTCGCCGTCGTCGATCTGTGCCGAGCCGAGTGCGCCGAGAGCTCGCAGCAGTTCGGTCCGTCGCACAGCAGCGAGGAACGTCGACAGCCGGTCGCGGGTCATCGCCGCCTCCTCGAACCGCTGGTCGGCGGCGAGGCGGAACATCCGCTCGCGCAACCGCGCGGCCACGCGTCGAGGGTCGCCGTCCATGGCCCGAACCGCCTCGCCGACGGTGACGGCGTACTCGGCGGGGTCGACGCTGCCCGAGCACGGGCAGTGCGCCACGCCGAGTTGCGCCGCGCTGCACCGGGGCGCGTCGGGGTCGGGTCGGTGGTTCTTGCCGAGCCGACGAGAGCACCGCTGGAGTGGAAGCGCGGTCTGGAGCGCCTCGACCACGATGGTGGCCGTGCGCTGCGACGTGAGCGGTCCGAGGTGGACACCTCGCTGGGCCGGGTCACGGACCACCGACAGGCGAGGCCAGGGCGCCTCGGTGTCGAGCCGGACGTATCGGTACTTGTCGACGGTGGTGCCCCGTCGGTTGTAGCGGGGCCGAGTCCGACCGATGATCCGCGTCTCGACGACCTCGGCCGTGAGCGGATCGGGCAGCTCGATGTGCGACACCCGGGTGGTCTCGCGCAGCATCGGACCGATCTTGCGACGGTCGTCGGAGCCGAAGTAGCTCCGCACCCGCTGGCGCAGGTTGGTCGCCTTCCCGGCGTACAGCACCGAGTCGTTCGCACCGTGGAACAGGTACACGCCGGGTCGACGGGGGAGGTCGGACGTGAGCGACAGCTTCGCCGCGCTCGGATGTCCGCCGATCTTGCCGAGTGCGACGAGGTCGTCGAGTCCGAGCACGCCGTACCCCGCCGCTCGCTCGATGAGGAGGTGGAGGAGGTCGGTGGTCGCGAGCGCGTCGTCGAGAGCCCGGTGGCTCGGCTGGTGCTCGAGGCGGAAGCGGGAGGCGAGGGTGCCGAGTCGACAGTTGGGCACCTCGTCGCGGACCAGACGGCGGGCAAGCTGCACCGTGTCGAGCACGGTCCCCGACCACCGATCCCGACCGGTGCGCTCGAGGGCGTTCTGCAGGAACCCGAGATCGAAGCGCACGTTGTGTCCGACGAACACGGCATCGCCGAGGAACGAGAGCAGCGACGGCAGCACGGCATCGATCCGTGGCGCCTGCACCACGAGCGCGTCGGTCAAGCCGGTGAGGAGCGAGATCTTCGGTGGGATCGGCCGACCGGGATCGACGAGTGTCTGGAACGTGCCGAGGCACTCGCCGCCGCGCACCTTGACCGCGCCGACCTCGGTGATCGCGTCGCCGTTCCGATCGCCTCCGGTCGTCTCGAGATCGAGGACGCAGAACGTGACATCACACAGCGGTGTCCCGAGTTCATCGAACGAACGTTGCACATCGCCCTCGTTCGTCGGCCTCTTCGGACATCTGGCCGAGTGAACACGAACATGCGTACGGGCGTCAAGAGATCTGACCGTCGTGTGTGCGAATCCGGGGAGTAGGTTTCGCCCATGAGCGACGGAGCGAGCGGCTCACCGGCCGAACTGGAGCATCGACGGCTCCGGTCGGCGCTCGAGTTCGCCGTCCTCATGGCGGCCGAGGGTCAGAAGCGCCGACCGCCGATCGATGTCCCCGACGCGCTGAAGCCGTTCCTCGGGGCCGCCTCGTCGTCGAATCGGATTCCCAACCGGACGTTGGGGTCGATCCGACGAGCGATCGAAGGCGACGAGACCTTCCGGCGCCGTCTCGCCGCCGGTGCGCTCCCCGAGCTCGTCGACGAGGTCGGCCGGTTGTGGCTCCAGCGGCCCGACGGGTGGGAGACGTCGATCGACCGCGTGCTCGCGGCCGAGCGGCTCGACGGTGAGATCACCGAACTGCGAGCACTCGTCAAGCGCGCCGACGATCGCCGCGAGGCCGCCGAGAAGGCCCAGTCGCGGGTCGAGGCCGAGCTGGCCAGTCGGGATCGACTCGTGTCCGACCAGCGCGCCGAGGCCGACGAACTCCGTGCCGACGTGGCCAAGCTCGCCGATCGCGTCGAGGAGCTGCGACTCGAGCTCACCGATGCCCGTCTCGAAGTGCGGCACGCCCGCGACCGTGAGCAGGCGGCCGTCGATCGGCTCACCGCAGCCGAGTCGGGTCGCGAGGCCGCGGTGCGAGCACGAGACGAGGCCCAGACGGTGCGCGACGACGCACTCGCCGGTCGCGTCGACACGTCCGCATCGGTCGCCGAGATCGCCGCAGCCGCCGCCGAGGCGACCACGCTCGCCGAGCGACTCCGGTCCCTCCTGCCGTCGGCCGGCGCCAACGCCGATGCGTCCACCCGCTCCGCCCACCGCACCCCGATGTCGCTACCGGGAGGCATCCTCTCGTCGTCCGCCGACGCGGCGGCCTTCTTCGTGCGGTCCGAGGCGGCGATCGTCGTCGACGGGTACAACGTCACGAAGTCGCTGTGGCCGGCACGCACGCTCGAGCAGCAGCGCGATCTCCTCCTCGACGCCACCGAGAATCTGGCACGACGCTACGGCACCGATCTCACGGTCATCTTCGACGGTGCCGACGTGGTCGGCGCCCACGCCCGCCGCCGCCGAATGGTGCGCGTCGTGTTCTCGCCCGAGGGCGTGATCGCCGACGACATCATCCGTGACGAGGTCCGACGGCTGCCCGTCGGTCGTGCTGTCGTCGTGGTCACCGACGACAACGAAATCATCCGCGACGTGCGTGCCGACGGCGCCAACACCTTGTCGGCCAACGCGTTCGCCGCCATTCTCTGAGTCGTGACCGAGGCGTCGGGCGACCAGGCCGGACGCGAGCCCCGCGAGCCGGAGAGGTCCGACTCGTCGCCAGGTGCGGTCGACCCGCTCTTGGTCGACCCGGCCGTTCCGACCGGACAGACCGGAGCGATCGAACGTCCGGGCGACGACCGGCCGGCGTGGCTGGTGCCGATCCTCGCCGTCGTCCTCATCGGGTTCGTTGCCGTGCTGGCCGCCGTCGCGGCGCAGCGCGACGACACGGGCGACGAGACCGATGCAGGGGGCGCCGACGCGGCGCTGACGGAGCCCGCTGACTTCCAGCCCGACGAGACGTCGGTGTCGAGCGACGCAGTCGAGGTGTCGGCACCTTCGAACGGCGACACCACCGACCCCGCCGACACCGTTCCCGACGTGGCGTCGACCGTCGACCTGCCGACCGGCTCCGGGGCCATCGTCGTCGGCGGCACCGAGTCGATGATCGTGTCGGCGTGTGAAGACCACCGTCCGTTCGCACCAGCGGACGAGTCGGTGCGGACCTCGACCTATGCGTTCCGCGACGGCGACGGATCTCTCCAGCTCATCAGCCGACGGGTCGAGCCCGACGGTCCGGGCGGATCGGACGCGTCCGTCGTCGAGTGGGTCGGTCGCGGTCTGACGGCCATCGCCGCGGGCGGAGATCCGGTCGGTCCCTTCACGGTCGATCTGTCCGACCCGTCGGATTCGGGTTCCGATGGCTCGGACGTGGTGGTGGCGATCTCGGTCGACCCAGCGGAGTCGACCGGACTGGGTTGCGACAGCCTCGTGGTGACGAACGAACCGGGACAATTCGCGTTCCCCACGGCCCGCGTCGTCATGGCGGCCTGCTCGGAGGCGGCCGACACGGGCGCCGACGTCGTCGGCGTGCTCTCGTCGGGCGGGCGGTTCGAGGTCCGGCCGACCGCGGCGAGCGACGCCGAGGCGGCCGACACCCCCAGTGTGGTGGAGCTGCGGATCGTCGATCCGAGGATCATCGACGGCGAGGAGGTCGAGTACGTCGATCTCGCCGCCGACGCCTTCGTCGACTCGGATCAGCTCTCGTTCTCGGGGCTGGTCGAGCTGGCCGGATCGGTCGATGGTGCACCCGCCTCGCTCGACGCCACCGTCGACGTGCGTGCGGGTCGGCTCCCTGCCTGCGGCGACACGGGCCCCTGACGCTCGGGCGCCGGCGACGCAATCCCCCGCCGCCCGGCCGCGGAACCCTGTCACACCGTCGTGTGCATCATCTCCGCCATGAGCGATCACGACCTCCCGCCGTCGTCCGTCGAGTCGGGCGCCGACGCCATCGCCCTCGACTGCGGCACGTGCGTCGCCGCGAACACGACGGCGTGTGGTGACTGCATCGTCACCCATCTCCTCGCCAACGATGCAGGTCCCATCGAGCTGGTCGTCGCCGACCGGCCGGCGCCCGACGATCCGGTCGAGCGGGCCGTCGACCTGCTGGTCGCAGCGGGCCTGTGTGACGATCCTCCGGCCGAGGTGTCCGCCGACGAGTTCGACGCGTTCGGTGCGCGCCCCGTTCCGGTCCACTGAGCCGGTGCGGCCCGTACGCTGGCCCGATGCCCGCCGTCGCGCCGACGATCCGCGAGATCCGGTCGACGCTCGAAGGTCACGGAGTCACCCGTGTCGGCGTCACCGACGCCTCGGTGCTCACCGATGCGCGGGTCGAGATCCGACGACGGGTCGAGGCCGACCTGCACGACGGCATGAAGTTCACGTTCAAGAACCCCGAGCGGTCGACCGACCCGGCGTGGTCGATGCCCGAGGCTCGATCGGTCGTCGTCGCCGCCCGGCCATATCTGCTCGACCGTGATCCACCCGTTCCGAGACACGGCGTGTCCGCTCGGGTGGGCCGATACGCGTGGGTCGATCACTACGCACCGCTGCGAACCGGCCTGCGCGAGGTCGCCCGTCAGCTGCACGCCGCCGGACATCGGGCCACGGTCTTCGCCGACGACAACTCGCTGGTCGACCGTGCGGTCGCCCATCGGGCCGGCCTCGGATGGTTCGGCAAGAACGCCAACCTGCTGCTCCCGGGCACGGGGAGCTTCCACGTCCTGGGATCCGTGGTCACCACGGCCGTCTACGAGCCCGCCCCCGCTCCCGTCGCCGACGGGTGCGGCTCGTGCGCGCGGTGCATCGACGGGTGTCCCACGGGCGCAATCGTGGCCCCCGGCGTCATCGACGGACGGCGATGTCTCGCCTGGGTGCTCCAGAAGCCCGGAGCGATCGACCCCGACCTGCGGGTGGCCGTCGGTGATCGGATCTACGGCTGCGACGACTGCCAGGACGTGTGCCCCATCTCCGTGCGGTTGGGCCCGCGCAACACCGTCACCGCCGATCCCGACGAGGTGGCGGCCGGGGCCTGGGTCTCTGTCGAGTGGCTGCTCGATGCGTCCGACACCGAGATCGAGGAGCGGCTCGGCCGGTGGTACATCGCCGACCGCGACATGCGGTGGTTGCGCCGCAACGCGCTCGTCGTCGCCGGGAACACGGCCGACGCCGACGATCGCGACGTCCTCGATCTCCTCGACCGGTACCGCACCGGCGAGCACCCCCACGCCGACGAGCTGCTCGCCGAGCACGCGGACTGGGCCGTGCGCCGTCTCCGCGAGCGGGCGCCGGTGACCGCACCGTGAGGCACCTGCTCGTCACCAACGACTTCCCACCCAAGATCGGCGGGATCCAGTCGCTGCTGTGGGAATGGTGGCGGCGGCTCCCGCCCGAGTCCTTCGCCGTCCTCACGTCGCCGCACCCCGACGCCGCTGCGTTCGACGCGGCCGAGCCGTACCGCATCGAGCGCGTCCCCGAACCGGTACTGCTGCCGCATCCCCTCATGGTCAAGCGGGTCGACGACCTGGCTCGCGATTTCGGGGCCGAACTCGTGGTCATCGATCCGGCGGTCCCGCTCGGGCTCATCGGACCGTCCCTGGCGCTGCCGTACGACCTCGTGCTCCACGGAGCCGAGGTCACCGTTCCCGGACGGCTCCCCGTGTCGAAGCAGCTGATCGGCTGGACGCTGCGCCGAGCCCGACACATCGTGGCCGCCGGCGGTTACCCGGCCGCCGAAGCCGACCACGCAGCGGGTCGCGAGTTGCCGACCACCGTGGTGCCGTGCGGCGTCGACACCGACGCGTTCCGGCCGCTCGACGACACCGAACGACGAGCCGCCCGCGACCGTTTCGACGTGCCCCACGACGCGCAGCTCATCGTCGGTCTGTCCCGGTTGGTGCCGCGCAAGGGCTTCGACACCGCGATCCGGGCGGTGGCGCGCATCGCCCATCGCCATCCTGATGTGCTGCTCCTCATCGGTGGATCGGGTCGCGACGCCGACCGTCTGCAGCGGCTCATCGACGAGATCGACGCTCCCGCTCGTCTCGTCGGACGAGTCGCCGACGCCGAGATGCGCGCCTTCTACGGCATGGCCGACCTCTTCACGATGCTCTGTCGCACCCGGTGGGGCGGGCTCGAGCAGGAAGGCTTCGGGATCGTGTTCCTCGAGGCGGCCGCGTGCGGCGTCCCTCAGATCGCCGGTGACTCCGGCGGTGCGGCCGAGGCGGTCGCCCACGACGAGACCGGACTCGTCGTCGGCGACCCCACCGACACGCAGGCCGTCGCCGATGCGTTCGAGACGTTGCTCGACGACTCGGCGCTGCGCGAGCGCATGGCGATCGAGGGGCGGTCCCGAGCCGTCGAGCACTTCGGGTACGACGTGTTGTCGGCGCGACTCGCCGACGCACTCGGGGTCGAGGGCGAGATCGGGCTGCGACCGTCGCCGAACCGACGGGAGATCTCGTGACGTCCGAGTCGTCGACCACCTCGAGCGGATCCGCTGCCGCCGCTGTCGACGGCGCCTCGATCGTGCGCGCCGACATCGTCGGAACGATCGTGTTCACCATCACGGCCGTCTACGCCGCGGTCGTGTTCGACACCACGGCGCAGTGGGTCGGAGCCATCACTGCGATCTCGCTCTTCTTCATCGGGATCGCCGCCTTCCTCTGGTCGTTCTGGAACGCCGTGCAGCGCAGTCGTGGTGAGCAGGTCGCGGTCACACAGCTCTACTTCCTCGCCGGTGGCGTGGCCCCTCGCCCGGTTCGGCGCACGATGCTGCTCGCGCTGACGGCCCAGTCGATCGTCGGACTCGCCACCGCGCTCGCTCGCACCACCGGTGACGACGGGACCCCGGGCACCTCGCTGGCACTCGGCGTCCTGGTGCCGGTGTTCGGATTCGGACTCAATGGTCTGTGGGCGGCGTACCACGGCACCTACGCTGTGCGCACGCTCGACGAGCCGGCAGGTGACCGCGCCCGTCGCACCGAGCGTCCGACGTCGGGTCGGGCATCGACCCAGAAGGAAGAAGAGGAACATGGCTGAGACCGCGACCGAGACGATCACGATCGACGCCACGCCCGACGAGGTGTGGGCCGTCGCGGTCGACCTCGAGCGGTATCCCGAGTGGGCACACGACATCAAGGCCGTCACCATCCACTCCACCGACGATCACGGCCGGCCGAGTGAGGTCGAGT
Source organism: Actinomycetota bacterium (assembly GCA_039185545.1). GTDB lineage: Bacteria > Actinomycetota > Acidimicrobiia > Acidimicrobiales > Ilumatobacteraceae > Ilumatobacter_A. Next base: position 8,403 of record JBCDAK010000135.1, read on the forward strand.
TCCGGGCCTCCGCCCTCGGCCGCAGCACGCACTACACGCTGCAGTACCGCTACGACTCCGACCCGCGCGAGCTCGGGTGGTCCATGATCCGCGGCGACATCCAGCGGTCGATCGACGGCGCGTTCACGTTCGTTCCCACCGGCGATGGCAAGACCGAGGTGCGCTACGACCTCGCCATCGACCTCGTCGTGCCGCTCCCGGGCTTCGTGAAGCGGCGAGCCGAGGTGCGCATCCTCAACACGGTCCGCGAGCTCAAGGTCCGCGTCGAGGCCTGACGTCCATGGGCCATGCGGTCCGCCGCGTCGGGATCGACGTCGGCGGGACCAAGGCACTCGGGGTCGTCGTCGACGAACGCGGATCGATCGTCGCCGAGGAGCAGCGGCCCACACCACGGGGTCAGAACAGCCTCGACCCGCTCGTCGACACGCTCGTCGAACTCGCCGGAGTTCTCGGCGTCGACGGCTCCGATGTGGCCACGCTCGGCATCGGTGTGCCGGGACTGGTGACCCGCAGCGGCGTGCTCCGGGCGGCACCGAACCTCGACGGGGTCGCCGACTTCGAGGTCGGACGGTTGCTGTCCGAGCGGCTCGGGATCGACGTCGAGGTCGACAACGACGCCACCTGCGCCACGGTCGCCGAGTGGAAGTACGGCGCCGCCGTGGGGGTCGACAACCTGGCGCTGGTCACACTCGGCACGGGGATCGGCGGCGGACTCGTCTCGAACGGAGCGGTCCAGCGGGGACTCAACGGCTTCGCGGGCGAGTTCGGTCACATGGTCGTCGACCCGAACGGCCCGCGCTGTCCCTGCGGTCGTCGCGGCTGCTGGGAGCGGTACGCATCGGGTTCGGGACTGGCGATGCTCGCCCGCGAGGCGGCGACCGGGCACCGACTGCGCAGCGTGGTCCGCCACGCCGGGGGTGATCCGCAAGCGGTGCGGGGTGAACACGTCCAGGCCGCCGCGCGCGACGGTGACCCCGATGCGCTCGCGGTGATCGACGACTTCGGGCGCTGGGTCGCTCTCGGACTGTCGAACCTCACGAACGCGCTCGATCCCGAGATGTTCGTGCTCGGCGGGGGACTCGCCGCCGGCGCCGAGCTCTACCTCGGACCGATCGTGCGGTGGTTCGGCGAGTTGCTGTACCAGCCCCACCTGCGACCGATGCCCCGCATCGAGTTCGCCCACTGGGGGCCCCACGCGGGAGCCGTCGGCGCCGCCCTCCTGCCGACCGTCCACTGATCTGGTGGCTCGCTCGTCGGCCGGAGGGTGAGACGAGGTGTCCGGATCTGGCCCGGGCGGAAGCGGACACTTGACGCACGTGCGGCGAGGGAGGCGCCGGCGACGAGGCGCACGCGTCGCGAGGAGGAAGCACAGCGGACGACGAGGGAGCCACCAGGAACGCTGCCCGGCGGTCGGATGACCGCCGGGTAGCGTTCCGAGGATGGAGTTCCGCCGCATCGAGAACCTTCCGCCGTACGTCTTCTCGATCATCAACGGTCTGAAGATCGAGGCACGGCGCGAGGGTGCCGACGTCATCGACCTCGGGTTCGGCAATCCCGATCTGCCGTCGCCCGACATCGCGGTGAAGAAGTTGGCCGAGGCGTCACAGAACCCGCGGAATCACCGGTACTCGCTCTCTCGTGGGTTGCCGAAGCTGCGCGAGGCCGTTGCGGCGTACTACGAGTCGAAGTGGGGTGTGCAACTCGATCCCGAACTCGAGATCACCAACACCATCGGGTCGAAGGAGGGCTTCAGCCACCTGATGTGGGTGCTGCTCGACCGCGGCGATGCGGCGATCGTGCCGAGTCCCAGCTACCCGATCCACATCTACGGCCCGCTGTTCGCCGGTGCCGACCTCCGCCAGGTGCCCATGAAGTTCCTGGCCGATCCGTCGGACCGGGAGAACTTCGTCGACGATTTCATGGAGAGTCTCCAGACGGCGTACGACGTCGGCTGGCCCAAGCCGCGGGTCCTCGTGATGTCGTTCCCGCACAACCCCACGGGCGCCACGGTCGAGCTCGACTTCATGCAGCGCGTCGTCGACTTCTGCCGCGAGCACGACATGATCGTGATCAACGACTTCGCCTACGCCGACGTCGGCTTCGACGGGCACCAGCCGCCGTCCATCCTCCAGGCCGAGGGCGCCCGAGACTGTGCGGTCGAGCTGTACTCGATGACCAAGTCGTTCCAGATGGCCGGCTGGCGGTCGGGTTTCCTGCTCGGCAACGCCGAGATCGTGCAGGCGCTCGTCAAGCTGAAGAGCTACCTCGACTACGGCATGTTCCAGCCGGTGCAGATCGCCGCCACGGTCACGCTGCGCGAGGCGACCGACTTCCCCGACGAGGTGTGTCGCATCTACGAGTCGCGCTGTGACTCGCTCATCGACGGGCTCGCTCGGATCGGGTGGGACGTCCCCAAACCCGGCGGGTCGATGTTCGTGTGGGCGCCGATCCCCGAGCCGTACGCCGAGATGGACTCGGTCGAGTTCTGCTCCCTCCTCGTACGCGAGGCCGACGTCGCGCTCTCGCCCGGCGTGGGTTTCGGTCCCGGCGGAGAAGGGTTCGTCCGCTTCGCGCTGATCGAGAACGAGAAGCGCATCGCACAGGCGATCCGAAACCTGAAGCGCGGGCTGCCGAAACTCGGCTGAAATCCGCCCGCCCTACTCTCCGCGTCACGATGACCACTGAGCAGCCCATCACCGTCGTGGTGCGCGTCTGGATGCCCGATCGTCCCGGCGCGCTCGGACAGGTGGCGAGCCGGATCGGTGCCGTCCGCGGCGACGTGCTCGGCATCGAGATCCTCGAGCAGGGCGGCGATCAGGTCATCGACGAACTCACGGTCGGCCTCCCCGACGTCGGTCTCGTCTCGCTGCTCACCAGCGAGATCGATGCCGTCGACGGCGTGCGTGTCGAAGACGTGCGATTGGTGTCGGTCGATCGCGTCGATCCCAGCCTCGCCGCACTGGCATCGGCAGCCGGCCTCGCCGAGGCCCGATCCGACGAGCGACTCGAGGTCTTGTGCGGCGCGATCCGACGCATCATCGACGGCGACTGGGCGGTCGTGATCGACGGCGAGTCGATCGTGCACGCCGACGGCGACTCGCCCGACGTCGGGTGGCTCATCGCATTCCTCGCGGGCAGCGGACACCTCACCGACGTCGACGACGGTCTGCCGAGCGACCTGGTCTGGTCGCATCTCGTCGTGTCCGGCCTGACCGTGGCCGCCGGTCGTTCCGACCGGGCGATCCACGAACGTGAGCGGGTGCGGGTCAGTCTCGTCGCCCGCCTTGCGGACGCCCTGCTCGCCCCCTGAAGTCCGGCGACGGTGTGGGTCGGGCACACATCGTCGCTTCAGCTCTCCCATGCGCGGGAACGTCCGACGGCTCGGAGCCAGTCGCCGTGCAGTCGGTCGGCGTCGGTGCGGTCGTCGGCAGGCGTGAACTCGGCCTCGAGGGTCCACTGGGCGAGGATGTCGTCGGTCGACTCCCACACGCCTTCGGCGAGGCCCGCGAGGAACGCCGACCCGAGCGCCGTCGTCTCCTGGTCGACCGGACGCAAGACGGTCACGCCGATCTGGTCGGCTTGCAGCTGGCAGAGCAGATCCATCACCGACGCCCCGCCGTCGACGCGCAACTCCTTCAGCTCGGTCCCGCTGGCCTCGACCATCGCGTCGACGGCGTCGCGTACCTGGTACGCCATCGACTCGACGACGGCGCGGGTGATGTGTGCCCGCTCGGAGCCGCGGGTCAGCCCGACGATGGTGCCTCGGGCGTAGGGATCCCACCACGGTGCGCCCAGACCGGCGAACGCGGGCACGACGTACACGCCACCGGTGTCGGGCACCGACTCGGCGAGCGGTCCCGTCTCGGATGCCGCGTCGATGATGCCGAGACCGTCGCGGAGCCACTGGATGGCCGCTCCGGTCACGAAGATCGCACCTTCGAGGGCGTAGTGCGTGGTGCCGTCGGCGAGCGTCCACGCGACGGTGGTGAGCATGCCCTCCGTCGGCGGTGGGCACTCCTCGCCGACGTTGAGCAGCACGAACGAGCCGGTGCCGTAGGTGTTCTTGGCCATGCCGGGCGCGACGCACGCCTGGCCGAAGAGCGCCGCCTGCTGGTCGCCGGCGACACCGCTCACGGGGATGCCGGCAGCGACGCCGCACACCTCGGAGGTGACGCCGATGCGGCCGCTCGACGGCACGATCTCGGGAAGAGCGGTGATCGGGACGCCGAGCAGCTCCCCGAGTTCTTCGTCCCACGTACGGGTGCGGATGTCGCAGAGCATGGTGCGGCTCGCGTTGGTGACGTCGGTGGCGAACACCTCACCTCCGGTCAGGTTCCAGATCAGCCACGCGTCGATCGTGCCGAGCGCGAGGTCGTCGCCGACCGGGATCTCGCGGTTCTGCAGCAGCCACGCGAACTTGGTTCCCGAGAAGTACGGATC
>JBCDAK010000136.1:0-12832 GCA_039185545.1 Actinomycetota bacterium
ATCCGCGGCGACGCAACATCCAGACCGATCCGATTCGTGTCCGCCACCAAATCGTCGAACGTCGGATACGACACATACGTCAAGAACTGACTCGCCGCCCCCGGATCCGACTCGACCTGCAAGATGTACCGCGACCCGTCGAACGCCAGACCGGTCGAACTCGCCGTCCCCGAGATCCGCGGCGACGCAACATCCAGACCGATCCGATTCGTGTCCGCCACCAAATCGTCGAACGTCGGATACGACACATACGTCAAGAACTGACTCGCCGCCCCCGGATCCGACTCGACCTGGAGCACCAGATCGGTCGGGCTGATCGAGGCCGAAGCCACGCTCCCCGAGTCCGTCGCCACCACCACAGAACCCGCCATCGCGAGAGCTGCCGCCGCTGAGATCCACCGCTTCATGTCCCCGTCCTTTCGTCCCTCGGCGTGACCATAGTCACCGCACACAGGGGCAATGTGCGAGAAACGCCGAAGGTGATGTCTCGGACGCTGTTCGTGACGTCCCGTCGAGTGGTTCAACGGGACGAGGAGAGACGGACGAAGTCGGCGACGGCGCTGTCGGCTCGCTCCTGGATCGCTCGGGCGGTCGGCGCCGGCTCGCCGAGGAGGCTGCGGATCTGCGTGTCTCGCACGACCAATCCGTAGAGCAATTCGAACGCCGACGCGGGATCGTCGATGCGGAGGCGTCCGGTCTCGCCGAGCTGCGCGAGGTACCGCTCGACGATCGGGCCGACTCGATGGCGGCCGCTCGCGAGCAGTGTTTCGGCGAGGGTGGGTGACGACATCGCCGCCTGGTTGAGCGCCAGCGACCCCGGGCTGGTGAGCAGCGTGAGCAGCCCGACGGCATGGCCGGTCAGGACGGCGATCGGATCGTCGTCGGAGTCGAGCGCCTCGGCGACCCGCTCGGCCGACTGGTCGGCGTTGGCCTCGATCAGCGCCGAGAAGAGACCTTCCTTCGACCCGAACCAGCTGTACAGCGTCTCCTTCGACGCGCCGGCCCGGCGGGCGACGCCGAGCATCGTGACCTTCTCGTAGCCGTGCTCGATCAACTCGTCGAGGGCCGCCTCGACGATCCGCCGTTCGCGCTCTTCACGCTCTCCGGCGCGCGGACGTCCTCGTCGGGACGGCGTGTCTGACCGTGTCGTCGTGGGTGTGTTCGCCGGCATCGTCCGAGATTCTCCCTTGACAAAGCGTACCCGATCGTACGAATACTTGGATTCGTACCCACTCGTACGATTACAAGGAGTCACACATGACCGCAACGATCCACCCCTCCCCCGAGACCAGCTCGACATCCCTCGATCACATCGAGACCGTCGCCCCGGCGACCGCATCCGATCGGACACCGCTGATGATCGGTGCGCTCGCCGCGCTGATCGTCGGCCACCTGATGCAACTCGCCGCCGGGTTCGCCCAGATCGAGCCGTACCCGCCCGGTGACGTTCTCCCGATGATCGGCGCGACCGTCGCCCTCGGGGCCGCTGCGATTCCCCTCGTCCGAGCGGGACAGCGAGCCGGACTTCTGCTCGGCATCGCCTTCTGCGTGCTGTCGCTCATCGGGATGGGACCGCACAAGCTGTTCCTCGAGAACGGCTCGATCATCGCCCCGGTCGCACTCATGGGCTTCGCGTTCGAGATCGTGTTCGTGCGAGCGGCGATCCTCGAACTGCGCGGCCGATGACCGCCCGCGGGATCACTCTCCCCGCGACGGGCTCAGAACGGCGAGGTGCTGGCCGAGCCGATCACGGCCGGATCCCAGGCACTTCGGCCGAACACCTCGCGGACGTCACCCTCGAACGAGGCGAGCGGGTCGGACGCGTAGTCCGGGTCGAATGAGTTCTGATCCCAGCGTCCGCAGAACTGAGCGCACCGGTCGAACCACTCGTGGTCTCGGTGCCGCTCCCGTCCGTCTCGGTCACCACCGAGGAAGTGGGCGTAGTAGTAGCTCTGGAACAGCCCGTGATGGAGGATGACCCAGTGAACGTCGGCCGGCACGTACGGCTGGAGCACGGCGGCCGCCAGCTCGCTGTGGTTGTCGGGAGCGAGATCGTCGCCGATGTCGTGCACGAGCGCGGCGACGACCCAGTCGACCGACGCTCCGTCACGGCGGGCCCGCGTGGCCGACTGCAGTGAGTGTTCCAAGCGGCTCACCCGATATCCACCCATCGATCCCTCGAGCCCGCGCAGCCGGTGAAGCACCCGGTCGGCGAGCTGCGCGGCGAACGCCCGCTCGTGTCGCTCGAGGAGCTCGTACTCCTCGGCGGTGCCGTCGGCCATGGCGGTGAACCCCACGACCCCGTCGGGGAGGTGTCCCTCGGGCGGTCGACGGACGATGGCCGGCTCGGTCATCCCGACAGGTTGCCACGCAGGCGGCGCAGCGTGAGGCGGTACATCGTGTCCGGCCCGTCGTGCTCGATGTAGCACCCCTGCAGGTGCCGGGCACCGGAGTCCACGTCGAACGCGGTGCGACCGTGGAGCGCCCGATGGTTGTCCATGAACATCACGTCGCCGGGCTCCAGCCGGAACGTCGCCTGGTGCGCGGGATCGTCGAGCCACTCCGTGAGCCATCGGCGACCCCGGTACCACGCGTCGAGATCGTCACCGGTACGCGGCAAGGGCGTGTCGAGCCGACTGCTCAGCCGGATGCCCTGGTAGCGACCGTGGCGGTCGAACTCGAGGACGTGGCCGGTGTTGAACGCGGTGTCATCTCCCCGGTCGTAGCGGAAGCCGACCTCGATCTCGACGAGAGCTCGGAACCACGAGGGCTGCTCATCTCGCACGGCCCGTGCGGCCGCGAGCCCGTCGACGATCGTGGAGTCTCCGCCCTCCGCATCGTTGAGGATGCAGTGCAGGAGCTGGATGCCGGGTGGGTCGATCCGGTACGGCTGGTCGGTGTGGGCGAGCAGCGCGACCGACGTGTAGGCGAGGTCGGTCGCCCGGGGCTCGACACGCACGTCGAAGGTCCAGCCGAAGCTCTGCCCCGAGATGTAGCCCAGCCGATTCGCCACACGTTCGACGGTGCCGTGCTCAGCCGGGGTGTTGCGGAACACGACGTACCCGTGTCGGTAGAACGCATCGAGGAAGTGCAGGACGGCGTGCGGATCGGCGTCCGACTCACACCACCCGATGCTCGCCCAGTCGACGTGAGCGGGCGTCGCCAGCGGGGCCGTCCACGGCTCGGGAGGAGGCGGAGCTTCCGGATCGTCGGTCCACCGGAGGTCGCAGAGAATCGCAGCGAGGTCGAGGCGGGCGACGTGTTCGTCGGAGAACCGCACGACCACGTCGTCGCCGCACACCTCGGCGGCGACGACGGAGAGATCGATCGGGATGTCGACCGGCGTGAAGAGTCGCTGTCGATTCGTCGAGTCGATCCAACCCGGCTCGGTGGTGCGGTCTCGCAGCCAGAGCGGGTGCACTGTGGTGACGTGGCCGTTCCAGGTCAGCCGGATCGCACCCCCGACCAGCTCGACCTGCGGAGTCGGAGGAGCGTCGAGAACGGTCATTCCTGCTCACTCTGACCAACAGCGCGCGCTCTGAACACCCACAGATTCGTGTCGGCGACCATAACGTGAGGGCATGCTGTCGTCCGAGTGTTCGGCCCCGATCGACCGTCGATGAGACCGGTCGTCGCGCAGGTCGACCGACTGCAGCGTCTGGCCGTCTTCGACGCTGCGGCACGGCTCGGGAGCTTCTCCGCAGCAGCCGACGAACTCGGGATGACCCAGCCGGCGGTCACCCGCCAGATCAAGGCACTCGAACGCAGCCTCGGAGTCGAGCTGTTCGCTCGCTCGGCGAACCGGAGCACGCTCACCGACGTCGGCCGCCGATTGCACGGCCACGTCGCCACCGGTCTCGACGTCATCGAGAGCGGTCTCGCCGAGCTCGCGGACGACGACGGCACGTTCGTGCTGGCCGCGCATCCGGGCATCGCTCAGCAGTGGCTCTTGCCCCGCCTCGAGGGGCTCACCGCAGCGCTGAGCGACCTCGAGGTCCGTCTGTGGCTGTTCGACCGCGACGAGGAGATCGCCGGAGGTGGTTTCGACGCCGCGTTTCGGGTCGGCACGGGTGTGTTCGTCGGACTCGACCAGCATCTGCTCTTCACCGAGTCGGTCGTCCCGGTGGCCTCGCCTCCGTTCGCCGCAGAGTGGGGCCTCGACGCGTCGAGCGGCGCCGACGACGTCTATCGGGCACCTCTCGTGCACATGGACGACGGCCTCCACCCCTGGATGAGTTGGAGCGAGTGGCTGGGCGAGTTCGGGATCACACTGCGTCGGTCGCCCGGACGAGTGCTGTTCCACAACTATCCGATGGTCCTCCAGCAGGCACTCGCCGGGCGAGGCATCGCACTCGGCTGGCGTCATCTCATCGACGATCTACTCGCCGGCGACGCCCTCACGATCGTCGGCCCGGAGGTCACGAGTCGACGCGGCTACTACGCCACCTGGCCCGTCGGTGTGTCGAGCGACGCCGTCGACGCACTGATCTCGTGGATCGACGCGGAGATCGACACCGAGCGAGACTGAGCAGAGCCGGGTGCGGCGGTGTCGCTCCGTCGCCCACACTCCTGACCCCGTTCGAGGGCACTCGCCCGAGGTGTCACGCGACCTCGGCATTGCGAACAGCCCTGCGTCGCTTGGGGCACGCGACTTCGGCGAAGGGGTGTCGGAGCGTCGGAGGAAGCTCAGGGCGATGTCGACCGACGAGTGCTTGGGCAATCTGTTCTCGGGTCGCCGCCGATCGCTCAGGCCCGGAGGCGGCCCACTTAATACCTGCCCGAATGAACGGCGAACCCGACGTCGCACGCATGATCGTCGTCTGAGAGGTGCGCTTCGTTCGCCGGATCGACGCCGGACGCCGGCCAACGACACCTGAACTTCGGCGTCGGATCCAAGAACCGAGTCGGGCTCCGTCTACTGCACCCGGGTGAACGGATGGACGGTTGCGACGAGTCGATCGAGCAGCACCGACTCGAGGTCAACCAATTCGACGCCAAGCCGCTCCGACCCAACGTTGGCGATGTAGCGCCGAAGCAGGCCCTCCAGCTCATCGGGCGCAGGTGCTCCCGACCGGCCCAGATCGACGACGGTCGAACCGCCGCTCACCCAGAAGCGCCGCCTCTTCACGTCCCTGCCGCTCAACACGATCCTCCGACCCGCGGCATCGAAAGCTTGGTCGCTGTCGGACACATCCCACGGCTCGACGTAGCGCAACATCAACTCGACGGAATCGAAGGACACCAGGTCGTCGGAGAAGTGGAAGAGCGGAGCCGTGAACTGCTCGACGATCGCCATCTGAACTCTCAGACCTCGGAAGCGAGAGGGAGGAGCTGGGCCCGAATCGGCCGGTCCGGGCTGACCGAGAAGATCGCCGGACCACGTGACGTGACGATCTCCTCGATCGCTGGCAAGCTGGCGATGAGGTCCGACGCACGCGACTCGACATCGAGGAGGTAGCCGCGGACGATCACGATCGCCGGGTCGGCAGCCTGCTCCACCGCGAGGAACTTGGTGAGCTTCTTGTCCGCTGTCACGAGTGCCGCTGCGTTCTCGCGACACCACTCGAGGATCGCAGCATCGCTCGCCGATGCCAGGCCGACGGTCGCAGTGTGGAAGGCGTCGTGGCCAACCGACGCGAACTGGTCGACGAGCGACGGACTCAGGTTCTGGTCGACCAAGAGCTTCACGCCGTGTGACGAGCCGGGAGGAAGAAGTCCCGGTCGGCGAGTTCAGCGGCGTAGCTCAAGACCTGGCTGACGTCAGCTGGCTCGAGGAAGTCGAACTGCTCGTGGATCTCCTCGAAACTGTGCCCCGCCGCGAGGAGCTCGAGGAGCTGCTGCGCGCTGAACCGGTACCCACGGATGCACGGCTGGCCGCCGAGCTTGTCCGGTTCGAGGGTCAGCCGGTCGAAACCGGGCACGGTCTGAGTCACGGCTCCATGGTAGATCCGCCAGCGCGCTCGCCGCCGTTCGGTTCACCACGCTGCATCTCCGATCGACGCTCGGTGTCGAGGGCGACCGCGATCGCCGAGTGGCCGAGCTGCGAACGAACTCAGAGGTTTCCTGAGCTGGGGCTTCGTTGGAGCCGGGTGCGGGAGTCGAACCCGCGACCACATGATTACAAGTCAAGTGCTCTACCAACTGAGCTAACCCGGCGACCTGGCCAGGCTATCGATCAGGCAGAGAGCGGGACCCGAGGGATCCGCTCAAGCCCGGCGGCGGGCGACCTCGTAGGTGGCGAGGGCGGTGGCCGCCGACACGTTGAGCGACGACACGCCACCGAGCATCGGGATCGACACGATCAGGTCGCAACGTTCCCGGACGAGTCGTGACAGCCCTGCACCCTCAGCGCCCATCACCAGGCAGATCGGCTCCTCGGCGAGATCGCCGAGGTCGAACAGGTCGCGGTCGGCCGAGTCGTCGAGACCGACGACCCACACGCCCTCCTGCTTCAACCGGCCGAGCGTGGCGGGCAGGCCCGGCACGATGGCCATGGGCACGTACTCGATCGCGCCCGCCGACGTCTTGGCCACGGTCGGGGTGACGTGCACGGCCCGGTGCTGCGGCAGCAGGAGGCCCGTGACCCCGGCGCCGTCGCAACTCCGCACGATCGCCCCGAGATTGCGCGGATCGGTGACCCCGTCGACCGCGACGAGGAAGGGTGCGGTCGAACCGCTACCCTTCCCTCCCCCCGGCTTGATCAGCCGACCGAGATCGGCCTCGGGGACCTCGGCGGCGAACGCGATCACGCCCTGCGGCGCGTCGGTGCGCGCCTCGCGCTCGACCTTGGCCTTGCCCACGTAGGCGATCGGGACCCGACGGGCGTTGGCGATCACGACGATGTCATCGACCCCGTCATCACCCTCGAGCTCGGCGCTGATCCAGATCTCGTGAACGTCGCGCCGCTCGGCGATCAGCAGCTCGCGCACCGCCTGTCGACCCTCGATCTGCCGGCCACCGAGCCCCATGCGCGACCGGTCGGACGATCGCGACGGACCGCCCGAGCGACCACCACCGGCGGGTCCTGCGCCACGTCCGCTGCGTCCGGCACCCTTCCGCGCCGACGGCGCCGGACGCGATCCCTTCGTGGGTCCGCTGCGACGGGAACCTCCGGAACGACCCGAGCCACCCCGCCGCTGTCCTCCACTGCGCTTGTTCACGACTCCTCCACCTCGACGTCGACCAGATCGGACACCCGGACGATCAACGCGGTCGCGAAGCACACGATGCCCTCGACGCGACCGATCGAGCCGAGCTTCTCGGCCCGGTTGCCCTTCACGGTCACCGGTGCGCCGACGACCTCCGACAGCAGCGTCTGCATCTCGTCACGGCGAGGCGCGATCTTCGGCCGCTCGCACACCAGCGCGCAGTCGACGTTGGCCACCGACCAACCGTCGTCGACGAGCAGCGACACCACGTGACGGAGGAGAGCGATCGAGTCGGCTCCCTTCCATCGTTCGTCGGTGTCGGGGAAGTGCTGGCCGATGTCGCCGAGACCCGCCGCGCCGAGCAGCGCATCGGCGCACGCATGCGCGACGGCGTCGGCGTCGCTGTGGCCGGCGAGTCCGCGCTCGCCGTCGAACCTGCAGCCACCGAGCACGAGGACCCGGTCGGGATCGTCGGTGAACCGATGGATGTCGAAGCCCTGGCCGACGCGGAGGTCGGGGAACGCGCTCACAACCGCTCCCGCAGGCGGGTGCGGACCCAGTCGAGGTCGTCCGTGGTGGTGATCTTCCGGTTGTCGGCCTGCCCCTCGACCACGACGACCACGCCACCTGCCGCCTCGACCAGTGCTGCGTCGTCGGTGGCGTCACCCGCCGCCTCGTGGGCACGTCGCAAGACGTCGGTCCGGAAGGCCTGTGGCGTCTGGACCGCCACGAGCTTCGCCCGCTCGGGGGTGTCGACGACCCGGCCCACAGCGCGCGGGACCTCCCCAGCTCCGTCGGCGTCGATGACCTTGATCGTGTCGGTGACCGCGAGTCCCGGGATGGCGGCGTCGGCCCCTGCCACGACGGCACCGATCACCCGCTCGAACAGCTCCTGCGACGCCAGCGGTCGTGCCGCGTCGTGGACGCACACGATCTCGGCGTCGTCGGGAACCGCCGCCAGACCCGCTCGGACCGAATCGCTCCGAGAGTCACCGCCCGCGACGCCGCTCTCGCGCTCCTCGTCGCCCGGCGGAACGACAACCACGACGCCGTCGGATGCGGCATCGGCCGTGCGCCTCGATCGGTCGATGACCCGGTCGCCACCCCCTCTGACCAGGCTCTCGTACTGCTTGAGCCGGCCGAAGCGACGTCCACCGCCTCCGGCGACCACGATGGTCCACACAAGAGGACGATCGTGCCGCACGGGCAGGGAGGGTAGTACCGTGACGCCCGTCATGGCCCACGAAGAGACCCTTGCGCGCACCGACTTCTTCGCCGACGCCGATCCGGTGGCGTTGAAGGCCGTCGCCGAAGCCGGTCACGAGCGCCATCTCATCCGTGGCGACGTGCTGTTCAACGAAGGAGACCAGCCCGAGTCGCTCTACCTGGCGCTGTCCGGCCGGCTCGCCATCGCCATCGCCAACCCGATCGATCGCCGCGAGAGCGTCGTCGCGCTCATGGAGCCCGGTGACCTGTTCGGCGAGATGGGCATGCTCGACGACGGGCCCCGCTCGGCGATGGCTCGGGCACTCGAACCGACCACGGTGCTCGAGATCCCGTTCGAGCCGGTGCTCGAGATGTTCGATCAGCACCCGAAGCTGCTGTGGAACGTCACCCGCCTTCTCGCCCAGCGCATCCGGGCCACCGACGAGGCCCTCGCCGACTCGGTGTTCCTCGACGTCACCGGCCGCACGGCCAAACGGCTGCTCGAACTCGCCGACGGCGAGGACGCCTTCACGCTCCCGGTCACCCAGGAGGAGCTCGCCGGCATGGTCGGCGCCTCACGTGAACGCGTCAACAAGGCGATCGCCAGCTTCATCCGGCTCGGCTGGCTCGAACAGCAGGACCGCACGTACCACATCGTGCAGCGCGATCGTCTCGAGCTGCGCGCCCGCTGACGCCGTTCGGCGGACTCGCCGTCGGACTGGGTCCCTCGTTGGCCGATCAGTGCTCGGCGTGGCTCTGCGCCACGCAGAACTCGTTGCCCTCGGGGTCGGCGAGCGTCGTCCAGCGGGTACCCCACTCGTCCTTGTCGTGGAGCACGGTGGCGCCGAGGCCCACCAATCGCTCGACCTCGACCGCTCGGTCCGACGCACCGAGGTCGAGGTGGACACGGTTCTTCACGGTCCGGTCCTCGGGGACCTGGATGAACATCATCACCGGCCCGGTGGCGGAGTCGGATCCGGGCGTCTCGTCGCGACCGATCGACGCGAAGAACTCGCTGGCGCCGGGCGGTTGCGTGTCGACCGGGCGGTCGAGGGCCCGCGACCAGAACCCGGCGAGGTCGGCCGCGTTCCGGCAGTCGATCGTGACGGCGTGCACGGCGAGGGTCATGTCGGTGTCTCCTGGTGGGGATCGGTCGGCGAGATGGGCCAGGCGATCTCGGTGCGGCGTTCGTCGGGCGGGAGGAGCTGCAGTGTCGTCGGGTCGATGCTGACGACGTAGTGCTCGCGCACCGGGACGTCGAGCGGCCGGGCGTTGCCGGCGACCCACGCACCGAGGTGGGCGTACGTCTCACCGATCCGGTCGTATCCACCGACGTGGGTCGCGACGGCACACGTCGCCTCGGGGATCACGTCGACCAGGACTCCGGACGCGGCGACCGTGTCGGACAACACGACCGGCGCCTCGATCGCCACGTACGCCTCGATCTCTTCGACGTCGCCCGCCACCGAGGGGTAGCGAGCCGACCCGGCGGAGGCGATCGTCGCTCCCGACCGCCCGGCTTCCGCGAAAATCCGACCGTACGCATCATCGAGGAACGGCGCGTAGTCACCGTCGTGAACGGTCCCGCGGACGACCAGGGCGGTCACCGGTGGCTCGACCCGGACGTGGATCGGCGTGTGCATCGACGGCAGGCCGGCGCTGCGCTGCAGTTCGTCGACGACCTGCTCCAGGTCGGCGAGCCGCTCGCGCATCCGTGACTCGTGCTCACCGATGACCTTTCGGGTGACCTCCGGATCGCGGGCGTCGACGATGGTTCCGATGTCCTCGAGCGACACGTCGAGGTCACGCAGGCGACGGACGATCGCGGCGTCGGGGAGCTGCGACGCCCGGTACGAGCGGTAGCCCGTGTCGGGATCGACCGACGCCGGGACCAGCAGTCCTCGCTCGTGGTAGTTGCGCAGCGCCTTCACGGTGAGCAACGACGCCCGGGAGAACGTCCCGATCGACATCGCCGGATCGGCGCCGGGATCCTCGCTGCGTCGGTGCATGCGTCGAGTCTCACCCCTCCTCCGAGGGGAGAGTCAAGGACGAACTCGGTGTCGCTCAGACGTCGCGTCGGGAGTTGATCGCGATTCCGCCGGCGATCAGCACGAGCACCACCAGCCCGAAGAAGACACCGCCGCCCACCCGGCCGTAGAAGAAGTCATCGGTGTCGGCGGTGACCAGAGCGAAACTCGACTGGTACGGCAGGAACTGCAGCGGCTCGTCGACCCCCGCCACGTTGAGCACACTGGCGATGATCCCTTCGACAAGGAGCGGCCACAGGATCACGATCGCCAACGCACCGGGCAGGCTGCGCAGCAGCAGCCCGAGTCCGTATCCGAACAGCGCCAGCAGCACGAAGAAGAACGGGAGTCCGACGAGAATGGCAAGGCTCCCGTCGTCGCCCGAGATGCCGATGTCGGCCCCGCGGGCGTTGAAGATCACCAGTCCGACGAGGTACGGCACCCACGCGGTGACCGCGCCCACGAGGGCCGCGACGGCCGCGAGGACGAGTCCCTTCCCCAGGAACGCCCGAGACCGATCAGGCACCGCGGCGAGCGTCGGACGGATCGTGTTGTGTGCGAACTCGCCGGTGATGGCCAGCACCGCCACGACGCTGACGGAGAGGGCGGCGACCACCGACGTGACTCCGACCAGGTTGGCGAGGTCGTCGGAGAAGAAGAACTCGGGGTCGCCGTTGAGCGCGGCGACGAGGACGACGATGACCATCACGAAGGCAGCGCCGACCGAGACCAGGATGTAGTGCAGCGGGATCGTGCGGAGCTTGAGCCACTCCGACGCCGCCACGTTCGACATCGTGGTCACGAGGCACCTCCCGATCCGGCGGGCGGAGGCGGCACAGCCCCGGGCGGCACGCCGGGAACGTTGAGAGGTGGACCGGTCGGCGGACCGGTCACGGGCCCACTGGCTCGGCCGGGGGGCGGTACCAGTGCGCCACCCGATCCGCTCGGTCCGGTCGTTCGGAACTCCTGGGCACCCGCGGTGGCGCGCAAGAACGCATCCTCGAGCGAGTCGCGTCGGAGCAGCAGTTCGTGGAGCACGATGCCGTTCGCTGCGGCCGCCTCGCCCACCTGCTCGACGGTCATGTGACGGATCCCGGCACCTGCAGCGGGAGCCGCGGGATCGAGTGGTGCTGCCACGGCGCCCGCCGCCTGGACGACATCGACGAGGTGTGCGAGGTGGGGACTGCGCACCTGCACGAAGGTCTCGGAATTCCGGTCGACGAAGTCGGCGACGGTGCCCTGGTCGACGAGTCGACCTCGCCCGACCACGACGAGGTCGGTGGCGATCATCGAGATCTCGGACAGGAGGTGGCTGCTGACCAGGACCGCCGCTCCTTCGTTCGCCTGGTGGCGCAGGACGTCGCGGATCCACCGGATGCCCTCGGGATCGAGGCCGTTCGCCGGTTCGTCGAGGATCAGGGTGTGCGGTTTGCCGAGCAGGATGCCGGCGAGACCGAGACGCTGCCGCATGCCGAGCGAGTACCCCTTCACCGGGCGAGCCGCTGCCTCGGTGAGACCGACGACGTGCAACACCTCGTCGACGCGGGTGTCGGACAACCCGTTCGTACGGGCGAGCCAGCGGAGGTGATCGCGGCCCTTTCGAGCGGGGTGGACGTAGCCGGCGTCGAGCAGCGCCCCGACCTCGTGGAGCGGGCGGTCGATCTCGGAGTACCGACGACCGGCGAACGTGGTGGTCCCCGCCTGCGGTCGATCGAGGCTGAGCATGCACCGCATCGTCGTGGACTTCCCGGCTCCGTTGGGACCGAGGAAGCCGGTGACCCGTCCCGGATGGACGTCGAAACTCAGACCGTCGACCGCCACCACGTCGTCGAACCGTTTTGTCAGTCCTCGGACCTCGATCACGGTCCGCAGGCTACGGCCAGGCGACAGTCCGGGTCAGGCACACACCGTCGCCCCGCTTGATCGGGTCGATGCCGTCGGAAACACTGAGGTGATGGAACCACAACCGCCGTGGACGGTGTTCACGCTCATGGCGGTCATCGCGGTCGTGCTGATGGCGGTCCGGTTCCGGAGGTGGCGGCGCGGGCGCCGTGGTCGGGAACGGCGTCGGATGCGACCGCGCTTCGCGATGAGCGGCACGCGTGCCACGAGCACCGTCCTGTCACTGGGTACGGCGGTCGCGGTGGCGTGGTGGGCCACCGATCGCTGGGCGCTGAGTGTCATCGCGGCATGGTTCGTGGGGGTCAACGCTGCGGCGCTCGCCTGGTTCGGCCTCGACAAGGCGGCGTCGATCATCAGCGTTCGGCGGGTGCCCGAGTCGACGCTGCACACCATGGCGGCGCTCGGCGGTTCACCAGGAGCTGTCGTCGGCCGAGACCTCTTCAAGCACAAGACGATCACGACGTCGTTCAATACCGTCCTCTGGCGAGTGATCTCCGTGCAGATCCTCCTCGTCCTGCTCTTCCTCTACCTCCGCGGCGACAGCTGACG
>JBCDAK010000137.1:0-12684 GCA_039185545.1 Actinomycetota bacterium
ACGGCGCTCGCCGGGAAGGGCGGCACCATCGTCGTCACGGCGATCTCGCCGATCACGCAGACCGAGGCGTCGATCAACCTCTTCGAACTCGCCATGTGGAACAAGGAGATCAAGGGCACGATCTTCGGGTCCCTCAACCCGCGGGTCGACATCCCGCGACTCCTCGGTCTGTACCGCGACGGAATCCTGAAACTCGACGAACTCGTCACGCGCACGTACACCCTCGACCAGGTCAACGACGGCTACGAGGCGATGCGCCAGGGTGAGAACATCCGCGGCGTGATCCGCCACGGTTCGTGACCGATCGGACCGCCCGGACCGTGCCCGACCCCTCCGATCTGCGGACCCTCGTCGACGAACTCGACGCCGACGTCGTCGGACGGCGCCGAGAGATCGAGCTCGTCGTCGCCGCGGTCGCCGTCGACCGGCACATCGTGATCGAAGGCCCGCCTGGCACCGGCAAGTCGACGCTGCTGCGCGCCGTCGCTCGACAGCTCGGTCTCGGCTTCGAGTTCGTCGAGGGCAACGCCGAGCTGACGCCGGCGCGCCTCGTCGGACACTTCGATCCGGCGAGGGTGCTCGCCGAGGGATACGACCCTGACGTGTTCGTCCCCGGGCCGCTCGTCACGGCACTGCGCGACGGCGCCCTCCTCTACGTCGAGGAGCTGAACCGGATCCCCGAGGAGACGCTCAACGTGCTCATCACCGTGATGAGCGAGCGCGAACTGCACGTCCCGCGACTCGGTCGGATCGAAGCTGCGTCCGGGTTCCGGTTGGTCGCCGCGATGAACCCGTTCGACGCCGTCGGCACCGCACGGATCTCCGGAGCGGTGTACGACCGCGTCTGTCGCATCGCCGTCGACTACCAGTCGGCGGCCGACGAGATCGCGATCACACGGCGCGTCACGTCCGGGTCCACGTCGGCCACCGCCGGTGCTCCTGTCGACGTCGACCGCATCGTCCGGCTCGTGCGCGCCACCCGCGATCATGCCGACGTTCGCGTTGGCTCGTCGGTCCGCGGCGCGATCGACATGGCCGAGGTCACCCGGTCGCTCGCCACGCTGCGCAACGGGGGCTCGACGTCGAACGACGTGTCCCTCGACGCCGCGCTCGTCGCGCTGTCCGGACGCATCCGCATCCGCGAGGGGTGTTCCCGCACCGCCGAGGACGTCGTCACCGAACTCTGGCGGACGGTGTTCGACGTGCCCGACGGCCCCGACGTCAGTGGCGGCGGTGACAGCGACGACGAGGGAAAAGCGACGGCCCCGGCCGGGGCGATGACGACGTAGCTCCGCCGGCCGAGCCCGACGTGAAGGAGGGCGACGAGGCCGATGACGAGATCGCGGACGCTCGGCGGAAGACGACGTCGCGGCGCGAATTCGAGCGCCAGCCCGACTTCGAGGAGGTCTCACCCGAGGTGGGCCATCTCGACGAGGAGGCCTTCGACCAGCTCATGCAGGAGGACCCCGATCGGCTCCTGGGGATGCTCGCCGATCTCACGGGAGCGACCGATCAGCGTCTCCGTGAGCTCGCCCGCCGTCTGGCCGGTCGGCTGTTCCTCGATCTGTCGACCCGCGGTCCGATGCGACCTCGCGGAGTCGGGCGTCTCGCCACGCGCCCGTATCGGCCCGACGCCGGCGACGTCGACCTCGACGCCAGTCTCGACGCCATCGTCACGGCGCGGGCGACCGACTCGGCTCCCGACCCGGACGATCTCCGAGTGCGCACGTGGGCGACCCCGGCGACGGCGCTGTGCCTCGTCGTCGACCGCAGCGGTTCGATGGGTGGCGAACCGCTCGCCACGGCCGGCGTCGCGGCAGCCGCCGTGGCGTGGAGGGCGCCCGACGACTACTCGGTCCTGTCGTTCGGCAACGACGTCATCGCGGTCAAGTCGCAGGACGTCGCGAAGTCGAGCGAGATGGTCGTCGACGGCGTGCTCGCACTTCGAGGGTTCGGGACCACCGACCTGGCGGGAGCGCTCGTGGCGGCCCAGATACAGCTCGCCCGCTCGACTGCGGCCCGGAAGATCGCGGTGTTGTTCTCGGACTGTCGCCCCACCGTCGACGGCGACGTGTGGCAGGCCGCCGCCGGGCTCGACGAGCTGATGGTGGTCGCACCCGACGGCGACAGCGCCGAGGCCGAGGAGTTCGCCGCACGTGTCGGCGCCGCGGTCACGACGACGACCGGTCCGTCCGACGCGGTGGCCGCCCTGTCACGCGTGCTCGATCACTCGTCGTGACTCACTCGTCGTGACTCACTCGTCGTCGAGGACCCGCCGAATCGCGCTCGCGTCGGGAACGACGACGATGCCCGACTCGGGGTCGCCGTCGAGCCAGCGCGCACCGGCGCGCCACTCAGGGGTGTCACCCGTGCGCAGCCACGTGCGATGCACTCGGATCGGACCCGTGCGGTGCACCCACCCACCGGACGGCGGGTCGAGGAGCATCCGAGCGTCCATGATGTCGGGACTGGTGACGCGATCGTCGTCGCTCGCTCGGCGGTTCCGGAAGCCGTCGACGTAGTACGCCCAGAGATGTCGGGCGCCGCCGGTCACGTCGCGTTCCAGCATCAGCAACTCCCCGCCGGGTGACACGATCAGCTCGGCGATGCTGTACGTGCCCTCGCCGCGCCGATAACCGGCGTCTCGTGTCCCGACCGCCGCTCGGCACGTGGAGGAGCCCGTCGGCTCGAAGGCTCCGCGCAGCTTCAGCGAGCGGCCTCCCTTCGAGCCTTTGTACCTGGTGCACCCGATGAAGTCCCAGTGCCCACCGTGTTCGCTCAGCTGGCGGTCGATCACGATCCCCGAACTGCGGGCGATCTCGTTCAACCGTCGATCGAGGTACCTCCCGCTGAGGATCTGCCGGATGCGGGTTGAGCGCGGGCGCCACCGCTCGCGGAACGTCGCGTCGGACTCCCAGACCTCGTCGAACGCCTCGACGAAACGGAGCAGCGCGTCGCGAAGTCCCGACGTGAAGCCGGCGTCCGTCCGCTCGTCGACGTCGCGGAGACGGTGGAACGCCTCGGAGAGCGACACACGGGCGGGCGTCTCGTCGGAGCGGTCGACCGTGTCGCTCATGGTCATTCGCCGTCCGAGTTCGCTGCGACCGACGTGCGGTCCATCGGGCCGAGCACGCGGTCGACGAACGGGTTGGCGAAGCGGCCGGCGGGGTCGAGACGCCGACGGACGTCGTCGAAGCGGTCGACTCGGTCGCCGTGCATCCGTCGGAGATCGCGCACGTCGAGTCCCTCGCACCACTTGCTGAGGTGAACACGTGCATCGGTGTCCCGGATCCACTCCTCGACGTCGGCGAAGTACTCACCGACCGCGCCGGACTGATTGCAGCACAGACACAGCCAGGCGGTGTCGCGCCCCACGCCCGCTCCGATGAAGGAGGTGTCGTGACCTGCCGGGTTGAACCGGATCTCGACCAGCAGGAACGGGAGGCGCTGGCGTTCGTACCGCTGCTCGTACAGTTCGAGCAGCTCCCGCAGGTCGGACCAGACGCGCGCTCGCGGGACGGCGACCTCGAGCTCCTGATGCAGGTGGTACTGGCTGCGGCTGAACGCCTCGTGGGAGTGGAGCACCAGTTCGGTCGGCCGCTGCAGACGGAGCGCCGCCGAGGCCGACTTCGGCAGCAGACCCCAGTGCGCGGTGGCGTCGCCGAAGGTGGCCGCCGACACGGCCGCCTTCGCCTCGTTGAGCGACTCGCGGAACGCTCCGAGTCGGGAGCGACGCTCGTCGCTTCGAGTCCAGGTGTGGACGTGGAGCAGTGGTGTGAACGGATACGCGTAGAAGCTGACGTGCTCGTGGTCGGCGAACAGCGCGTCGAGATGTTCCTCGGCCCAGTCGCGTGTCTCGACCTGCGTTCCCTGAGCGAGGTGGAAGGCGTCGACGACGCGCAGCGTCACCTTCGTGATCACACCGACGGCACCGATCCCGCCGACGGCGGCGCGGAACCGATCGTCGTCCGGCAGGAGGTCGGCATGGAGTGCACCGGTTCCGTCGACGAGGTCGAGCGACACGACCGCGTCGCTGAAGTGCGACGGACCGCGACCCGTGCCGTGGACGTCGGTGGACAGGATCCCGGCGATGCTCTGCGCGTCGTGCGACGCCAACGTCTCGAACGCGAGGCCTTCGTCGAGCAGGACCGGTGTCAGGTCGCGCAGCCGGGTGCCGCCCCAGACGGTGACCTGCTTCGCAGCGTGGTCGATCTCGACCACCCCGTCGAGCAGGTCGAGTGAGAGCGTGACGCCGTCCGTCCGGAGGCCGTCGTTGAAGGAGTGTCCGCTGCCGACGACGCGGATCGACGAGGCCGATCGAACGATCTCCTGGACCTCGGCGACGGACGTCGGCGTGCGCACGTCGGCGCGGTGGCGCCGATCCCCCGACCAGTTGCGATACGTGTCCCCGACGACACGACCTTCGAGCGAGAGCCGTCGTCGGCGGCTGACCACGTAGCGGACGGTGTTCGTGATGGTGGAGCCGGCCGCGCGGAGGAAGCCGGGATATCGGATCGTGGAGGCTCGATCGCTGCCTGACCCGGACCGGCGACGCTGACGCAACATCCCCACGGCGTCATCATCCCGCGCCGTCCGACGGACAGCCACCGATTTGTGGGTGCGTGGCGGTCAGCGACAGGAGGCGTCGGCGTCGGGCACGATGCCCACGACGTCCTGCTCGGCCTCGACCTCGGGCAGCGTGGTGGTCACGACGGCCGGCACGTCGTCGGCGACCGTGGACGGGATCGCCGTGTCGGGATCGATGAACGCACCGTCGCTCGTGGTGGGAGGCGACGTGACGGCCACGGTGGTGGGAGGCACCGTCGTGGTGGTCTCGGTGTCGTCGTCGAGATCCTGCTCTTCGGGTCGATCGGCGAGGGTCGCCTCGCCGCGGAAGACGGCGAGGATCGCTTCCATGTCGTCACTGCCGAGCCGTGGGTCGAGCACCGCGTTCCCCTGGATGGTCGCGTTGACCGCCTCGACCTGATAGGTGGTGATCGACGAGGGCGACACCTCCTGGACCACGCCGGCGAACTCGAGGATCGTGCGGGGATCGAGTGAGTCGTCGGTGACGATGAACTCGTCGTTCGCCTCGAGCAGGCTGCTGATGACACTCGGTGAGAAGCGGTTGTCGATGGCTTCCTCGACCACACGGCGGATGAAGTCCTGCTGACGGGAGATGCGACTGAGGTCGGAGCCACCGTCGCTCCTCCAGCTGCCGTCTTCGAAGAACTGGAGTTTGCGAGACCGCACGTAGGCGAGGGCGTGGTCTCCATCGAACTCGAAGCACCCCGGTTCGGGCACGTTGAGGCCGGTGTTGACGTCGCGCACCGGTGTGTCAAACGGGACTGCGACGCCGTCGAGCGCGTCGACGAGTTGCTTGAACGCGCAGAAGTCGACCTGCACGTAGTGGTCGGTGAGGACCCCGAAGTTGAGGGCGATCGTGTCGATGAGGCGCTGCGGATCGTCACGCTCGTAGGCGGTGTTGATGCGCTGCTTGTTCGATCGTCCGGCGATGGTGACCCAGAGATCGCGGGGGAACGAGAGCACGGCGATCTGCGACGTGGACGGGTTGACCCGCCACATCATGATCGTGTCGCTGCGCTCGCCGAACCCCTCGCGGTCGCCGAACGCGGCGGCGTACGGCGAGTCGGGATCGATGCACGCGTTGTTGTCCGAGCCGGTGAGCAGGATGTTGCGCGCCTCGGGGTCGGCGTCGGGGAAGGTCTCGACCGGCGCGACCTCGTCGGCCGATTCGTCGGCGGCCTCGGGAGCGTCGTCACCCGTCGAGACGTCACCGCCGGACGACGCCAGAGCGCCATCGGCTGCGAATCCGGCGTCGGCGGAGACGTCGGCGAGGGCGGCCGATCCGTCGTCGACCGAGACGAGGTTGCGGTTCTCGAGCTGCTGCTGGGCGTACCAGACCGCCGCGGCACTGACGAATGCCGCGAACGCGCCCACGCCGAGCGCTGCGATGGTGAGGCGTTGGCCCCAGGTCCGCTTCAGCCGGGCGGGCGTCGACCGATCGGGTGCGCGGACGGTCGGCGGCTCGAGTTCGTCGGCCGACTCGTCGGCAGCGGTGTCGAACGTCCGGCCCATGACCGACGAGACGCTACCGATCCCGCACCCGCCAGATTCCGCACAGTGCGAAACAGCACGAATCGGACCCGGCACCGGATGTGCTGTTGGGTCGGGTCGCGGGTCAGTCGGCGGGGGCCAGGACCACGTCGCAGGTGACGGGGCCACCGTCGGTCGCCGGCACGACGTCGAGCGTCGAGATCGTGCCGGCCGCGATGAGGTCGGATCGACCGGCCTCGATGGCCGCGCCGGCGCCGTCGGCCGCCGAGACCGTGACCTGATCGACCGCCGCCCGCTGGCTGACCTTGGCCTCCGACTTCGCTCGACGAACGAGCGTGAGGACCTCGACGACCGGGTCGAGCAGCGATTCGTCGCCGCCGAGACCGCTGGGCGTGGGCCACTCGGCCGCATGGATGCTGTGGTCGTGCCACCACGACCACGCCTCCTCGGTGGCGAAGGGCAGGAACGGTGCGAGCAGCCGCTGGAACGACCCGAGGGCGATCCGAAGAGCGTTCGTGGCCGACGCCGCGGCCTCGTCGCCGAGCGTGCCGTACGCACGGTTCTTGACCAGCTCGACGTAGTCGTCGCAGAACCACCAGAACGTCGCCTCGGTGCGCTCGAGCGCCCGCGCGTAGTCGTACGCGTCGAACGCCGAGGTCGCCTCGGCGATGACGCTGTCGAGTCGAGCGAGCATCGCCAGGTCGACGGGTTCGGTCACACGAGCCGCGTCGGTGGCGTCACCGGCGTCGCCGAATCCGAGCACGAACTTCGAGACGTTGAGCACCTTGTTGGCGAGCTTGCGCCCGACCTTCATCTGCTCCTCGCTGAAGGTGGTGTCGACGCCCGGACGAGCCGATGACGACCAGTAGCGGACCGCGTCGGTGCCGTATTGCTCGAGCAAGCCCATCGGCGTGACGACGTTGCCCTTCGACTTCGACATCTTCTTGCGGTCGGGGTCGAGGATCCAGCCCGACAGAGCCGCATTGGTCCACGGGACCTCGTCGTGCTCGTGGTGCGCACGCGTGACCGTGGAGAACAGCCACGTGCGGATGATGTCGTGACCCTGCGGCCTCATGTCGTAGGGGAAGACGCGCTCGAACAGCCCGTCACCCTCCTCCCAGTGACCGGCGATCTGGGGTGTGAGCGACGACGTCGCCCACGTGTCGAAGATGTCGGTCTCGCCGGTGAAGCCACCGGGCTGGTCACGCTGATCGGCGGTGGAGCCGTCGGGGACGTCGGTCGACGGATCGATCGGGAGTTGGTCCTCGGACGGTGCGATCGGCTCGTCGTACATCGGCTCGCCGTTCGCGTCGAGCGGATACCACAGCGGGATCGGCACTCCGAAGAACCGCTGTCGGCTCACGAGCCAGTCACCGTTGAGGCCCTCGACCCAGTTGTCGTACCGGTGCTGCATGTGGCCCGGGTACCAGGTCATCTCGGTTCCGCGGTCGACGAGCGCAGCCCGGAGGTCGGCGCCGCGCCCGCCGTTGCGGATGTACCACTGGCGCGACGTGACGATCTCGAGCGGGCGATCGCCCTTCTCGTAGAACTTGACCGGGTGCTCGATCGGTCGGGGCTCGCCGACGAGGATGCCCTGCTCGACGAGTTGCTCGACGACGACGCGCTGCGCCTGGTTGGGGTACGTGCCGGCGATCGCCGAGTACGCCTCGGCATCGACCCCGGCGGGGGCCTCGGCGAGCATGCGCCCGTCCCGACCGATGATCGCTCGGAGGTCGAGATCGAGCTCCCGCCACCAGGTGACGTCGGTCGAGTCGCCGAACGTACAGATCATGGCGATGCCCGTGCCCTTGTCGGGCTGGGCGAGTTCGTGGGCGCACACCTCGACCGTCTGGCCGTACAACGGGACGACGACCTGGGTTCCGAACAACGGCTGGTACCGCTCGTCGTCGGGATGAGCGACGAGCGCCACGCACGCGGCGAGGAGCTCGGGCCTCGTGGTGTCGATCTCGATCGCACCCTCCGAGCCCACCCGCTGGAACGGGATCTTGTGGTACGCGCCGGGACGGTCGCGGTCTTCCATCTCGGCCTGGGCGACCGCGGTGCGGAAGTCGATGTCCCACATGGTGGGCGCTTCCTGGCTGTACGCCTCGCCCCGCGCGACGTTGCGGAGGAACGCTCGCTGGGACACCCGCCGCGAGCGTGCGTCGATCGTGGCGTAGTGCTGGGTCCAGTCGACCGACAGGCCGAGTCGACGGAACAGCTCTTCGAAGACTTTCTCGTCCATCTCGACGAGCTCGTCACACAGCTCGAGGAAGTTGGGCCGCGAGATCGGGATCGCCTGGTGCTTCTTCGGTGGGTCACCACGGAACGGCGGTTGGAAGCCGTCCTCGTAGGGCTGGCTCGGATCGCACCGGACGCCGAAGTAGTTCTGGACACGTCGCTCGGTCGGCAGTCCGTTGTCGTCCCACCCCATCGGGTAGAAGACCTTCCGCCCGCGCATCCGCTGATAGCGGGCGATCAGATCGGTATGGGTGTAGCTGAAGACGTGACCGACGTGCAGCGACCCCGAGACGGTCGGCGGCGGCGTGTCGATGGCGAAGACCTGGTCCCGTACGGCCGACGTGTCGAAGCGGTAGGTGCCATCGGACTCCCACTGGTCGATCCAGCGAGCCTCGATGCCGTCCAGCGTCGGCTTGTCGGGGATCTTCGTCACGACCGGCGAGGCTATCGACCGGCCTCCGAGGGCAGCCCGATCGGATTCGGGTCGCGCGGTGCCGTCGTGGCCGCGAGGTTGCGCGCAGGTGACCATCGGACCGCGGGCGAGCAGCGTCGAGGTGACGCTTGGGGATCCGGCGGCGCGCCGGATTCCGCCGCCTCGGTACGGTGCGTTCGGCATGACGATCCGGATCGCGCAGCTGTCCGACACGCACTTCCTCGAACCTGACGAAGAGCCGGAGGGCGGGTTCGGCTACGACATCGCGGCAGCGTTCGCCCTCGTCGAGGCCGACCTCGCGCGTCATGACAACCTCGATGCCGTCGTCGTGACCGGCGACATCGCTGATCATGGCCGGCCGGAGCAGTATCGCCTCGCGATCGAAGCGTTCGAGCGCCTCGGGCCACCGGTGTGGTGCACGCCGGGCAATCACGACCAGGACGTTGCGTTCCGGATCGGCCTCACGCGGTCGCACGTGTCGGCGCCGCGCCTGGTGCATCTCGAGAACTGGTGCTTCGCGTTCGTCGACTCGAACGCCGGGCTGATGCGCGACGACGGCGCCGGCCACCTCGTCGACCCCGAGTACCACGATCGGCTCTGGGGCAACGGTCTTCTCGGCGGTGCGGAGATGGCGTGGCTGCGTCAGGTGTGCGCCACGACCGACGCGCAGCACGTGTTCGTGTGGGTGCACCACCCGCCGACCTCGGGCAATGGAGCGGTCGGGCCGACTCCGGAGTACGGAGCGCAGTGGCGGGAGCTGCTCCGCGACCTGCCGATCATCCGTGGGCTCGGTGCCGGTCACACCCACGTGCCGATCGTCGCTGACCTCGCTGGTGTGCCGGTGCACGTCAGCCCGGCCCTGAAGAACAACTTCGACCTCGACGAGCTCGTGTTCCTCCCGCCCGGGTGGCGCCGGTTCGAGTTCGAGCCCGACGGCCGGGTCGTGAGCACCGCGGAGCTCGTCGACGACGACCGATTCCCGCGCTCGCCGCTGCCGCGTTCGGTCGCCGCGTTGCTGCGTGGTGAACTCAGCCACGACGAGTTCGCGGCGATCGTCGCCCGGCGCGCCGCGGCCGGCTGAGTCGACCGCTCGAACCTCCGTCGGGCGGTCGTCGCGGTCCTCGTACACTCCGCGGCGTGCTGCACCTGTACGACACCGCCACGAGAACCGTGCGCGAGCTCGAACTCCGCGAGCCCGGGAAGGTCGGCATCTATCTCTGTGGACCCACGGTGTACGGGCCCGCCCACCTCGGCCACGGCCGCGCCACCGTGACCTACGACATCCTTCGCCGGTACCTCGAGTGGACCGGGCTCGAGGTGCGTCTCGTGTCGAACATCACCGACATCGACGACAACATCATCAACCGGGCGAATCGCGAGAACCGCGACTGGAAGGACATCACCACGAAGTGCGAGGCCATGTGGTGGCAGGCGATGGATGGGGTCGGCAACGAGCGCCCCACCGACGTCCCCCACGCCACCGAGTGGGTCGACGAGATGGTGACGCTCATCGGTGACCTCGTCGATCGCGACCTCGCGTACGTCACCGCCGACGGCGTCTACTTCGCGGTCGAAGGTGTCGAGGACTACGGCTTGCTAGCCCACCAGTCGCTCGACGACATGCGCAGTGGGGGCGGTGAGCGCGAGGTCTTCGGTGCCGACGAGAAGCGTCATCCGGCTGACTTCGTGCTGTGGAAGTTCTCGAAACCCGATGAGCCGGCATGGCCGTCGCCCTGGGGTGACGGTCGTCCGGGCTGGCACTCGGAGTGTGTCGTGATGAGCCTCGAGCTGCTCGGTGAGGGCTTCGACCTGCACTGTGGCGGTCAGGATCTTCGCTTCCCGCATCACGAGAACGAGCGTGCGCAGGCGGTCGCGCTGGGCAAGAAGTTCGCCAACCACTGGATGCACAACGGCTTCGTCGTCGACGCGGAAGGCGAGAAGATGTCCAAGTCGATCGGCAACGTGTCGAACCTGCTCGATCTCATCGAGCAATACGACCCGAGGGCGTATCGGATCGTGCTGCTCCAGTCGCACTATCGCAGCCCGGTCCGGCTCGGCCAGGCCAACATCGATCAGGCGGTCGCATCGCTCGCCGGTCTCGACACGTTCGCGACGCGTTCGGCGTCGGTGATCGATGGTGCGGTCCCCGACCCCGAGGTGCTCGACCGATTCCGGTCGGCGATGGACGACGATCTCGACACTCCCAAGGCGATGTCGATCGTGTTCGACACGGTGCGTGCGGCGAACTCGGCCATCGATGCCGGCGACGCGTCGGCCGGCCCCCTGGCCGCCGCCGTTGCGGAGATGACGGGTGCGGTCGGGCTCCAGCTCGGCTCGGCGGCCGACGACGTGCCCGCCGATGCGGCTGCGAAGGCGGCGTCGCTCGACGCGGCCCGCGCCGAGAAGGACTTCGCCACGGCCGACGGTCTCCGGGCCGAGTTGCAGGCCGACGGGTGGATCGTCGAGACCGGTGTCGAGGGAACCACGCTGCGCCGTTGACGATCGTCGATTCCGGTCACCACGGCGAGTGGTAGCTTCGTCGACCGCAGCGGTCGACCTGACCGCGTGACACGACACTCAGCACGACCGTATTCAAGGGAGGACACGTGCTCTCATTCTCCATTCTCGCCGCCATCTGGACCGTCTTCGTGGCGTTCCTCTTCATCAGCGTCCTGCTGATGATGTTCTCGGCGATCGTCGACCTCTTCCGCGACGAGGAACTGAGCGGATGGGGCAAGGCGGGGTGGCTGCTGCTGCTCGTCGTGCTTCCGCTGCTCGGCCTGCTGATCTACGTGATCGTCCGCGGCGAGGGCATGACGAAGCGGTCGATCGCCCAGCAGAAGGCCGCCAAGGACGAGTTCGACGCGTACGTCCGTGAGACCGCCGGCTCGGGTGGTGGTGGTGGCGGCGCCGCCTCCGAACTCGAGAAGGCCGGCAAGCTGCGCGACGAGGGCAAGATCTCCGACGAGGAGTTCGCCGCGCTGAAGTCGCGCATCCTCGCCTGATCCACCTCTCTCGCCGTTCTCGTGCACGGTCGCGCGACCGTGCACGAGTCGGCACCCGTCTCAGCGGAACGCGTCGATCACGTCGGCGAACGTCTCGACCGCACCGGGTTCTCCGACGTCCGCGAGACTCACCACCACTTCTGCGACGCCCGCGTCGGCCAGCGCTCGGAACCGGCCCTCGTGTTGGTCGACGGTTCCGGCGGCGAGTTCCGCGGCCGTGATCTCGGTGGGACGCTGATCGTTCGACCGGGCGTCGAGCTTCGCCGTGAGCTGATCTGCGTCGGCGGCACACAGGATCGACGAGAGCTGCGTGACGGCGATCTCCGCCGGGTCCCGTTCCTCCCCCCGACAGTGTTCGTGGAGCACGTCGACCTTGTGCCGGACGATGTCGGGTTCGCCGAACAGGTTGCAGGCGTCGGCGTGCCGGGCGACGAGCCGCAGGGTCCGGTGTTCACCCGAGCCGCCGACCAGGATCGGGATGCGCTCCTGGATCGGACGGGGGTAGCAAATCGCCTCGGGAACCCTCACACGTCGCCCGTCGAACGAGGGCGAACCGGGCCCCCAGAGAAGCGGGAACAACTCGAGTGCGTCCTCGAGCAGTTCGTACCGCTCGGTCAGCGGCGGCATCTCCCATCCGTACGCCCGGTGTTCCCGATCGAACCACGCCGCTCCGAGTCCGCACATCGCCCGGCCACCGGACAGCACGTCGAGCGTCGCGACCATCTTCCCCAGGTGAGCGACGTTGCGGTACGTGATCCCGTTGACCAGTGCGCCGATGCGGATCGTGTCGGTCGCTGCGGCGAGGAACCCGAGCGTGGTCGTGCTCTCGAGCATCGGTTCCCACTCGCGCCCGACCTGAGGGATCTGCATCACGTGGTCCATCACCCAGAGGCTCGAGAAGCCGGCCTCCTCGGCCTCGGTGGCGAT
>JBCDAK010000138.1:0-12589 GCA_039185545.1 Actinomycetota bacterium
CTGACCGACGTGTCGGCGTTCCAGGCCGCAGGCAACCTCCTCGCCACGGCTGACGACGTCGCCGTGGCCGACATCGTCGTTGCGGTCGAGTCGGCGATCGTCGAGAGGTTCGGCTTCCGATCCGAGGCATTCGTTCGCACCTCTGAGCAGTTGGCGGCAACGGTGGCCGGCGTCCCGTTCTCGGACGATCAGCTGGCCGCCACCGAGGGTCGGGTGCAGGTGACGTTCCTGGGCGAGGAACCGACCGACGAGGTCCGATCAGCGGTCGCCGATCTCGTTCCTGCCGATGACCGCGTCGTGATCGGTCAGGATGTCTGGTACTGGCTTCCGCGAGCGGGCATCAGCACGTCGAGCCTCAAGGTCGGCGCAGTCGAGAAGATCGTGGGTCCGATGACGATGCGAACGTTGGCGACGGTCGAGAAGGTCCTCGCCCGACTCTGATGTCGGGGAGTGCCCGGCACTCCCCGATCCGTCAGCCGCGGGGGACGTCTTTCCAGGGGCCGGAGTCGGACTTCGGCTCGCGGGGCAAGCCGAGGACGCGTTCGCCGATGATGTTGCGCTGCACCTCGTCGGAGCCGCCGGCGATGCGATAGCCGGGCGCACCGAGCAGGTGCTCGCCCCACTCGTAGGTGCCCCACTCGCCCGTGTCGGCGATGAGCTTCGGTCCGAGGATGAGCGAGACGAGATCGCTCATCTGCGTCATGCCCTCGGTCCACAGCAGCTTGCCGAGCGATCCCTCGGGGCCCGGTGTGCCCGACTTCGCGAGGTCGGCGGCTCGGCGATTGGTGAGCGACTCGACCCGGCTGTGCACGTACATCTTCGCGAGTGAGTCGCGAACGATCGGATCGTCGGCGACGCCCATCGCGCTCGCGGTCGCCAGCGCCTTGGAGAACGATCCGCCCGACGCTCCCCCACCTTCGCCCTCGGAGTGGTCGCGCTCGAAGCCGAGGGTGGTCAGCGCGACCTTCCAGCCGTCGCCGACCGCTCCCAGGCGAGCATCGTCGGGGACGCGGACGTCGTTGAAGAACACCTCGCAGAACGACGAGCCACCCGACATCTGCCGGATCGGTCGTACCTCGAGGCCCTCGAGATCCATCGGGATGATGAACCCGGTCATGCCCTTGTGCTTGACCTCGTCGGGATCGGTCCTGGCGATCAGTTCACCCCACTGGCTGAACTGTGCGCCCGAGCTCCACACCTTCTGGCCGTTGATGACCCACTCGTCACCGTCGCGCACCGCCTTGGTGGCGAGCCCGGCGAGGTCGGAGCCGGCGCCCGGCTCGGAGAACAGCTGGCAGCAGAGCACCTCACCCGAGAG
Source organism: Actinomycetota bacterium (assembly GCA_039185545.1). Classification (GTDB taxonomy): domain Bacteria; phylum Actinomycetota; class Acidimicrobiia; order Acidimicrobiales; family Ilumatobacteraceae; genus Ilumatobacter_A. The sequence continues at coordinate 1,319 of JBCDAK010000138.1, forward strand.
GAACGAGGGGATCCACCGCTGCTTCTGCTCTTCGGTCCCGAAGACGTCGATGGTGGGTGCGATGAGCCCGCGCGTGACGGCGACGGTCTCATGGACGCCGGCGGTGCGGAACTGTCGTTCGAGACGGCCGAACGCACGGGAGTGGGCTCGAGACAGACCGAGTCCCCCGCGCTCGCGGGGCCACGTGATGGCGTGATAGCCGCGCTCGGATTTCTGCTGCACCCAGTCGAGCAGCGAATCGAGGTGCGCTCGCTCGACGTCGTACGTCATGTCGTGGAACACCGAGACGTCGAATTCGCCGATGCCCCACTCGAAGCCGCCCTCTCCGGCAGCGCGCCGCTCGAGCTTCGACGAGAGCCACTCCTCGGCGGCGGCGGCGAAGTCCTCGACGCTCACGTCGGGAGCGGTCCCTGCGGTCGCCTCGTCTGCGGGTCGGTCTGCCAGTTCGGTCATGTTCGCTCCGTTCCGTCGTTCTGCACCGTGTGGTTGTGCACGGTGTCGTTCTGCATGCTGTGGTCGGCTGCCGTCAGGCGGTGTCGCCCGCCGGCGCCGCGGTCAGCTCGGTGAGCTCACCGGCGAGCCATGCGTCGCGCAGTGCTCGCTTGTTGATCTTCCCCATCGTGTTTCGGCCGAGGTCGGTCACGACGTGATACTCCCGCGGACACTTGTAGTGGGTCAGCCGTTCTCGCAGCCAAGCGGAGAGCTGTGACGTGTCCGGCGGGGTCGACTCGTCTTCGGGCACCACGAGGCCGACGAGCATCTCCCCCATGTCGGGATGTGGTACCCCGACGCAGCCGACGTCGGCCACGTCGGGATGGTCGATGAGCACCTGTTCCGCTTCGGCGGGATAGATGTTGGCCCCGCCGGAGACGACCATGTCGCTGAACCGGTCGGTGATGTACACGTAGCCCTCGTCGTCGAGGTAGCCGATCTCGCCGAGCGTGAAGAGCCCCGGCTCGGGGTTCGCGGCGGCGGTCTTGTCAGGGTCGTTGGGGTAGATCACCCCGCGTCCGGTGGCGTCGCGGAAGTAGAGCCGTCCCTCGGTGTTGGCCGGCAACTCGTTGAGCTCCTCGTCGAGGATCAGCGCGGTGAACGGGGGGACCGACCGGCCGACCGAGCCCTGGTGCTCCATCCATTCCTCGCTCGAGATGGTGCAGACCGTTCCGACCTCGCTGGCGCCGTAGGCGTCGCGGAAGACGGGTCCGAACCAGCGGATCATCGCCGCCTTCACGTCGACGGGGCACTTGGCACCGGTGTGGGCGATCATCTGCATCGACGAGACGTCGTAGCGCTCTTTGACCTCGTCGGGCAGTGCGAGCATCCGCACGAAGTGGGTCGGGACCATCACCGACGACTCGGTCGCGTACCGCTCGATCGCGTCGAGGGTGTTCTCGGCGTCGAACTTGCGCAGGATCACCGACGGCTTGCCCGCGCACAGCAGTCGCATGCCCGACAGCGGACCCGTGTGGTACATCGGCCCGACGACGAGGTGGGTGCCGAAGGCGGCGAACCCGCCACCGATCTCGGCGACGTGTTCGTCCATCGTGGTGCCGCCGGCGAACATCGTGGGCGGGAGCTCGGTGCCCTTCGGGCGCCCGGTGGTGCCCGAGGTGTAGAGGAGGTTCGGGCGGGGCACGGTGTCGCCGGGCGGGTCGACGTGGTTCCCTCCGGCCAGCCACTCGGCCCAGTCGGTCACGCCGTCGGCGCCCTCGACGTCATCACAGTCCCAGCCGATCACCACGTCGACGCCCGCCTCGCGGGCCGCGGCGACACCGCGCTCGGCCGTCTCGGGTCCGACGAACACGATGCCGCTCCCCGAGTCGGAGAGGATGTAAGCCGCCTCCTCCGCCGTGAGGTGGAAGTTGACCGGCACCGATGACGCTCCCGCAAGGAGTGCGCCGAGATGGGCGAGGGCGGTCTCGGCCGAGTTCTCGGCGAACACGGCAACCCGGTGGTCGGGCCCGAGGTCTCCACGAGCTGCCGCAGCCAGGAGCAGGTCGGCACATCGGTTGAGCGTCTCGTCGACGTCGTCCCACGTGAGGACGCGATCGCCGTCGGGCCGGCGGTCGACGAGGGCGAACCCGTCGGGATCGGCCTGAGCGTGTTCCTTCGCGAAGGTCGGCATCGCCGTCGATGATGGTCGAGCACCGGGCCCGACCGAGAGGCGGAGCTGTCCGCCTGCGCCCGGGCCAGATCCGGACACTGTCCGCTTCCGCCCGGGCCAGATCCGGACACTGTCCGCTTGCGCCCAGGTCACACTCGGTCTGGGATGCTCGGGAGATGGAGTTCGATCTCACCCAGACCGACCACCTGCTCACGACCACGCGTGCGGTGCGGAAACGGCTCGATCTCACTCGGCCGGTTCCGAGGGAGCTGGTCCTCGAGTGCATCGAGATCTCCACGCAGGGCCCGGCCGGCGGCAACTACCAGAAGTGGCGGTGGCTGATCGTCGACGACCCCGACCGCAAGGCCGTGATCGCCGATGCGTATCGACGGACCTATGCGCCCTACATCGAGAAGCAGAAGCAGGCGGTCGAACGGGCGGGAAACCAGTCGGACACCAATGCCATCATCGACTCGAGCATGCACCTCGCCGAGGTCCTCGAGGACGTGCCGGTGCTCGCGATCCCGTGTGCACTCGGATCTCCTGCCGACGCCGGCGATCTCACCGGCGGCCAACAGGGCTGGTGGGGATCGGTGATCCCCTCGATCTGGAGCTACTGCCTCGCCGCCCGCTCTCGCCGGCTGGGTACGGCGTGGACCACGCTCCATCTGGGCGGCGCCGACGACGTCGCAGACGCGCTCGGCATCCCCGGCACGGTGACGCAGCTCGCGTGCATCCCGACCGCGTTCTACACGGGCGACGACTTCAAGCCGGGCCGTCGACGGCCGGCGAGCGAGATCACGTACTGGAACGGCTGGAAGCAGTCGGACATCACGGCCTGACGGATCGAGGCCGGAGGTTCACCCGTCAGCCGGCCTCGAGCAGGTCGACGACGAACACGAGCGTCTCGTTCGGGGCGATCACTCCGCCGGCCCCTGCCGCTCCGTATCCCATCTCCGGCGGAATCGTGAGACGGCGCCGACCGCCGATCTTCATGCCCTGGACGCCTTCGTCCCAGCCCTCGATGACCTGACCCTGGCCGAGCCCGAAACGGAACGGCTCCATGCGGTCCCATGATGCGTCGAACTGCTCACCCGTCGACCACGACACACCCACGTAGTGGACGGTCACGTTCATCCCGGCGGTCGCCTCGTTGCCGTCGCCGACCTCGAGGTCGTCGATCACCAGCTCGGACGGCGGATCTTCAGCGGGAATGGTCACCTCGGGCTTGCGCATCCGAGCGACGGTACCGGCCGGACAAACGGGGACAAACGGTGTTAGACACCGGCTGTCTCGCGTCAGGGATTCTGGAGGAGGTCGATGAGGCTGCTGGTGTCCCAGCGGTTGCCGCCGCGGGCTTGCACCTGCGCGTAGAGCTGATCGACGAGCGCGGTGACCGGAAGGCGGGCGCCGTTGCGTCCGGCTTCGTCGAGCACGATCGCGAGGTCCTTGCGCATCCAGTCGACGGCGAACCCGAAGTCGAACGTCCCCTCCGACATCGTGACCGCCCGGTTGTCCATCTGCCAGCTCTGCGCGGCGCCCTTGCCGATCACGTCGACGACCTGCTCGATGTCGAGTCCGGCCCGCTGGCCGAACGCCACCGCTTCCGCCAGGCCCTGCACCACACCGGCCACGCAGATCTGATTGACCATCTTCGTCAGCTGCCCCGAGCCGGCGGGCCCCAACCGGACGCAGCTCTTCGCGAACGGCTCGATGAACTCGGTCGCCCGTTCGAACACCCCGGCGTCGTCGGCGCCGCACATCACCGTGAGTTGGCCGCTCTCGGCGCCGGACTGGCCGCCCGACACCGGTGCGTCGACGAACCCGACGCCTCGCTCCGCGCACGCGGCGGACAGCTCTCGGGCGAGCCCCGCCGACGCCGTCGTGTGGTCGACGAGGATCGATCCCTCGCGCATCACGGCGAGCGCGCCACCGTCGCCGAAGACGACCTCTCGGACATCATCGTCGTTGCCGACGCACATCATCACCACGTCAGCGCCGTCGGCCGCCTCGGCCGGCGTCGGTGCGGCTCGATGACCGTTCAATGCCACCCAGGCGAGCGCTTTGGCGGCGGTGCGGTTGTACACGGCGACGTCGTACCCGGCACGGGCGACGTGACGGGCCATGGGCGCGCCCATCACCCCCATCCCGAGGAATCCGATGACGGGAATCGGTTCGTCGGCGGTGTCGGAGGACCCTGGATCGGACATCGGGCGAGTTTGGCAGAGTCCGGACTTCTCACCGACGAGGTCGCCCAATCGGGTGACGCGACCCCAGACTGCCCCCGTGGAGAGCCGCCCACGCGAGTGGACCGTCGTGTCGTGGAACATCCTCGGCGCGCGCCGTCCCGATCTGTCGCGGCTCTCCGAGGTCCTCGCCGGACGCTCCCCCGACGTGGTGATGCTGCAGGAGGTTCGACGAGGCCAGGCCGAGGAGCTGGCCCGCCGCCTGGGCATGCGCTTCACCTGGGCCTTCAAGCACAACCCGTGGCGCCCGTTCTTCTCGAGCTGGGCCGAGGGAGCGGCCATCCTGACGCCGCACCAGCTCGGTGCGCCCGCGCACACGCAGATCAGCACAGCCGGCAGTAAGCGGAGCTGGCGCCGACGGATCCTGCAGTGGGCGCTCGTGGGTCGCGACGACCATTCGGCGTACCTCGTCTACAACGCGCACCTCACGCCCGACGCACAGGAGACCGAGGCGCGGATGGGTGAGGGTCGCCGGATCGCCGAGATCGTCGCCGAGAACGGTGACTCACCACCGGCGATCGTCGGCGGCGACATGAACGCGGACATCGACGAGCCCGTGCTCGACATCATCCCCGGGCGTCGAGCCGAGACACCGGCGACGAATCCCTCCGACGCACCGGTGGTGACCATCGATCACGTCTTCGTGCCCGATGCGGCCGCCGTGGTGAGTGCCGATGTGCCCGAGGGTGGCGAGGAGTGGCGGGAATTGTCCGATCACCTGCCGGTCACCGTGACGTTCGCGCTCGACTGGGTCGACGGCGACTGGGTCCGCTGAGCGCTTCGCCGGTCAGCCGGTCAGCCGGCCAGAGCGACCTCGATCGCCGGGAGGATCATGTCGCGACCGGTGATGTGGATGGTCGTCCACCCCGCAGCGTCGGCGGCGGCCACGTTGGCGGCGAAGTCGTCGAGATAGAGGATCGCCGACGCGTCGACGCCGATCCGCTCGGTCGTGAGCTCGAAGATCGCGGATTCGGGTTTGCGAGCACCGACCTCGGAGGAGTCGACGACGGCGTCGAACAGTTCGAGGTCGACGGTCGCCGCGAGGTGCGGGCGGAACTCGCGCAGGCTGTTGGTGAGGAGCCCGGTTCGGTACCCGTCGGAGCGCAACGACGCGATGCACTCGACGACCTCGGTGTGCACGTCGAAGTCACCGCGCAGGAGCCGCTCGTACTCGTCACCGCGCAGCGAGATGTCGGCGTCGCGAGCCCACGGGTCGACGGCGTCCTGCATCTCGGCGATGGCGAGTTCGCCGCGTTCGGCACGGTGCCACGGATGGTCGCGGGTCGACGTCTCACGCGGACCCATGAGCACGTCGAGCATGCGAGTCATGTCGACGCCGTGCCACCCTGCGATCTCGGTGAGCGCGTCGGTGATCGGCGTGATGATGACCCCGCCGAAGTCGAACACGACGGCGCGCACGGACCCGTTCGACGACGCGGTCATGTCGCCGTGCTCATGACCGTCGTGGGGTTCGTCGAGGCCGTCGGGACCGGGCGGGCCGGGACGACTACTACTTCTTCTTCTTGGACTTCGACGCGGTCTCGGCCTCGTCGCCGTCCTTGAGTACGCCCTTGGCGAGTGCCTCGTCGAGGTACTCCTCGGCCTCCTCGGCCGACACGTCGAGCGCAGGCGAGATCTCGGAGATGAGGTTGACCCGCGCCCGCTCGTACATCGTGCGCTCGGCGGCGGAGAGCGACGCGTCGCGGTTGCGAGCAGCGAGGTTCCGGACCACTTCGGCGACCTGGTACACGTCGCCGCTCTTGAGCTTCTCCTGGTGGTTCTTGAAGCGGCGGCTCCAGTTGGACGGAACGCGCGGGTCGGGCTTGGCCAACACGGACACGAGGTCCTCGAGCTCGTCGGCCGAGACGGGCGGACGTACGCCGACCTCGTCGGTCTTGTCGACCGGCACCTTCAGGGTCATCTCGTTGATGACGGTCTTGAGAATCAGGTAGTCCTGCTTCTCGCCGAAGAACTCCATCTTCTTGGTTCCCTGCACGACGCACGCGCCGTGTTGGGGGTAGATGACGGTTTCGCCCTTCTTGAATGTCACGCAGCACCTCGTCGTGGATCGGGGAGGGATCAGGGTATCGGCGCTGCGGCGATCGCTCCCAGCCGCATCCGGTGACCCGTCGGACGTGCTGTCATGATGCGGGGCGATGGCACCCCGTTCGGCGCACGGCGACACCCTGTGGCCCGCCGTGACCTACGAGCGGCTCACGTGGCTCGTGGGCGAGGGCGGAGACGGTCGCCGGTCGACACGCGGTCGCCGATACGACTCGGCTCTGATCCCCGAGATCGCCGACGCGGAGATGATGCTCCCGTCGGAGTGTGCGCTGATCTCGGAAGACGTGCGGACCGCCATCGCTGCGTTCGATCTCCGCGTGGGTGATCGCCTCGCTCCGCTGGAGGCGCTGCTCGTGCGGATCGAGTCGGCCGCGTCGTCGCGGATCGAGAACGTGGCGACGCCGATCCCCGAGTTGTTCCTCGCCGATGTCGACGACGACGGCGGTCGGTCGGCCAACGAGGTCCTGGGCAATGTCGACGCCACGACGGCGGCGATCATCCTCGCGGAGGACATCACGCCGGAGTCGATCCTCGACATGCACCGGGCGCTGCTCCGGCGGAGTCACCCGGTGCTGGCCGGCAAGTGGCGCGACGAACCCGTGTGGATCGGCACGTACTCGGCCGGCCCGCCCGGAGCGACGTTCGTCCCACCTGCAGCACATCGCGTCCCCGCAGCGATGGAGGATCTGTGCCTCTTCGTCGACCGGTCGGACATCCCGGTGTTCATCCAGGCGATGGTGATGCACGCTCACTTCGAGACGATCCACCCGTTCCCCGACGGCAACGGACGGGTCGGACGCGCGCTCATCCATGCGCTGCTCCGGCGCGAAGGACTCACGCGCGCGGCCACGCTGCCGATCTCGGCGGGGATCGTGTCGCAGAAACATCGCTACGTCGAGGCACTCGACGAGTACCGAGGCGGTGACTTCCTCCCGATCGTCGAGCTCGGTGCCGACGCCGTGTTCGCCGCCATCCGCAACGCCGGCCATCTGCACGACGACGTCGAACGGATCATCGAGCACTGGCGCGAACTCGCCGCCGAGGAACGGGCGGACTCGGCGGTACATCGGGTCGTCGGCGGTCTCGCTGCGCATCCGGTGTTCGGCGTCGCCGACGTCGCCGCCTGGGCCGAGATCCGTCCGCCGACCGCTCGTCGGGCGATCGCCCGCATCGCCGATCTCGGCATCGTCCGACCGATGGAGGGCACTCGGTGGATCGCTCACGAGCTGATCGGAGCGGTCAACTCGTTCATCGACCGAGCGATCAATCCCTACGGACGCCACTGACGAGGCGGCGCCGCGGCGGCCTCGCGCCCGTCGTGGTCGGTCACCTGATCGTGAGCGTCGCGAACTGGTACCACCAGCCCGTGTCGGCCGGGTCGCCGAACGTCTCGAACGACTCGACGGGGCCGAGGTGTTCGTCGAGCAGGGTGCGCACGTGGTCGTCGGTGCGGAGGCGGAACAGCCGCCGCCCCTCGACCTTGCCCCACTCGCCGCGAACCTCGTCGTCGGGACCGCCCCAGAGGCCGATGCCGACGGGTGCTCCGCGTCGGAGGATGCGCCGGATCTCGTCGAGGACCGCAGGGATCAGTCGGTCGGGGATGTGCTGGAGCGCGCTCATCGAGTAGCCGGCGTCGAACGAGTGGGACCGGAACGGGAGCCGATCGAGTGAGCCCGGAACGACCGTCAGGTCACGTCGGCGGGCGAGGTCGCCGTTGCCGATCGCGAGGTCGAGGCCGACGTACTGGAGGCCGCGGTCGGCGAACGCGGCTCCGTCGGTGGCCGGTCCGGCCCCGAGGTCGACCACCGACGAACATGCGTCGCCGAGCAGCCGCTGGACGAACTCGTCGCGGAGCTCGACGCGTCGACCGCTCGGCTCGCCGCGCACCTCCGCCTCCGCTTCGGCCTCGTAGTACGACGAGAGGTCGGCGATGTCGGGGTCCACGCCCCGAGTGTGGCTCGCGCCTGCGATCGGGTGGATGTCGATCGGGTCGTCGGGGGCATGACCCGGACGACGTCAGAAGACGGTGTAGCCACCGTCGACGCAGACTTCTTGGCCCGTGTGGTACGTCTGGCTCGGGTCGGCGAGGAAGGCGCCCACCTCGCGGAACTCTGCGGGGTCGGCCCATCGGCGGACTGGGGTTCGTCGCAACGTCGCGTCGCGGAACTTGTCGTTCTCGTAGCCAGCCGACGCGAGGTCGGTGATGGTCCAGCCGGGCAGCAACGAGTTGACCCGGATCTGGTGTCGGGCGAGACCGACGGCGAGCGCCCGCACGAGACCGTTGAGGCCGGTCTTGGCCGTGCCGTAGGCCTCGTTCCCCGCCGCGCCGTGGATGGCCGATGTCGATGACACGGCGACGAGCGACCCGCCCTCACCCTGTTCGACGAGCACCTTCGCACCCTCGCGCAGGGTGAGGAACACGCCGTCGAGGTTCGTGTCCATCACCGATCGCCACTCGTCGAGGCTCAGCTGGAGGAACGGGGTTCCGGTCCCGGTCCGGCCGGCGTTCGCGAACACGCCGTCGATTCGACCGAAATCCTCGACCGAACGGCGCATCGTGTCGACGACCTGTTCCTCGTGGGCGACGTCGACGCGATGGGCGGTCGCACGTCCGCCGACGGCTTCGATGGCATCGACGGCGGCGGAGTTCTTGTCGCCGTTGCGTCCCCACACGACGACCGATCCTCCGGACATGGCGATGCCTTCGGCCATGGCGAGCCCGATTCCGCCGTTGCCGCCGGTCACGACGAACACCTTCCCGCTGAGGTCGATCACGGCGCTCGGTGTAGCAGGTGCGCGCTCGTCGCCTGGCTTCGGTCCCACTCCTGACAGGGGTCGGTGGAACGCCACGGCGGCCGACCCGGTCGTCGCCGTCAATCGGGGTCGGGCGCTTCACACAAAACGGGGCTCCCGACGCCGCCGGGGGGTTTCGGCGTCGGGAGCCCCGCGTGGTGGGGACGGTGGAGTTGTGGAGACGGCGAGGTCAGGCGGACTGGGCGTCGAGCTCTTCGAGCTGGACTCGCACGGCGCGGGAGCGGAGCCCGATCGGAGCCGTCACGGTGTATCCGAGGAGGTGGCGGACTTCTTCGGACTCGCCGGCCCAGTAGCCGTACTCCCGATTGTCACGGGCGTAGCTGCGGCACGGCTCGGCGACGGGGCACGAATCGCAGAGCGCTTTCGCCTTCGCCTCTCGACGGGCTCGAGCCTGCGGACGCTCGGCGTTCTTCGCGAAGAAGAGCTGGAGTTGACCCTTGCACACGGCGAAGTCGCGCCAGCTGCCCTGGTCGCGAGCGGTCGTCGGCGTCGGATCAGCGAACTCGGCGGGGGTGAGAGTGTCTGCTGTCGTCTGCACGAACGGCACCTTAGCATCGTTTAGTACTAATTAGCAGCGTTCAGCAGAGAAACTTCCGCACCCCTAGCCTCACGGGCGTGTCGAGCACCAGCTCACCCTCCATGACACTCAACGACGCGGCAGAGCGGGCGAACGTCCACTACCAGACCGCCTATCGCTGGGTGCGCGACGGCCGTCTGCCGGCGTCGATGGTCGACGGGTCGTACCGGGTGCTCGTGTCGGATCTCGAGGCGCTTCTCGACGCGAAGGCGGCTCCGGCACCGAAGCGTCCACCCAGCCTCGAGCGCGTCCAGCGACTCGAGCCGCGCATGCTCGATGCTCTGCTGACCGGCGACGAGCCGACAGCGCGGAAGATCGGTCGCCAGCTCGCCGACGAAGGCCTCGGCATGGTCGATCTGATCGAGGGTGTGCTGGTCCCACCGCTGATCGAGATCGGCCGACGTTGGCACGAGGGACAGTTGTCGATCTCGGTCGAGCACCGGGCGTCGGCGATCGTCGAGCGATTGCTCGGCGACGTGTCGCCCAACCCACGGGGTCGGCGGCGCGGCACGGTGGTCGTGGCCGCCGTCAGCGGCGATCGCCACTCGTTGCCGACGGCCATGGCGGCGGTCGTCCTCCGGGAGCGGAACTGGATCGTGCACCAGCTCGGAGCCGACCTCCCCGTCGAGGCTCTGCTCGAATTCTGCCGTGACCACGAAGAGATCGACGTCGTCGTGCTGTCGTCGACGGCGCCCGATCGGATCGAGGCCACCAAGGAGGCGGCCGTCGAGATCGAGCAGCTCGGAGTGTCGACGTTGGTCGGTCAGCCGGGCGCCACGCTCGGCGATCTCATCGATCAGGTCGATCGGGCGGCTGGACGCACGTCGGCGGCCTGATCAGTCTGGCGTCTGAGCGGCGGCCGGTCGAGTGATCCGCCGGCTCACGATGTCGCGTCGCAGCGGTTCGTAGCCCAGTCGGGTGTAGATGCCGTAGGCGCCGCTCGGGTTGGCCGAGTCGACGCCGAGCATCGTGTGATCGAGTCCCGCGGCGGCGAAGGCGTGCAGCGACCGGACGATCAGCGCCGAGGCGATGCCTCTCCCCCGGTGGCTCCGGAGGGTGCCGATCGAGTCGATCCAGCCGTCGCGGCGGCCGGTGACCTCGATGTCGTCGGGATAGTGCGAGTTGAGCGAGTAGCCGACGATCTCGCGAGTGCCCTCGTCGATCGCGACGTAGCTGAGGTCGAGCCGGGTGCCGTGCGTCGAGAGGCCGTGCGTCCAGGCCGCCTCGTCCCGCGGGGTGCTCCCCCAGTGGTCGGCGAAGGCGGCGTTGGCGACTGGACGGACGTCGGCCGAGTGCTCCGCGGCCCACGGCAGGATGGCGATGCCGCAGGGAGAGGCCGGTTCGGGGAGGCCGTTCAGGTCTCGGAGGAGCTCGTCGAAGTAGCGGGCGTCGTGGAAGCCGAACCGTTCGAAGAGTCGACGTCGGCCGTCGTCGCCGTCGGCTCGGTCGACGAGCACGCTCGCTTC
>JBCDAK010000139.1:0-12569 GCA_039185545.1 Actinomycetota bacterium
GGCCGACTCCGGTACCGTGGCACTGGCCCTTGCCACGGGCGAAGCGACGATGCCCGTTCCAGAATCGGTGAAGGTCACGTTCAGCGGCGACATGGCCCCACACATGGACTTCCGGGATGTCGTCCATGCGACGCAGGCGCAGATGCTGGCCCAGCACGGCGACAACGTGTTCCAGGGCCGGGTGATCGAGGTTCATATCGGCACCCTGCTCGCCGACCAGGCGTTCACCTTCACCGACTGGACGGCCGAGATGAAGGCCAAGGCGTCCATTTGCATCACCAACGACGAGACGCTGATCCAGTCGCTTGAAATCGCGAAGTCGCGCATCCGCACCATGATCGACAAAGGGATGGTGGTCGGTCGGGCGTACAGCTCCTCGGCCGACCCGACCTGGAGGAGCCGGCCCTCGTGCATCACGGCGATCCGATCGCTCATCGTGAGCGCCTCCTCCTGGTCATGCGTGACGAACACGAAGCTGACTCCGAGTTCGCGCTGGAGGGTCTTCAGTTCGCCCTGCATCTCCTGGCGCAGCTTGAGGTCGAGTGCGCCGAGCGGCTCGTCGAGGAGCAGGACCTTCGGCCGGTTGACGAGGGCCCGGGCCAGGGCGACGCGCTGTTGCTGGCCGCCCGAGAGCTGGTCGGGCTTGCGTGCGTCGAGGCCGCCGAGTTGGACCAACTCGATCAGATCGCCAGCCCGGCGGCGCGCCTCGGACTTGTCGACCTTCTGCATCTTCAGACCGAAGGCGACGTTCTCGAGCACGGTCATGTGCGGGAAGAGGGCGTAGCTCTGGAAGACCGTGTTGACCGGCCGCTTGTTCGGCGGGAGCGTGCCGACCTCGTCGCCGTAGATCCGCAGGCTGCCCTCGGTGGGGAACTCGAGTCCGGCGATCATCCTCAGCGTCGTGGTCTTGCCGCAGCCAGACGGGCCGAGCATGGCGAAGAACTCACCGTCGGCGATGGCGAGGTCGATCGCGTCGACGGCGACGACGTCGCCGAAGCGTTTGGTCACCGAGTGGAGCTCGACGGCCGGCGTGTCGTCGACCATGGGGATCTCACCGGTCGGGGAGTCGCCGGGCATCGACGGATGATGGCACGTCGCGATGACCGCATCGCGCCGCCGCGGAACAGCACATCCGGTGCCGGGTCGGATTCGTGCTGTTCGTCAGGCGCGGCCGTACGGGGTGCGGACGGCACCCTTCTTCTCGGCGAGCACGCACAGGTGGTCGTGGGCGATCGTCGCGGCCGCCAGTGCTGTGACCTCGGCGTGGTCGTACGGTGGGGACACCTCGACCACGTCCATGCCGACGACGTCGAGCGGTGCGAGACCCCGGATCGCGTCGAGCGCCTGCGCCGTCGTCAGCCCACCGGCGACCGGGGTGCCGGTACCGGGGGCGAACGCCGGGTCGAGGCAGTCGATGTCGAACGTGAGGTACGCCTGCGAGCCGCCGACGACCTCATCGATGACCTCCAACACGGCGTCGATCCCGTTGCGGTGCACCCACGGCGCTCCGAGGATCGTGAAGCCGTGGTCGCCCGCGTCGTTGTACGTCCGGAGCCCGATCTGGACCGACCTGGCCGGATCGATGAGGTTCTCCCGCATCGCCCGCAGGAACATCGAGCCGTGATCGAGGCGGTCGCCGTCGTCGGGCCACGTGTCGCTGTGGGCGTCGAAGTGGACGAGCGCGAGCGGTCCGTACTTCTCGGCGTGCGCCCGCAACAGGGGATAGGTGACGAAGTGATCGCCGCCGAAGGTGACCATGCTCGTGTCGGTCGAGAGGATGTCGCGGGCGTGGTCGACGACCCGCTCCACGACGTCGGTCGGTCGCCCGAAGTCGAGGTACACGTCGCCGTAGTCGACGACGCTCAACGTGTCGAACGGATCGAACCCGAACGGGTACGCCGGAAGGGAGGAGATCTCGACCGACGCCTCGCGGATCGCCCGCGGTCCGAGTCGTGCTCCCGGACGGCCGGAGGTGGCGGCGTCGAAGCAGATCCCCGACACGGCGACATCGACCCCGTCGAGGTCGCGGGAGTAGTTGCGGCGGAGGAACGACGTCGCCCCGCCGTACGTCATCTCCGGCCAGCGTCCGAGCCTGTCGAGATCGCCCCGCCGGAACGCCTGCTCACCGGCCGGCCGATCCGGTCGATCGAGTCGAGAAGCGTCGTCGGTGGGGGCGTTCGCGTCGTCCACCGGCGCAGAGTACGTCCGTCACGACGTGGCGAGGATCTCCGCCGCCGCCCGCTCACCCGACTGCAACGCTCCCTCCATGAACCCCCGCCACTCGTCGGCGGTCTCGGTTCCCGCGAAGTGGACGGGGCCGACCGGTGTGAAGAGACCGGGAGCGGACCTCCATCCGCCGATTCCGCGATGACTGAAGTAGCCGCCCACACTCCACGGTTCTCCGGACCAGTCGATCGAGCGGCCGGAGACCGGTGACGGTACGTCCTCGCCCAAGAGCTCCCGCAGCCACGCGACCGCGAGCGCCATGCGCTTCTCCTCGTCGGGCGCATGCTGGAGCCGGCGAGCGGTGCTGGAGGTGGAGAAGAGCACGAGGACGCCGGCGCTGGCGTCGGCGGGGGAGCAATCCATCGTCGAGTTCGCGAATCCCCCGGGCGTCCGGAACACCCCGGACAGGCCGTTGGTGCGCCAGAACGGCCGGTCGAAGACCAGCACCGTCTTGACGACGTCGGCTGGGACCCAGCGGGCGATCGCTCGCCGTCGGGCGCCATCGACGAGGTCGGTGAGGCCGACCGTGCCGTAGAGCTGTGGGGGAACGGCGACGACCGCATGGCGGGCGCGGTACGTCGTCTCTCCAGCGACGGCCACGACGCTGTCGTCTGCGACGTCGAGCTGCTCGACCGGGGCGTTGTGGACGACCGGTGCTGCGAGCTGCGACGCGAGGTGGTCGGCGATCGGTTGGGTGCCTTCGGCGAGGAACCAGTCCTCCGAGGCGGCGATGCCCTCCAGGCCGCCGGCGGTCGCGACCGCCTCGAGGGCCTCGTGGGCCGAGATCTCCTCCAGCGGCACGCACATGTTGTCTTCGATGGTCGTGACGAGGAACTCGTACGCAGAGCCGCCGAACGTCAAGCGCCGCAGGTACTCCGCCGCGGTCACGCCGTCGAGGGATCCGACGGCAGCGGTGGCCAGCTTGCGCATCTTCGCCCCCGACCGCACGCCGGCCTGGAGCAGATCGACGAGACCCAGCACTCCGAGTGCATCCCGGTCACTTCCCAGCCGTCGGCTCGGCGCACCAGGGCTCGGGACGAACAGGACGTCACCCTCGGCGTGGGGCGCCACCCTGGTGAGCCCGATCTCGTCGACGAGGGCGGACACCCTGGTCTGGACGTCGCCGATCAGTTGGGCGCCGAGATCGATGGTGCGGCCGTCGGCCAGCTGGTGGCTGTGGGAGCGGCCACCGCTTCGACTCCGCGCCTCCAGCACGGCGACCGAGCGTCCGGCCGCCGTGAGCTGCTGGGCGGCCGACAGGCCGGCGAATCCGCCGCCGACGACGAGGACGTCGAGCTTCTCATTGGTGGCGGTGGTGGGCGGTTGCATGGGGTGGGCTCCTCGGGAAGAGTGGACGTACCTGTCAGGTGACAGGTAACCTCACACGAGAGAGCAACTACCTGTCAAGTGACAGGTGCGACACGGGAGAGTTGATGCGGACGTCTGACGAGGTGATCGAGCCCACGGCGATGAGGGCACTGAGGCGATTCGAGGAGCTGGCGCTGGCGAAAGGCTTCGACCAGGTGTCGATGCGCGACGTCGCCAAGCAGCTCGGCATCTCCTTGGCATCGCTCCAGTACCACTACGCCACCAAATCGGCCTTGGTGAGCGCCGTGATGAGCTCGACGATCGACCAGCACCAGCGACGCCTCGACGAAACGCTCGAGGCGGCGGAGGGCAGCGATCGCATCGTGGAGGCCTTGGAGTACGTCGTGCGGGCGAACACCGATGAGGCCGATGGCGGCGGGATGATGGCCATGATCTGGGCTCGGGCGGCCCACGATGCGGACGCGGCCGCTGCCGTCGAGACGTTCATGGCGGCCTATCTCGAACGCATGACGGACGTGATCGCCTCGGCGACCCCGGGGCGCACCCGTGCCCAGGTGCTCGGGGCGGCTGCGCTGGCCATCGCGCTGCTGGAGGGCCTGGAGAGCGTTCGCTCGGCCGCCGTGGCCGCGGGCGCCGACTCCGAGGAGCTCACCTCGCTGGCGGTGACCGTGGCCGCCGCCCTTCCCGATCTCGTCGCCGCCGAGAACGAGCCGGTTGCAGGGCCGTGACCGGCCCGATGAGGCGACGATGGTCAAGCTAGTCTGGTCATCATGACCGTCGTGAACGTGGCCGAGGCGAAGACGCATCTCTCCCGGCTTCTCGACGCCGCTGCGGCGGGGGAGGAGGTCGTCCTCGCCCGCAACGGTACGCCGGTCGCACGCCTGGTGCCGGTCGAGCCTCCGCCGACCCGTGAGCTCGGTTTCGTCGCGCTGGACATGCCCGACGATCGGTTCGATCCGCTCGATGGCGACGATCTCGCTGCGTGGTCGTGACCTGTGGCGACGCTGCTCCTCGACACGCACTCGTACGTCTGGGCGCTCACTCACCCTGACCGTCTCGGCGATGCAGCCCGAGACGCGGTCAGCGACGCCTCGAACCGGATCCTCGTCTCGGCGGCCTCGGTGTGGGAGATGGCGATCAAGCATCGATCCGGGAAGTGGCCGGAGGTGGAACGGTTGCTCGCCGACCACGAGTCACTCGTCGATCGACTCGGTGGCGTCGGCCTCGACATCACGTGGCGACACGCTCGACGAGCGGGAGCTCTCACCTGGGACCACACCGATCCCTTCGACCGGATGCTCGCGGCCCAGGCACTGACCGACGACGTCGAGTTGGTGACGCGGGATTCCGCCTTCGCCGAGGTGCACGGGTTGCGCCTCGTGTGGTGACGTCACGACGACGAAGCGAACCGACGACGCGCAACTCGTAGCCTCGCCGCATGACGCTGCGCCACGGCCGACCCGCCGTCTCGATTCCGGGACCGTCGGTCATCCCCGATCGGGTGCTCGCCGCGATGCACCGGCCGATGCCGAACATCTACGAGGGTGAGCTCGTCGACGTGGCGATGTCGGTGCTGGCCGATCTCCCGGCGATCGCGCGGACAACCACGGCCGAACCGTTCATCGTGATCGGGAACGGGCACGCCGCCTGGCAGATGGCGATCGACAACACGCTCAACCGGGGCGACAAGGTGCTCGTTCTCGAGTCGGGCACGTTCGCCGTCGCCTGGGGTGACATGGCGAGGGTCAGTGGCGTCGACGTCGAGGTCCTGCCGGGCACCGATCATGAGCCGGTCGACCCCGCGGCGGTGGGGGAGCGGCTCGCACGAGACACCGACCACGACATCGCCGCCGTGCTCGTCGTGCTCGCCGACACGGCCTCCTCGTGCCTCAACGACATCGCCGCGATCCGAGCATCCATTGAAGACGCCGGGCACCCGGCGCTGTTCATGGTCGACGCGATCGCATCGCTCGGTTGCGACCGTTTCGAGATGGACGAGTGGGGTGTCGACCTCACCGTCGCCGCGTCACAGAAGGGTCTGATGGTGCCGCCGGGCATCGCCATGGTGTGGGCGGGGGAGCGGGCCATCGAGGCCTACGACCGGGGCACCGATCTCCGCTCGGGCTACTCCGACTGGGGCCCTCGCATGCGCCCCGAAGCCTTCTACCAACGCTTCGCCGGCACGCCGCCGATCAGCCACATCTACGGCATGCGCGAGGCCCTCGACATGATCGGTGAGGAGGGTGGTCCCGGCGCCGTGTGGGCCCGTCACGAACTCCTCGCCACCGCGGTGTGGGACGCGATCGACGCCTGGTCGACCGAAGGCGGCATCGTCGCGAACGTCGCCCGCCGTGCGCACCGGTCGCGGGCGACCACGACCGTGCGGACCGGGTCGATCGACGCCAATGAACTGCGACACCGCGCCGAGACTGACTTCGGCTTGACCCTCGGTCTCGGCATCGGGCCCGATCGGGATCACCGCTTCCGCATCGGCCACATGGGGCACCTCAACCCGCCGATGCTGCTCGGCACGATCGGCACGATCGAGGCGACCCTCACGTCGATGGATGTCGACGTCCCGCGCTCGGGAGCGGCGGCGAGCGCCGCATCGATCGGACAGCTCTCCCTCGGCTGAACCACCCACGCCTCAAGACTTCGTCCAGACATCGAGAGGTCCGTCCTTCGACGGCCGATTCCCTGGTATGGACGGCGACGAGCGACCGGCGCACTCGGAGCGCCTCGCGGAGGTGGACGTCAAGATGCGCCCCCTCAACCTCGCGATCGCCCTCGCGGTCGCCGGGGCCGCGCCGATCTTCCTGCCGCAGTTCGGACCCGAGTTCCTCGCCTTCATGCTCCTGCCCATCGTGTGGTGGACACTGCGTGCTCTCGGTCTCGCCCGCCGGATCGGCCTCGAGGCGTGGAGCATCGGGCTCTTCGTGATCGTCGCGATCGCCATCGTCGGGGGAGCGGTCACGAGCGGTGGAACGTACAGCGCCGGCATCTTCTTCGGTGGCGTCGCCGCGCTCCTCGCCCAGGCGACGTTCCCTCGATGGGAATGGACGGCGGGCCTGGGCCTCGTCATCGTGATCACCGTGGTCGTGATCGACCTCGCCCTCGACCGATCGCTCAACGCCTTCAACATCACCGCCGCAGCGGTGCTCGGCTCCTACCTCCCGTACGTCGTGAGGCGACTGGTCGACGTCGAGCAGATCCACCGCCGGCGAGCCGTGATCGACTCGCTGACGGGATGTCTCAATCGTCGGTCGCTCGAGATGCGCATCGACGAACTCGAGGCCCAAGCGGCCCGGACGGGATCTCCGATCGCCGTCATCAGCTTCGACATCGACCACTTCAAGACCGTCAACGACGAGTTCGGCCACGCCGCCGGTGACCGCGTGCTGGCGGGCGTCGCCTACGCAGTGCGCAAACAGCTCCGCCGCTTCGAGCTGTTCTACCGACTGGGTGGGGAGGAGTTCGCCGTCGTCCTTCCCGGCACCGACCTCGAATTGGCAACGAACATCGCGCTGCGCCTGCGCACCGTCGTCTCCGCCGAGAACGTCGGTGACATCGGCGTCACCGCATCGTTCGGCGTCGTGAGCGCCGAGGCTCCCGTGACGATCGAGTCGCTCCTCGAGGACGCGGACACGCTGCTGTACCGCGCCAAGGCGGCCGGACGCGACTGCGTCGCGGTGTTCGGGCGCAGCGACGTCCTGCGCAACGATGTCCCGGTCAATCCCGTCGGAGCGTCTCCAGCGGCGACAGCCGAACAGGCCTAGTACACCTAGATCGCGAAGCCGCCGAGTTTCGTCTCGAGATACTCGGCGATGCCCTCGCGATGTCCCTCTCGTCCGAGGCCCGAATCCTTCATCCCGCCGAAGGGCGCTGATGCGGCCGTCGGGTTGACGTCGTTGACGCCGATGATCCCGAACCTCAGCCGTTCGAACGCCCGGATCGCCGTGGACAGATCCTGCGTGTACACGTACGCCGCCAGGCCATAGTTGGTGTCGTTCGCGACGTCGATCACCTCGTCGACATGGTCGTACACGATCACCGGAGCCACCGGGCCGAAGGTCTCCTCCCGGTAGATCGTCATCCCGTCCGTCACTCCGGTGAGGAGCGTCGGGGCGAAGAAGTGGCCGTCGGCGAACTCACCTTCCGCGAGGCGACGCCCGCCCACATCGGCCGATGCCCCCTTGCCGACGGCGTCGTCGACCTGTGCCTCGACCTTGGCGACCGCCGCCTCGTTCACGAGCGGTCCGACACCGACACCGTCGACGAACCCGTTGCCCGCCTTCACCCGGGCGACCCGCTCGACCATCGTCGAGGTGAAGGCGTCGGCGTGGTCACGGTGCACGTACAGGCGGTTGGGGGAGATGCACGCCTGACCCGAGTTGAGGAACTTGAGTGCGGCGGCTCCCTTGGCCGCACGGACCGGATCGGCGTCGGGGTACACGATGAACGGTGCGTGCCCGCCGAGCTCGACCGAGACCCGCTTGAGGTTGCCGGCGGCGGCGCCGGCCAGGTGACGCCCCACGGCCGTCGAACCGGTGAAGGTCAGCTTCCGCACCCGGGGGTCCGACGTGAAGACCTCGCCGATCGGCTTCGGGTCGAGGGCCGTGACCAGGTTCACGACCCCCGGCGGGACACCGGCATCGTGGAGGACCTCGTACACAGCCCGGGCGCACAGCGGAGTGGCCTCCGCGGGCTTGAGCACGACGGTGCAGCCGGCGGCGAGCGCCGGGCCGATCTTCCGGGTCAGCATCGAGATCGGGTAGTTCCACGGCGTGACCGCTGCGACCACGCCGACCGGCTGATGGACCACCAGGAACCGCTGGTCGGCTCGCTTCGACGCCAGCCACTCGCCGCTGATCCGAGTCGCCTCCTCGGCGAAGAAGCGGAGAAAGTCGGCGGCGTACGTGACCTCGGCGCGGCTCGCCCTCAGCGGCTTGCCTTGCTCCCGGGTCATCAGCTCGGCGAGTTGCTCGCTCCGCTCGGTCATCAGCCGCCAGGCGGCGAGCAGCACGTCGGCTCGCTCGTGCGCCGTCGTCTGGGACCAGTTGTCGAACGCCCGGTCCGCCGCCTCGATCGCCCGCTCGGCATCGGCGGACCCTCCGTCCGGGACGTCGTCCAGATGCGCGCCGGTCGCCGGGTCGGTGACGGCGAAGGTCCCGCCGTCGACAGCGTCGTCCCACTTGCCGTCGATGTACATCTGCGGGACGGTAGCGGCGCGCCGGGCGGGAGCCGAGAACGGCCGAGCTCGCGGAGTTCGGTGCAGAGAGGCCGCGGCGAACGCACGCGAACGATCAGTCGACCGGGCGTTTGTACACGGCCTCGTAGCTCTGCACCTCGAAGCCGAGGCCCTGATACAGCTGGAGCGCTCCGCCCGGGTTGTTCGTGTCGACACCGAGCACTGCCTCGGTCATCCCGCGATCTCGGATCGCCACGAGGGCACGAGCCAGAAGCGCCTTCGCGATCCCGCGGTTCCGGTACTCGGGGTGGGTCGAGATGTACTCGGCGTAGCCCCGCTGGTACCCGCGCTCGTCGTTCTCGACCTCGTTGATGAACGGCTTCACCTGGCTGACGACCCGGTCACCGTGCCACGCCACCTGCCACAGCGTCTCGTCGCGATCGGGGTCGTCGATGATGTACGAGGTGTCCTTCGCCCGCTCGGGGTCGTAGTCCCAGTCCTCGGAGAAGCACAGATTGTGTTCCCGGACGATGTACTCCATCTGGTCGGGTTCCACCGGTCGCAGCTCGATTCCGTCGGGCAGCGGGAGGTCGGGAACGTCGTCGAGATGCGACCGCAGGAGCGAGGCACTCCAGTGCGCCGTCCGGTATCCACGCCGTTCGAACCACGCGGCCTCGCCGGTCGGCTCTTCGGCGGGACCGGGATGTCCGGCATACCCCCGGTACCGACCCGGTGCGTCGCCGTCGAGCCACTTGAGGAGGTGGTGCTCCTCGGCGCCGATGATCAGGTCGAAGAGGTCGGGACCATGGCGATCTGGATGAATCGGAGCGAACACCACGAGATCGTGGAACCCGTCGGGCACGTGACCGTGGGTGGGTCGGCAGTACCCGATGAGGTCGGCGCCGTCTTCGACGATCGCGATGTCGAGCTCGGGATCGCAGTCGGTGAGCTCGGCGTAGTTCTGGTCCATGTGCTCGGCGCGGACCGATTCGGGGTCACCCTTCGCGCGTCGATACGCGGTGAGCAGTTCCGCCATCGCCGGATGATCGGCCCGCCCGCGATAGGGGCGCGCCGTCAGACCCGTCGGCAGATCGAGTCGATCGGCGAGATGCATCCGGCCACGGTAGGAACCGCGCGACGTCCGGATTGTGCCGATTTCGCGGACGCCGCCCCTCGATCCGATGAGCTCTGACGACGTCCGAGGTCGTCAGAGCTCACGAGAACGGACGGGGTCACTGGTAGCTGGCCTGCCACTTCGGAGTGGTGTCGGCGCACTCGTCCATCGCCTTCACGATCGGATACGGGTTGATCGCCTCGCCGCCCCGCGGGTGGATCTCGAAGTGCAGGTGAGCGGTGGCGCTCAGACCGGTGTTGCCGTTGGTCCCGAGAACGTCGCCGGCCTTCACCCGTGTGCCGACCTCGATGCCGGGGGCGAAGCCCTGCATGTGCAGATACACGAAGTAGGTGCCGTCGGGCTGCTCGAGCTTGACGCCGTTGCCGGCACGCAAGCCCGGCTGGTCGTACCAGAGCGTCGTGATGATGCCGTCGGTGACGGCATAGAGGAGCTTGCCTTCAGCGGCGATGATGTCGACGCCCTCGTGCACGCGTCCGTTCCCGCGGGGGGCGTGCCACGTGTCCTCGAACCCGCACCAGCCCTGGATCGGGAAGCGGTCGAGGGTGACCGAGCCCGAGCCCGAGCTGCGGCTCGACGAGCGGTCCTCGCCGAGCTTCAAGATGTCGGCACCGCGTTGGGTCACGACGCCGGTCTGAGCGATGCTGTTGACCGACTGGAACGCCCGCAGCGTGTACGCAGTGGAACCGCCGAAGTTCCCGTCGGCACCGCCACGGATCACGAAGCCGAGATCTTGCAGCGCTGACTGCAGCTCGGCCACCGCCGGGCCGGAGTCGCCGACCCGGAGACCGACGAACCCGGACGTGCCCGACGACGGGGAGGAACCGGACGAACCGGACGAACCGGACGAACCGGACGAGCTCGACGGACTCACCGACGCGCTCGACGCCTCGAGCCCGAGCAGCGAGACCTCGCGTTCGCCGACCACTGCGTCCTGGGTGAGTCCGTGGATCTTCTCGAACGCACGGAGAGTCCGTGCCGTGGCTGGGCCGAACACGCCGTCGACGCCGCCGACCACGATGAGCCCCGAGTTCTGCAGCGCACGCTGGACCTGTGCGACGCGATCGCCGGTGGAGCCCAGCTGCAGGCCGACGAACGGATTCGTCGAGCCCGACGCGCTGCTGGCGGAGGTGCTGGCCGACGACGGGCTGCTCGCCGACGAGCCGCTGGCGGACGACGTGATCCCGAGATCGAGCACGTTGACGACGGCCTGGGTGACCGTTCCGGTGGTGCCGAGGCCGTTCCAGGACTGGAACTGGCGCAGCGCGCGTGCCGTTGCCGGACCGAAGACGCCGTCGGCGCCGCCCGGGACGAAGACGCCCGACTGGTCGAGCCGTTGCTGCAGCTCGCGAACGGCCTCGCCCTGATCACCCTGCTCGAGCCCGACGAACCCCTCGGACCCGGCTGTGCCGTCACCACCGATCGCCCGATCGAGGCGGTGTGCCGTCGTGCCGTCGACCACACCGGTCACCGGGAGACCCTGCGCCTCCTGGAAGGCCTTGACCGCGCTGTGCGTGGCCGGACCGAAGACTCCGTCGGCCCCGCCACCGACCGAGATCCCCGCCTGGATGAGGGCACGCTGCAGCTCGGCCACGGCGGTTCCGTTGGCGCCCTGACGCAGTCCTTCGACGTCGGAGCTCAGCGCAGCGAGCGGCGCGACGGGCGCCGCGGCGGCGGGGGAGGGGAGCACGAGCCCGCCGAGGGCGAGCGCTCCGCTCAGCGCGACACCGGCCAGCAGGCGGCGGGTGCGCGTCGACGACGTGGGTGACATGGGGAGTCCTCCTCGGTGCCGACGGTCGGCACGACTCCACCATCATATTCAACCCTCAAGTAGAGATCGAGATATTGATCTGGATTCACGAGGAATTTTCTGGCTTCCATGTAACGAGGATTGAACATAACGATGATTATCGGCGTCTGCTGGACGTCCTGATCGAACTCTCGATGGATGATCGATGTTCGCTCGGCGCTCAGTTCGGGGTGAGCTGGCGATCGACCAGCGGGTGGCAGGCGTCGAGCAGCCACTCGGTGACGCGCCGCACCTCACGCACGTCGACGTCGTCCTCTGCGAGGTCTCGCAGCGTGTCCTGCACGGCGCACTCGAGCACGTACAGATCGTCGTGGAGTCGATCGAGCTGTGTGCGGTCGACGACGACCTCGGTCTCGTCGAGGCCTCGGTCGGCCGACCGCTGACGGCTCACCCAGTCCCATTGGCGGCACGCCTGGCGGCAGAACACACGGGGTCGACCGGGGCCCCGTCGTGGGGGCAGCACCCTCCGGCACCACCGGCACCGGTCGGTCGGCTGATCGGTCGACAGTTCGCCCGAATCGGCACCCGAGTCCGCAGTGTGCCGATCCATGGCCGATTCTGTCATGACGAAAAATGTAGTCGCTGAGCACCAGCCCGGAACGATGCCAGATCTCGATCGTCGTGGAATCTCAACGGCATGTGGCGTCGTGACCGCTCGTCGTGGTCGAGAACCGCTCGCGGTTGTTGCAATCTGCAATTGACTGGACGATTGATTTCGCTTAGATTTCTACCGACCAGATCCGTTGTGTCAATGCCAGGGGAGGCGTTGAGGAGCACGACGGCGCCGTGAAGGGGACCGACACGACATGACCGCCATCGATCTACCCATCCGCACCGACGACGAGGAGTGGATGGAGAGTGGAGCCTGTCGAGGGCTCACTCAC
>JBCDAK010000140.1:0-12517 GCA_039185545.1 Actinomycetota bacterium
CCACCGTCGGGTTGTGGTCGGCGTCGATCCCGGGCGGCGACGTGATCCTCGTCCTCGGGCCCGAGCCGGCTCTGAGGTGGCGGCTCTTCTGCGACCAGATCATCGGCGTCGCCGAGCGGTACTCGGCGTCGATGTTGCTCACCCTCGGTGCGCTGCTCGCCGACGTGCCGCACTCGCGCCCGGTTCCCCTCATCGGCACGGCGTCCGACAGTGGCCTCATCGAACGCTTCGAGCTGCAGCGGTCGCAGTACGAGGGCCCGACCGGCATCGTCGGGGTCCTCCACCATCAGGCGGCGGCCGTCGACCTCCCGTCGGCGTCACTGTGGGCAGCGGTGCCCGGTTACGCCTCGCAGGTGCCGTCGCCCAAGGCCGCCATGGCGGTCGTCGAACGTGCGTGCGCCATGCTCGGAACACCGGCTCCGCTCAGCCGGCTCGCGCCCGCGGCCGCCGAGTACGACGCCCGTGTCGACGCGTTGATCGGTGACGACGACGACATGGTCGAGTACCTGTCGCGACTCGAACGGATGAGTGACGAGGTCGACGAGAGCGCCGACGACCTGACCAACGCCGAACCGGTCGATCCCGACACGCTGGTCGACGAAGTCGAGCAGTTCCTCCGCGACAACACCGACGACTGATCGCCGGGCGGTCTCAGTCGTCGCCCGTCCGCCAGACCGGTTCGCGGACCTCGTCGAACGACGCCGCGATGGGCTCGGCGCGATCGATCGCCGCGAACGCCATCGGTCCCCACCACTGCGCGCCGGCCGTGTGCTCGGGCAGTGCGTCACGGGCGAACCATCCGACATCGCTCGTCTCGAGCGGATGCGGACGCAGCTCGCCGCCGGTCGCGGTGCAGTGGAACAGCAGCATGTACATGCCGAAGCGGCTGAAGCCCATCCGCTGGCCGTCGATCACACCGACGAGACCGTCGACGACGCAGTCGATCCCCGTCTCCTCGGAGACCTCCTTCACCGCCACCTCGGACGGCGAGTACCCGACGTCGGCCCAGCCGGTGGGGTAGAGCCAGATGCCCGAGTCCTTGCGCTGGACGAGGAGGATCTCACCGTTCTCGTTGCCGACCACCGCACCGACCGCGACCTTCGGCGTGACGTAGCCGGGTACTCCCTCGCCCACGTTGTCGAGCCACTCGCCCACGAAGTGGTCGATCTCGGCTTCGACGGACGGATCGTCGGCGGCGACCTCGTCGGAGCGGGCCTGCTCGGCGCGCTTGGCCGCGGCCTTGATGTCGGCGGCGACGTGGAGCACCTCCTCGTAGCGCTCGCGCTCGTAGAGGTTCTCGGTGAAGGCCATCCCGGTTCGGGCGATGGCCGAGAGCGTCTCGCTCCAGCGGGCGAGGTCGCGAGCGTCGGCCACGTCCGCAATGTACCCAGCCGATCACGGCGGAGCTGCGCCGCGACCGGTCGTCGACCGGTCGCCACGTCGACCGGGGTCACGACGCGGCGTGGACCAGCCCCTTGTGGATCTCCTTGCGGTGAGGGCCGTTGGTGACCAGCTCGCCGTCGCGTGTCCGCACGTAGAAGGTGTCGACGACCTCCATCCCGATCGTCTGCACCGTGGCGTGTCGGATGTCGAGACCGAGTTCGGTCATCGCCTTGGTGATGCGGTGGAGGATGCCGATCTTCGTCAGGGCGCGCACCTCGACGACGGTGGCGTTGCTCGACCCGTCGTCGATGAACTTCACGCGCGGCGGCCCCGGATCGTGGGCCTGCGATCGGCGTCGACGCCGGTACGTGGCGGCCCGCTCGTCGAGTCGGGCGGCGATCGCGAGCCGGTTGTCGAGCGCCTTGCGCAAATCCGAGGTGAGCGACCGCCAGTTGAGTCCGGCCTCGCCCTCGACCACCCGGAACTGCGAGGCCGCCATGCCGTGTTCGTCGGAGTGGGCCTGGGCGTGGACGACGTCGAGGCCGTGCAGCGACAGGACACCTGCGACCTTGCTGAAGGTTCCCGCGCTGTCTCGCGTGACCACGGTGATCGTCTCGTCGGATCTGATGAACGTGGTCTCGCCGGCCGCCATCAGCTCGAGCGTCTCGGCGTCGGGGAAGAGTCGCCACGTGACCTCGGAGACCTCGCCACCGTCGAGGACGTGGTGGGTGCGAGCGACCAGCTCGTTGACGAGACCTTCCTTCCAGCTCCCCCACGCGGAGGGTCCGGTCGCCTTCGAGTCGGCCTCGGTGAGGGCGTGGAGCAGATCGAGGACCTGCGGCGTGCGCACCTCGCGGGCGACGAGGTCGAGCGTGGCGGGATCGGCCAGATCGCGCCGCATCGCGACGTCGGGGAGCAGCAGGTGCATCTCGATGAGCCTGATCAGGATGTCGACGTCTCCGGGTGAGAACCCGAGACGGGGACCGATCGATCGGACGAGGTCCATCCCGACCTCGGTGTGGTCGCCGGGGTACCCCTTGCCGATGTCGTGGAAGAGTGCGCCGACGACGAGGAGGTCGGGCCGATCGACCCGGTCGACCAACTCGGCGGCATTGGCCGCCGCCTCCCACAGGTGTCGGTCGACGGTGAAGCGGTGGTACGCGTTGCGCTGCGGCTTCGATCGCACCGCCTCCCACTCGGGGAGGAAGCGGGAGAACAGACCGCGTTGGTCGAGCGCCTCGAGCACCTTGATCGCCCGGTGCCCCTCGAGCAGCAGGGCCACCAGTTCCTGCTTGGCGCCGACGGGCCACAGTCGCGGCCACTGCGGCACCCGCTCGTGGAGGAGGTCGAGGGCCGGTCGAGAGATCCGGCAGTCGAGTCGCGCCGCCGCGACGGCCGCTTGGAGCGGCAAGGTCAGGTCGGTGACCGGGTCGGCGCTGTCGCCGAGGGCGATCTCGCCCCGGGTGTAGACGATGCCCGGAGCGATCGCTCGGCCGGGTTCGTGGTCGCGATCGACCGTGCGCGACCAGGTCTCGTCGCAGATCCATGACACCCGCCGTCCCGCGGCGGCGACGTCGGCCATCATCTCGTCGGCGTCGGCCCAGCGTCCGGCCACGGCGATTTGGTCCTGATCCTCCAGCCGCATCACGTCGCCGGGACGCCCGGTCGCCAGGTGGAGCGCGACCCGAGCGCGGAGGAGGACCCGGTAGCAGTCCCACAGGTCGCTGCGGTCCTGTTCCACCACGTCGAGCCCGGTCGCGACCGCCCACCAGACCGTCTGGACGTCGCGAAGGCCTCCGTGCCCGTTCTTGAGGTCGGGTTCGAGTCGGTACGCCACATCGGCCGACTCGGCCTGGCGGGCCAGCGTCCGTGTGCGCAGGCCCTCGAGGAAGGCGGAGCGGTCCTTCTCCCACGCTCGCCGACCGCGGATGATCACCTCGTCGGCGAGTTCGCGGTCGCCGGCGAGCGGCCGCGCGGTGAGGAGTGCAGTGGCGGAGTCGAGGTCGCCGTTGACCAGACCGATCTGCTCGTCGACACGTCGGACCGCATGACCGAGCTTCACGCCCGAATCCCAGATCGGGTACCACATGGCGCTGGCGAGCGGCTCGATCTCGCCGGCGACCTTGCGTGGCTTCGCGTCGTGGACGATCAGGAGGTCGAGATCGCTGAACGGCGCGAGCTCACCTCGGCCGTACCCGCCGGCGGCGAGCAGCGCCACCCGATGCCGGCTGGGGTTCGCCTCGAGGGCCCGCTCGAACAGTTCGGTCACCCAGTCGTCGGTCAGGCCCGCCAGCGCTGCGCAGTACGAGTGGCCCCACTCCTCGTCGCTCGCCGTCGTCACGGCGTGGTCCTCCGCGGCCGCGCGAATGTGAGCGGCGCGTTCGCCCTCCTGGGAGGGTGGAACGGTGGGGGTCGGGTCCGCTGCGATGGGCCAGAGCATATGGTCGCCGCCGCGTCCGCACGAGTGCGGCTGCGATCATCGATGCGTGCGTCGGGAGTACGGTCGGCGCCCGATGGTCGGGTCGATTCGTGGAGCGGTGGTGCTCGTGCTTTCCGCGTTCGTCGCCGCGGCGTGCAACGGCGAGCCCACCACGGGGATCGCGACCACCGTCGCCCCGACCACCACCGACTCGCCGCCGGTGCGCGTCGACGACGAAGTCCTGCGCATCGGTCTCGTCGTCCCGGCCGAGCCGGCCACGATCGGTGCGTCGATCGAGGCGAGCGCCGAGGAGGCCGTCGAGCAGATCAACGACGTGGGCGGCGTGTTGGGCACCGACGTCGAGCTGTTCGTGGTCGTCGACGGCGACACCCTCACGTCGGCCGCAGCGGCGGTCGAGGTGCTCGCGGCCGATGACATCGACGTCGACGCCATGGTGGGACCGGTGTCGTCGCTGACCGCCACCGCTGCACTCGACGTGGCGGTCGACGCCCAGATCGTGTCCTGCTCGGCGACGGCGTCGGCGATCGACCTCACCGATTTCCCCGACGACGGGCTGTTCTTCCGGACCGTTCCCTCCGATGCCCTGCAGGCCGAGGCGATCGCCGACCGCGTCGAGCGAACCGGGGCCGCCGACGCGCTCATCGTCCACGTCGACGACCCGTTCGGCCGATCGTTCGCAGCCGCCGCCGAGGACTCGCTCCGAGAGCGTTCGATCGGGGTGGCGTCCACCGTCGGCGTTCCTCCGGCGGTCGTCGACGCGCCCGATGCGCTCGTCGACGCCCTCGATCTCGGCGCCGACGTGGTGATCGTGCTCGCGTCGGCCGCCGACACCCTGTCGGTGCTGTCGATCCTCGACGACGCATCGGTCGATGCCCGTCGGATCGTCGTCAACGACGCAGTGCGCAACAGTGAGTCGGCGCCGGCTCTCGCCGAACTGTCCGACGAGTTCCGCAGTCGGGTGGTCGGCATCGCTCCCGCCGTCGTCATCCGCGACGACGAGGGCGCGATCACCACCGGCCCGTTCGAGGTGCAGGTCGAGGATTGCATCAACCTGATCGCACTGGCAGCGCTCCAAGGAGGCTCCGACGCGCCGGCGCTCATCGCGAGTCAGATGCCGTCGGTGTCCACGGGTGGGTCGCCGTGCAGCACCTTCGAACAGTGCGCGCAGCGGATCGATCAGGGCCTGCAGATCAACTACAACGGTCGGTCCGGAACCGCCGAGCTCACACGGACGGGCGAGACGAGTCGCGCCGAGTTCGAGACCTTCGTGGTCGGCGACGATGGCACGCCCGAGTTCGACACGACGTTCCCCGTGTCGGTGTGACGAGGTTCCGGACGACCGGGCTGGGGCGTGACGACGCGGAGGCCGAGGATCAGCCGGCGGCGCGGTGGCCGAGGATGTTCTCGATGTCGTCGAGGTACCCGACGTAGAACGTGCCGAACTCGCCGTAGAGCGCCGACGCCTCGTCGAAGCGCATCGTGTACACGACGTCCTTGACCACCTCGGGCGACTTGGCGAACAGTGTGACGCCCCACTCGAAGTCGTCGAGCCCTGTCGATCCGGTGATGAGCTGCACGAGCTTGCCGGCGAAGTTCCGGCCGCTCTTGCCGTGCTCCATCATCATGTCGCGCCGGTCGTCGAAGCTCGTGGTGTACCAGTTGGCGTGTCCCTCGCGCTTCTTGCTCATCGGGTAGAAGCAAAAGGTCTCGTATCCCTCCGGCGGGAGCTCGGGGTACAGCCGCGGCCGGAGCATCTCCTCGGGCATGCCGGCGGCGTACTCGCTGACCTCGGTGATGGAGACGTAACTGTCGATGACGTCGAGACCCGCTCGTTGCAGGCCGGTCTGAAGCGTCCGCAGGACCCGCCAGTCGGGCGACAGCGCCATCACGCACACGTCGGCCTTGTGGCCGAGCATCGCCGCGGTGACCACCTGTGCCTCGTCGGCCTCGGCCGCCTTGATGGCCGTGAGGACCGCCTCGGGGTCGGTCGTCGGACCGGTCTTGCCGAGGAGGTGGACGACGCCGAGACCTTCGTCGAGCTTCATGCCCCCAGGTTACGGCCGTCGGCCTCGGTGGGAGCCGAGTAGACGTTGAAACCGTCGGGGCGGACGAAGCCGGCGAGGACGAGCCCGGCACGTCGCGCGGCCCGGACCGCGAGCGACGTGGGTGCGCTGACGGCGACCAGGGTGTGGAACCCCGCCGACCAGGCCTTCTGGACCATCTCGATCGACGCCCGACCGCTCACGAACAGCCCGAGGTCGTCGGCGGGCACCCGGCTCGGCCGGTCGAGCAGGAGCGATCCGACCACCTTGTCGACCGCGTTGTGACGGCCGACGTCTTCGCGGATCACGACCGGCGTTCCGGTCCGATCGAACGCGGCGGCGGCATGGACCGACCCGGTTCGGGCGAAGAGGCCCTGGTCGTCGATGACGCGGTCGGTCACCGAGGCGAGGACGTCGAGCGGGAACGGCTCGTGTGGCGGCAGCGGGTCGAGCCGGTCGGCGAGCTCGGTGAGTTGGTCGCTGCCGCACCATCCGCAGCTCGACGACGTCGTGCCGAGTCGCGGCGTCGGAGTGGGCGCCGTGCCGCCGGTCTCGACGGTGACGACGTTGAACTGGCTGTCGACGGCGCTCGCGTCGGCGCAGTACCGGATCCCGTGGACGGGGGCGCCCGCGAGGAGTCCCTCGGTGAAGCAGAACCCCCCCGCCAGCTCGTAGTCGTGTCCGGGAGTCCGCATCGTGGTGGTGACGACCGTTCCGTCGAGCTGGACCGTCATGGGCTCCTCGACGATGAGGTCGTCGGGCCGGCGTCCACGTGCCCATCCGTCGTCGCCGCGATCGACCCTCTCGACGAGCAGACGTTCGGTTCGCGCTCGCGTCACGTCGACACGCTCCCGTTGCTCAGCCGTCGGACCAGAGCGTCGGCGAAGACCTCGACCGAGCCGTGCGTCTTCTCGAAGTAGAACGAGGGCTCGATCAGCTCGGCTTCCATCACGACGAAACGGTCGGTCCCGTCGGGGTTGCGCATCGGCGCGATGTCGATCCGGGCGAAGCCGACGTCGCCGAAGCGAGTGATCGACGGGGCCTCCAGGACCGCCCGCGCGAGATCGAGTTCGGCGTCGGTGGGGACGCGGGTGGTGATGTCCTCCTTGGCGAAGAGGTCGCCCACCTGCTCGACGTCGGTGCTCCGGAGGATCGCCGCCTTCCCGAACGCGTGACTGAAGACCGGACCTGTCCCGACCGGCCCGGGCACGAAGCAGTGAGCGGTCTCGCCGAGTGCGTCGAGCCGCTCGAGATACGGCTGGACCATCGCGGTTCGTCCGTCTCGGTGCAGCGCCGCCACGTGGTCGCCGACCTCGTCGGGATCGCATCGGCGTGCACCGGCCGACCCGGCACCGACACTGGGTTTCACCACGTGGACGCCTTCGACCGCTGGTGGCTGGTGACCGGGCTCGACGAAGACGGTCGGGGTCACCGCGATGCCATCGGCGGCGAGGTCGCGGAGATACACCTTGTCCGCGTTCCAGCGGATGATCTCGCCGTCGTTGATGAGGCTCGTCACCGCGGACACGCGGTCGACCCACGCGAGGAACTCGTCGAGCCGAGTCGTGTAATCCCACGTCGACCGGATGATGACGGCGTCGAACGACGACCAGTCGACGTCGCCGTCGTGCCAGTCGACGACTCGCACCGCATCGGCGCCGAGCCGATCGCGGCAGGCGTCGGCGAGTGGCTCGAGGTCCGGGTCGAGCGGGGCGGCGACCTCGGCGGTCACGAGTCCGAGCACCCGATCGAGCCTACGACCGCGTCCGTTCGGTCGGGTCGAGGGACGGTCGACGTGTCGGAAACCGGCGGCCGGAGGTGCGGAAAGTACGGTGGCGCACATGGACACGACCGACGTCGACACGACCGTCGAGCCCGTCGCGTCGTCGACCTCACCGTCGGTGGCGCGCAACGTCGTGACCGAGAGCGTCGGGACCTTCGTGCTGATGCTCGCGGGACCCGGGGTCGTCGTGCTCGGCGACAACGTCGACACGTTCGCCGCCTCCGTCTCGTTCGGCGTCGGGCTCGCGATCGCGATCGGCGTCATCGGGGCGGTCGCCAACCCGATGTTCTCGCTCGCGCTCCTCCTCGTGCGCGAGATCAGCCCACGCGAGGCCGTCGGCGACTGGGTCGGTCAGGTCGTCGGCGCCATCGCCGGTGCCGCGGCCATCTGGGGTCTCAACGATCAGACGCGCGTGACGGCCGGGGCCAACGGCTGGGACCGCTCTGGCTTCGGTGAGTTGGGCACGGTCATCGCCGCCGAGTTGGTCTTCGGCGTCATCCTCGTGGTCGTCCTGCTGATGGCCGTCGTCGACGGCTACGGCCTCGGCGGCGTCGCACTCGCCACGGGTGCGGCGTACGCGGTCGGTCACCTGGTCCTGCTGGGGATCGACGGCGGCGGGCTCAACCCGGCGCGCTCGCTCGGGTCGGCGCTCTTCTCCGACACCGATCCCAACGCACTCGGTCAGGTCTGGGTGTTCGTGCTGGTGCCCCTCGTGGCGACGGTCGTCGGAGTGTTCGTGTGGCTCGCCGTCGCCGATTCGACCATCGACGACACCGTGTTCGACGAGACCGTCCTCGACGACCTGCAGAACGAACTCGTCGACGACCACGACGACTGACACGACGCCCGGGTCAGACCCGGAGCGTGATCATCGAATGGGGGTCGCCGTCGTCGCGAGGTCTCGGTACGTCTCGACGAGTTCCCGCTTGAGGACCTTGCCGGACATCCCGCGCGGCAACGGCTCGTCGCGCACGATCACGTAGCGGGGGAGCTTGAAGTCGGCGAGATCGTCGCCGAGTGCCGCCAGCACCGCGTCACCGGTCACGGTCGAGGCGTCGCCGACCGCGATGACCGCCGGTGTCTCACCCCACCGTTCGTCAGGCACACCGATCACGGTGAGCTCGGTGGCACCCGCGAGGGCTCCGAGCGCTCGCTCGATCTCGGCGGGATACACGTTGAGACCGCCCGAGATCAGCATGTCCTTCATCCGGTCGACCACGTAGAGGTATCCGTCCTCGTCGACGTGCCCGAGGTCGCCCGTGTGCAGGTGACCCCCGCGCAGTGCCTCGGCGCTCGCGTCGGGACGATTCCAGTACCCGGCCATGATCTGCGGTCCGCCGACGAGAATCTCCCCGACCTCGCCGGGCGGGAGCGGTGTGTCGTCGGGGCCGTCGGGGTCGACGACGCTGATCGTGCCGTGCAGCACCGCGAGACCGGCCGACCCCAGCTTGTCGAGGGCGTCGCGCGGCGGGAGCACCGTCCCGGCGGCCGACGCCTCGGTCAGACTGAAGCCCTGGGCCATCGGGACCCCACGCGCTTGAACGGCCCGGATCAGGGCCTCCGGAACCGCAGCGCCACCCGACGAGGCGACACGCCACGACGAGAGATCGGTGTCGCCCCAGCGGGGATGTGCGACGAGCGCCTGGTAGATCGCAGGGACGGCGAAGAGCCCGGTGATCCTCTCGGCCTCGATCAACTCGAGCGCACGGGTCGGCTCGAAGGCGCGCTCGAGCACGACCCTCCCGCCCGCCCAGTAGGTGAACAGCCAGACGGCCAGGCCGCCCGTGAACGCGAGTGGGAACGGCAGGAGCGTGTTGGTGTCGGGCCCGAGGGCCATCGCCTGCGCCCACCCCTGCGACCCCGCGTTCCACGACGCGTGGGTCAGGACAGCGCCCTTCGGATCGCCGGTGGTTCCCGACGTGTAGCAGATGAACGCCGGAGAGATTCCGCCACGCTCGTCCGGGATCGTCGGTCGCTCGCCGGTGCGTCGATGCCGGTCCAACTCATCGGCCAGCAGGACCCGTCGATCGGCGACCCCCGACAGCACGTCGGCGAACGCCGCCTCGCTCACGACGAGTCGGCAATCGGCGTCGGCGACCACGTACGCGAGCTCCGAGGCGGTGAACCGGACGTTGACCGGGACGACGATCGCGCCGAGCTTCAGCGCGGCCATGGTGACGTCACACCACTCGGGCCGGTTGTGCATGAGGAGGCCGACGCGATCCCCCGGTCGGACGCCCAACTCGGCGAAGCCGGCGGCGAGTTCGTCGGACGCTCGATCGAGTTCCGCCCAGGTGAACGAACGGCCCTCGAACGTGAGGCCGATGCCATCGGGTCGGATGCGAGCCCAATAGCGGCCGATGTCGGTCAGGTCGAGCATGGTCGTGCCTCCATCTCGAAGCGTTCCCCCGGCTCGACGTTACGTTCCGGTGCGTGACGTCATCGCCCCGAGCCCTGCCAATCGGCATCACCCTCATGTCGGGACATGACGGGATCCACCCGGCCGAGCTCGCTCGGGCCGTCGAGGAGCGGGGGTTCGAGTCGCTGTGGCTCCCCGAACACAGTCACATCCCGACCAGTCGGGAGACGCCGTGGCCGGGTTCGCTCTCGGGTGAGCCGCTGCCCGACGTGTACCACCAGCTCCTCGACGCGACGGTCTCGTTGTCGATGGCCGCCGCAGTCACCGATCGGATTCGTCTCGGGACCAGCGTCTCGCTCGTGGCCGCTCGCGATCCGATCTGGACGGCGAAGGAGTACGCCACGCTCGACCACCTGTCGGGTGGTCGCGTCGAATTCGGCATCGGGATGGGTTGGAACCGCGAGGAGTACGCGTCGCACGGCGTGGAGTTCGCGAGCCGCTGGGAGCGAGCCGAGGAGTCGGTGGCGCTCATCCGCACGCTGTGGCGCGATCCCGTCGCCGCGTACGACGGCGACCACGTGTCGCTCACGCCGTCGTGGGCCGAACCGAAGCCGGCGCAACCCGGCGGTCCGTCGGTCCACATCGGTGGCGGGTGGGGTCCGAGGCTGCTCGACCACGTGGCCCGCTGGGCCGACGGGTGGATGCCGATCAGCGCCAGGCCCTCGCTCGCGTCGCGTCTCGAGCGACTCGACGAGGCGTGCGATCGGGTCGGACGAGATCGCGGCGACATCACGGTCAGCGTGTTCGGTGCCTCCACCGAGCCGTCCGGACTGGAGACGCTCGCGAGCGAAGGAGTCGATCGGGCGGTGCTGACCCTCTCGTCACACCTGCGCGACGACGTCCTCCGCGAACTCGACGCCTGGGCGCCCCTCATCACGCCTGGGGTCTGACCCCAGGCGTGATCAGAAGTCCATGTCGCCCATGCCGCCGGGCATCGCCGGCTCGGCCTCGGGCTTGTCGACGATGACGACCTCGGTGGTGAGGAACAGCGCGGCGATCGACGCCGCGTTCTGCAGGGCCGACCGAGTGACTTTCGCGGCGTCGATGACGCCGATCGAGACGAGGTCCTCGTAGTCGCCCGTGGCGGCGTTCAGCCCCTCGTTGCCCGTCAGCGACATCACCTTCGAGCGAACCACTCCACCGTCGAGCCCGGCGTTGACCGCGATCTGCTCGATGGGTCCCGACAGCGAGTCGGCCACGAGGTGAGCCCCGGTCGCCTCGTCGCCCTCGAGCGAGTCAGCGACGGCGATGACCGCCGACTGAGCGCGGAGGAGCGTGACGCCGCCACCGGCGACCACACCTTCCTCGATCGCCGCCTTCGTGGTGGACACGGCGTCCTCGATGCGGTGCTTCTTCTCCTTGAGCTCCACTTCGGTCGCTGCACCGACCTTGAGGACGGCGACACCGCCGGTGAGCTTGGCGAGGCGCTCTTGGAGCTTCTCGCGGTCGTAGTCGGAGTCGGTGTTCTCGATCTCGGCCTTGATCTGGTTGATCCGGCCGGCGATCGCATCGGAGTCGCCCGCTCCGTCGACGATGGTCGTCTCACCCTTCGCGATGACCACGCGCGCGGCCTGGCCGAGCAGATCGACGGTGACGTTCTCGAGCTGCAGGCCGATGTCCTCGCTGATGACCTGGCCGCCGGTGAGGGTGGCCATGTCCTGGAGCATCGCCTTGCGCCGGTCGCCGAAGCCGGGCGCCTTCACGGCGGCCGCCTTGAGGGTGCCCCGGATCTTGTTGACGACCAGTGTCGCGAGCGCCTCGCCCTCGACGTCCTCGGCGATGATCACGAGCGACCGGCCCGACTGCATCACACCCTCGAGGATGGTCACGAGGTCCTTGATCGACGACACCTTCGACTGCACGAACAGGAGGTAGGGGTCGTCGAACACCGCCTCCATGCGCTCGGTGTCGGTGACCATGTACGGCGACAGGTAGCCCTTGTCGAAGCGCATGCCCTCGACGAGGTCCATCTCCATGCCGAACGTCTGGCCCTCCTCGACCGTGATCACTCCGTCCTTGCCGACCTTGTCGATCGCGTCGGAGATGACCTGGCCGACCTCGGCGTCGGCCGACGAGATGGCGGCGACGGATGCGATCTGCTCCTTGGCGTCGGCCGGCTGCGCGGAGGCAGCGATGGCGTCGACCGCTGCGGCGACGCCGGCTTCGATCCCGCGCTTCAGCGCCATGGGGTTGGCGCCCGCCGCGAGGTTGCGCAACCCGTTCCGCACCATCGACGCGGCGAGCACGGTGGCGGTGGTGGTGCCGTCGCCGGCGACGTCGTCGGTCTTCTTGGCGACCTCCTTCACCAGCTCGGCACCGATCTTCTCGTACGCGCTGCGTGCGTCGCGTGACCGCCGCCGCCGGGTTCCCAAGGAAGGGCGGCGTAGCCGGCTTCGAGCCCAAGCGCCATCAAGCGGTGATAGGCGGGGTGAAAGCTGACCTCGTCGAGC
>JBCDAK010000141.1:0-12511 GCA_039185545.1 Actinomycetota bacterium
CCGATCGGTCACGTCGTTCAGGTTCCGGGTGAACAACCGGACGTCGTCGCCGCGGCGATGAGCCTGGACACGCGCCCCGTCGAGCTTCCACTCGACCGACGCCTCACCGGTCTCCCCGATGGCGTCCGCGACCGACCCCGCGGTGGCGGCGAGCATCGGCTGGACCGGCCGCAACGCTTCGAGCGAGATCGACTCGAGGGCGCTGCGACCACCCCGCCGGACGACCGCGGCGGCCACGGCCAGGTCTCCCGACATCATCGCACCGCGACGCACCGCGGCGACCGGAACCCCGTGTGACTGAGCGACGGCGGTGGCCATCACCCCGTCGAGCGCGCCCTGACGCAGCTCCCCCGAGAGAATCCCGCGGAGGAGACGCTGTTCGGACTCGGTCGCGGCCGACAGCAGATCGTGGAGACGATCGCGACGCGCCTGCTGGCTCCCCGCGCCCGTCGTGTCCTCGATCCGGCGCAGCGTCTGATCGACGTCGCGGACGGTGAGGACGGGTGCGTCGGCGGGTTCGGGTCGGACGTCGGCGATCGTCGCCCAGCCGACACCGATCCGGCCGAGCGGCGTCCGTCCGGTGAGGAACCACACGACCAGATCGACCTCGTCATCGGCTGCCAGGTGGAGAGCGTCGGCCAGGATCGCGACCTTCTCGTTGCGCTTCGAGGTCGCCGCCACACGCTGAGAGGCGGCGGAAAGATCAGCGAACAACACGTCACCAGTGTGCCCACGCAACGCCCGACCCGGGGCAATCGTTGGCCTCGCAGAGTGTCGGCGCGCTACTCTCGGCGAACTTCGACGGGAGGGGGCCCCGATGAGACGACTGACAGCCGCGATCATGGCGGCGGGACTGCTGGTCACCGCCGGCTGCTTCGGTGACGACGGTGAGTCCGACGACGACGCCACCGCCGAGACCGAAGCACCGCCCGAGACCGAGGCACCGGCGGACACGGAACCCGACGTCGAGACCACGGCGGAATCGCAACCACCCGACGAGACGGACGCTCCCGCGGAGACGGAGCCGCCCGCCGCCACCGATGCGCCATCCGAGACCGACGAACCCGCCGAGACCGACGCACCCGATCCGGAGCCGGACGATCTGCTCATCCTGCCCGAGTGGGGGACCGACACGATCTCCCGGGTCACCGCCGAGCTTCTGATCGAGGCGCAGACGAACCAACTCCAGATCGACCCGTCGGATGCGTACGTGGGCGGGACGCCCGACCTGTCAGCGCCCAGGTTGGGCCTCGCCGGCTTTGCTGCCACCACGGTCGCCACGACGGACGTGATCCTGCCGACCACCTGGTCCGACGCGTGGATCGTTCGCAGCGTGTTCGACACCGCGTACTCCACGAACATCCCCGAGCAGACGATCGCCGTCGCGATCTTCGACGGCGATCCGAACGCGTGCCCCGGGGCGTGCGGCATCTCCTTCTTCGGCACGCAGCCGGGACTGTCACCGATCGGTCCGGGCGACTGGCCCTCGTGGCTGTTCGACGACCCCGCCACGAGCATCTTCGCCGAATGGACTGCGGCCGGCGGGCAGAGCGACGTGGTCTTCGGCCTCGGGAACGGCACCGGGTTCGACCGGTTCGCCGACCCGTCGTGGATCGCCACCAACGACTCGTCGGCCGGTCACGCGGTGGTGATCATCGCCCCGTTCGCCGTGGAGGGCGTCGCCGTCTTCGACGCACCCGACTTCACGCCCACCGCTGCGTCCGCCGAGGTGACCGACACGATCGTCGTCTCGCCTGGAGGTGCGTCGCTCACGGACGACGAACTCGACGAGAACTGGATCGCCTGGTCGGAACCCCTCCGCTGACGGCCGGCGCCCGAGTGGGGGGTGCGGCGATCAGCCCATCTGGGTCGTGTGGTCGATCGACACGACCATCTTCACCCGCTCGTCGCCGGGCTGGTGGAACGGGTAGGCGTCGACGCCCATGTACTTGTTGGCCATCGAGTCGATGAACGCGTTCGACGAATCGTCGTCGACGCGGGCGACCGTGCCGCGCATCTCGAGGTAGCGGTACGGGTTCTCGGGGTCGATGCCCGAGATGGCGATCGATGGGTTGGCCTCGAGGTTCGTGAACTTCTGGCGCCCCCGGGTAAGGGAGAACACGAAGTTGCCGTCGTCGTCGAGTCCGCCCCACACGGGTGAGGACTGCATCTCGCCCTTCGGACCGGTGGTGGCGATGTGCCAGAAGGTCGTCTTGTCGAGCAGGTCGGCGTGAGAATCCGGAAGCTGAGCCATGACCGGGCGAACCGGGAGCGGCGCCGCGCTATTCCGCCGGTCCAGAGAACCCTTGACAATCGGTCATTCATCGACCATCGTCGATCATCGATGAATGCAACGATCGTCGATGCGCCCGCTCTTCCGCTCAGCCGCGACCTCGCGACCCAGTGGGCGTCGTGGTTCGCGGCCCTCGGCGATCCGACACGGGTACTGATCCTCCACCTGCTGTCGACCGAGCGCCGGCCGCTGAGCGTGGGCGAGATCACGGAGCGCCTCGACGTCGGACAGTCGACCGTGTCGCACCACCTCGCCAAGCTCGCTGACGTCCGATTCGTGCTCGTCGAGCGGGAAGGCACGTCGAGTTGGTGGCGCGTCAACGACGCCTGTATCGGATGTTTCCCGTCGGCCGCCGACGTGGTGATGGGCCGCATCGACCCCGAGTTCCTCGAGACCCAGAACCAGGAGACGTGACATGAGTGACCAGACCACCGACGCGACGACCGAGGCACACGCTGCCGACGCGGGGATCCACGCCGACGTCCGCGACTACTACCGCCGGGCGGCCGCGGCGGTCGAGGAGGGGACCCTGCGCGATCCCGACCGACCCGACGAGCGATGGGGCGCCGCCCGCTACGACGGTGACGCGGTCGAGGCGGCGGGCGACGATCTGGCCGGCACGTCGATGGGGTGTGGCAACCCGTACGCGCTGGCCGACCTGCGCGAGGGCGACACCGTTCTCGACCTCGGCTCCGGCGGGGGACTCGATGTGATCCTCTCGGCCCGGCGGGTCGGCCCGACCGGCAAGGCGTACGGCGTCGACTTCCTCGACGAGATGCTCGACCTCGCCCGCCGCAACGCCGCCGAGGCCGGCATCGAGAACGTCGAGTTCCTTCACGGGATGATCGAAGATCTGCCACTCCCCGACCGGTCCGTCGACGTCGTGATCTCGAACTGCGTGATCAACCTGGCGCCCGACAAGCGGCCGGTCGTGGCGGAGATCGCCCGCGTGCTCCGTCCCGGTGGACGCGTGGCCATCTCCGACGTGGTCGCCGACGACGCGCACGCCGCACCGAACGGTGGCGAGGAGTGGGCCGAGTGCGGCGCCGGCGCGCTGCGGGAGTCCGAGTACCTGTCGCTGCTCTCCGAGGTCGGTCTCGTCGAGGCCTCGATCGAGCGGACGCACGAGACCGGGCCGGGCCTCTTCGCCGCCTCCGTCCGGGCGAGCGCGCCCGCCTGAACGACACAGTGGGTCGGGCACACACCGTCGCTTCGTCGTGACGACGGAGTGCGCCTGACCCACCCTGTCGGCTCCGTGCTGCGACGCTGGGCCGGTGACCCCGGTTCCCGACCTCCCCCAGCCCGTCGTCGATGCCATCGCTCGGTGGCTCGCACGTCATGACGAGCTCGTGCCCGGGCTCATCGACGGGCTGTACGTGGTCGGCTCGGCGGCGCTCGGCGACTGGCGGCCGGGCAGCGACGTCGACGTGATCGCCTTCACCTCTCGCGAGGTCGTCGCCGACGACGTGGTGGCGTTGACATCGGCGCACGAGACGGCGGCCACCGACAACCCCGGTGTCGACGTCGACGGCCCGCGTCTCGAGTGGACCGACGTCACCACCGGACCGCAGCGACTCGTCCGTCCGTGGTCGCTCGCTGACGAGTTCCATCACGACGATCAGTGCTTCGAGTGCCACCCGGTGACGTGGCGCACGCTCGCGCGGCACGGCGTCGTGGTCCGCGGACCAGCAGTCGCAGAACTCGAGGTGTTCGACGACGACAGCGCAGTGTGCGACTTCGTTCGGGAGAACACGAACTCGTACTGGCGAGGAGTGGCCGACCAGATCGAGCAGGCACTGGCCACATCACCCGACCGTGACGAGTTCGACGCGTCGACCGTGTCGTGGTGCGCCCTCGGAATCGCACGCATGCTGGTCACCGCCCGAACGGGTGACGTCGTGTCCAAGACCGAGGCCGGGCGACGGACGATCGATCAGTTCGCAACCGATCGTGCGCTGCTCGAACGTGCGATCGACATCCGGCACGGGCAGTCGACCAACCCGGTCGACCGCCCGATGATGGGTGACACGGTCCGGTTCGTCCGCGAGGTCGCCGACGAGGTCGAAGCGACAGTGTGTGCCTGACCCGGACTGTCGTCAGGCGACTTCCATCGACTGGAGGCGGATCGACGACACGGCGATCGCGACGACGGCGACGATCAGCGGAACCGTGACGCCCGCCGCGAGCGAGAGGTCCCCGAGGTCGAGATCGATCCCCGTGCGATCGGTGATGATCGAGCGGGTGTAGCCGCGGATCGCGAGACGGGCGGCGAACGTACCGAACCCGGCGACGAGGCCCTCCCACAGCAGGACGTACGCGAGCCCCCAGACGATGGCGTTCTTCACCAGCAGCCCGACGAGCACGAACAGCGCCGAATACACGAGCATTCCGACGACGGCAGCGAGCAGCGTGGCCCCGACGAGTGCGCCGCCCGCGTCGACGACGATCGACGACACGAGCAGCGGGATCACCGTCAGCGGAAGACTCACCGTGACCGCCGCAGCCCACGCACCGACCACGACCGGCCATCGGTCCATCGGCCGCAGCCAGAGGTAGACGAGTGTGCCGTCCTCTCGCATGTCGCCGAGTGATGCCGCGGCGAACACCAGTGCGACGATCGGCACGAGTGCCGTGAACCCCAGGTCGGAGATCAACCGGACGCCCCGTTCGACGGGGTCTCCATCGGCGTCGCTCGCGCCCACGGCAGCAGCGACGACGACCATGACCACCCCGACGGCGGCGAGAGCGAACAGCCGACCTCGGGTCACGAGCTGCCGAACGACGAGCCCGTACGTGAGCGCCATGGCGCGCCCCGGAGCCACCGATCCCCCGCTCATCGCCGCTCCACCAGGTAGCGGAACACCGATTCGAGGTCGTCGTCGAGCGGTTCGACCTCGTGGAGACGGACGCCCAGCTCCCGTGCGGTGACGGCGATCGACCGACCGAACCGGTCGACGTCGGTGGTGTCGACCACCAGCTCGTACGGCCGCACCGACACGCCATCGACGAGCGAGCGGTCGACCAGCGCGGCGGCGAGCTCTCGCGCTCGGTCGGCGGCCACCCTGATGCGGTGTGGCCGATCGTCCATGAGGTCGCGGAGCGCCCGATAGTCACCGGTCGCGGCGAGCCGGCCCTGCGCGATGACGAGCACCCGGGAGCCGAGCCGGGCGACCTCGTCGAGGACGTGGCTCGACACGAGGAGGCACTTCCCCGCGTCACCGAGTTCATGGAAGAACGAGATCATCCGGTTGCGCTGGACCGGGTCGAGTCCGGTCAGCGGTTCGTCGAGGATGAGCACGTCGGGGTCGTGCACGAGTGCGGCGGCGAGCTTGACGCGCTGACGCATCCCCTTCGAGAACGACCCGACCGGTTTGGGATCGTCGGCCGACAGCGCGACCTGGTCGAGCGCCGAGCGGGCGGCCGCATCGTGGTCGGCGACACCGAGCGTCTGGGCCGCGATGTCGACGAACTGCAGTGCCGAGACCCGATCGAACAGACCGTCCTGCTGGGGCGCGAGTCCGATGCGGCTGCGGACCTCGCGATCGCGTCGTGCGTCTCGGCCGAGGACCCGAACCGTGCCCTGCGACGGAGGGGTCAGCCCGCACATGACGCGGAACAGGGTCGACTTGCCCGCGCCGTTCGGACCGAGCAGCGCGGTGACGCCGGCGTCGACGCGGAACGACACGTCGGAGACGGCGACGACGTCGCCGAACGACTTGGTCACGCCTGCGACCTCGACCATCGCCGGTGGCGGGTCGACGGTGCCGATGGGAGCCGTCGGCGGCGCGGTCACGGCAGCATCGGTCTGGGGCGGAGTCCAGTCGGTCATCAGACCGCCGCCAACTTCCGGTAGCGGGACACGATGACGCCGAGCCCGGCAGCAGCCCATCCGACGTTGGCCAGCGCGACCTGCCACGTCGCCACGTCGTCGAACTCGACGGTGCGATCGCCGAACAACCGGGGCGGGACCTCGAGTGCGACCGCCAGCGGATCGAGAAGCCGGAAGGTGCTCGAGAACTCGGCGACCTCGACGAGGAGGCCGACCGAGATCGCGGCGCCGAGGAGGACGAAGACCACGGCGATGCTGGCGAACGCCCGCCGGTCGGTGAGGCTCGCCGCCGCCAGGCTGACCGACGTGTAGACGATGCAGATCACGAGTCCGGCGAACACCATCCGCCCGGCGACCGAGACCCACTCGCCGATCCCGTCGGGTCCCTGGCTCTGGAAGGTGTAGCCCAGCAGCCAGAGCACGGGCGGAGCGATCACGACGAGCGACATCGTCCCGAGCACTGCGATCGCCTTGGCACCGAGGTACGTCGGCTTGGTGAGCGGCGTCGACAGGTACAGCGAGAACATCTTGTCGCGCCGGTCGCGAACGATCGCCTCGGGCGCGATCATCGAGGTGAAGAGCAGCGTGGCCACGAACGCGAAGCCGAAGAACTCCCAGTACTCGGGCCGGATCTCGCCTTCGAGCAGATCGCCGATCAACACGGCGAGCCCGAGGAACGCGACGGCAGGGATGAAGGCCACGACGAGCACGATGATCGGGAAGATCTTGTGTCGAGCCGGCCGGCCGAGCCCGAGGATGCTCCTGGTGGTGTGCCAGGCGACCGAGCGCACCGCGCCGGACACGCCCGAGCGCTCCCCGTCGAAGCGGCGATAGCCACGATCGAGGATCTGGGCATCGCTCACGAGGCGCTCCCGGAGCTGGCCCCGGCCGCGGATGCCGCGGAGTCGAACAGATCCTCGAGTCGCCGACGGCGACGGACGATCCGACCCACCCGCGCCTCGGCGGAGGCGACGGCGTCGCGGACGGCGTCTGCGATCACGTCGGCGTCGGGGCCGATCACCTCGATGCGGGGGCCCGCAAGTGCATCGTGCCGGACGTCGAGCCCGCCGCCCGAGAGAGCGGCGGCGACCTGCGCCGCCACACCGGGTCGGTCGGGAACGTCGACGAGTTCGACGAGCACGCCAGCGTCGTCGCCCACGAGCGAGTCGAGTGAGCCGCTGGCGACGAGGCGACCGGCGTCGAGCGCGACGACGTTGTCGCAGATGCGCTCGACCTCTTCGAGGAGGTGGGACGACAGCAGGACGTCGATCCCGTACTCGGCGCTGATCTGGCGGATGAGCGCAAGCATCTCGTCACGCTGCACCGGGT
This sequence comes from Actinomycetota bacterium, assembly GCA_039185545.1. Lineage (GTDB taxonomy): Bacteria > Actinomycetota > Acidimicrobiia > Acidimicrobiales > Ilumatobacteraceae > Ilumatobacter_A. The sequence goes on from JBCDAK010000141.1 coordinate 7,452, forward strand.
CGAGCCCGTCGGTCGGCTCGTCGAGGAGGACGAGCCGCGGGTCGGCGGCGATGGCCTGGGCGAGCTTCACCCGCTGGCGCTGGCCGGTCGACATCGTCCCGAGCGCACGGAACCGCTCCTCGCCGAGCCCGACGAGCCAGAGCGCGTCGCTGGCGCGGCCGCGGGCTTCGTCGCGCGGCATCCCGCGGACCTCGGCGAGGTGCTTCACGAAGTCGGAGGCCGGCATCTCGTCGGGGAGGACGTGATGCTCGGGGCCGTAACCGAGATACGAGCGAAGGATCGCTCCGTCGCGGATCGGCTCGTACCCCAACACCGTCACGTCGCCCGCGGTCGGCGGACGGAGCCCGAGCACGATGCTCATGAACGTGGTCTTGCCCGCGCCGTTGGCGCCGACCAGGCCGGTGATACCCGACGGCACCTCGACCTCGAGCGCGTCGAGGGCGCGCTGTTCGCCGAACTGGACCGTGAGGTCGTGAGCGCTGATGACGGCCACGGCGTCCACCCTGCCAGGTCGGTGGCATCAACGGCGCCCACCCTCCGGCCGAACCCCATCCACCGAACGGTGGATTCACCCCCGGCCGATCAGCCGACGACCTGTCCGCTTCCGCCCGGGCCAGATCCGGACACTGTCCGCTTCCGCCCGGGCCAGATCCGGACACTGTCCGCTTCCGCCGGTTCGGCTGGGCGATGCTTCGATCACCGGCCGGCGACATGAAGCTCGAGGTGCAGTGGGACCCGAACCTCACCGCAGCCGAGGGCCTCGGCGACCCACTCGGCGTCGGACCCGGACGGACACAACACTGAGGAGATGGACGTCTCCCCCGGAACCGACCGCTACGTCGAGATCGTCGACCATGCGCTCACCACCACCCGTGCGGTCCGCATGCGTCTGGATCTCGAGCGGCACGTCGACGATCAGGTCCTCCTCGACTGCATCGACGTCGCCGAGCAGGCGCCGACGGGCGGGAACATGGGCAGTCGTCGGTGGATGATCGTCCGGGATCCATCGACGAAGGATCGGCTCGCCGAGCTCTACCTCGCCGCCGGCGGAAGCTGGGTCATCGAGACAGCCGATCGCCTGGAGGGAACCGATCACCCGAACGCTCGGATGATGCAGGGCGCGAAGCGGCTGGCGGAGAGCATCTCGTCGATGCCCGCGTTGGTGATCCCGACCATCATCGGTCGACACGACGGAAGCGGCCGGCCCGGTCTGTTCGACTCGGTGATCCAGTCGGCTTGGAGCTTCATGGTCGCGTTGCGCAGCCGTGGGCTCGGAACGGTGTGGACGACGATGTACCTCGGCCAGTCCGACCAGGTCGCGACCCTGCTCGAACTGCCCGACGACGTCACGCAGATCTGTCTGTTCCCCGTCGCCTACACGAAGGGTGTCGACTTCTCGCCGTCGACCCGGCGGCTACCGGCCCGGGACATCACCTACTTCGACCGCTTCGGTCAGACGCGGCCGTCGGCCGAGGACTCCTCGCTCGTCGACGTCGTGGCGGAGACCGACGTGAAGGCGACACCCGAGGCTGTCGACACGGCGATCGCCGATTCCCCGCTCGCCGATCTTCGCGTCGGGATCGAGCAGATCCCTGGTGGAAGCAGGATCCGCGTGCACGCGGCTGGCGGCGACGAGCCGTCAGGGCGGCGCGCCGAACTCGAACGGCAGCTCGCCGAGGTCGTGGGCGCGCTCCCCGGTCGCGACTGAAGGCGGAACAGCCGACTCGGCTCGCGTCGGGACGACCGAACGGCTCAGCGGACCCACTCCTGCGTCACGTTGGCGGTCGGTGCGATGAGACGCATCCGGTCGCCGAGACACTCGAGGGTCAGCGGCTCGGGCGAGGCGAAACCGCCGGGTGCCAGATCACCGGCGATGTCGGGGAAGTCGAACTCCTCGCCGGCGATGGTGGCGACGGCGGTGACCGACGGTTCGCCGCCGGACACGTTCCATCCGCCCTCGATACGATTCAGCGTCGCATCCCAGGTGTACGAGAGGCGCAGCGTCGTGTCGTTGCCGAGATCGCCTGCGATCGAGACGGCGTCCCACGACATCGTGCCGTTCGACGCGTCGACGAAGACCAGCGTGCCGGAGCCCCCGGTCGCCACGAACGACGTGTCCATGCCGGACGCCGCCATCGACGACGCGACCTGCGCCGCGTAGGCCTCGATGTCGAGCCGCCACGTGCCGGTCGTGCAGGCGCCCTCGGAGCCAGCGTCGGGGACGCCGTCTGCGTCACCGTCGTCTTCGCCGGAACCACCATCACCGGCGCCGCCATCGCCCGCACCACCGCCGGAACCTCCACCGACATCGCCACCCTCGGCACCATCATCCTCGGTGGCGCCGTCGCCGTCGTCGGGCGTCGGGTCGGGCCCGGGTTCGAACACCCCATCTCCGTCGGGATCGACCTCGGACCGGTCGAACGTGCCGTCGCCGTCGTCGTCGTACTCCCGTCGCTCGAAGCGGCCGTCACCGTCGTCATCGACCCAGCGCTCGTCGATCGTCCGGTCGCCGTCGTTGTCCCACTCGATCCGGTCGAGGAATCCGTCGCCGTCCTCGTCGTACTGGCGCTCGTCGACGACCCGATCTCCGTCGCGGTCGTAGGCCCTCTGCTCGGCGACTCCGTCTCCGTCGTCGTCGAGCCACACCTCCTCCAAGAGGCCGTCACCGTCGCGGTCGAAGTGGTGTTCGTCGGGGATGCCGTCGCCGTCGATGTCGCGGTACCGCTCGTCGGTGACGCCGTCGCCGTCGTTGTCGATGTCGAGCTGTTCGAACTCGCCGTCGCCGTCGTCATCCTGGAACGTCTGCTCGAAGTCCCCGTCGCCGTCGCGATCCCGCTGGACGGTCTCGCGGATGCCATCACCGTCGTCGTCGAACTCGCGACGGTCGAACACGCCGTCGCCGTCGGTGTCGACCGAGCGCTCGTCCATCACACCGTCGCCGTCGCGATCGGAGCCGACCCACTCGGGGTTGCCGTCCCCGTCGGCGTCGACCTCGGCGTACTCGAAGTAACCGTCGCCGTCGCGGTCTTCGGCGCGACGATCGCCGACGCCGTCGCCGTCGGTGTCCCGTACCCGCCAGTCGGGCACGAGGTCGCCGTCGGTGTCACCCTCGATCGTGTCGAACTCACCGTCACCGTCGGTGTCGAGCTGCGCTCGGTCACCTCTGCCGTCGCCGTCGGTGTCGCGGATCCGCCGGTCGATGCGACCGTCGCCGTCACGGTCCATCTCGATCATGTCGTACTCACCGTCGCCGTCGGTGTCGAACTCCGCCGTCTCGCCGTAGCCGTCGCCGTCGGTGTCGATCACACGTCGCTCGAAGATCCCGTCACCGTCACGGTCCGTCAGCTCGACGTCAGCCCGGCCGTCACCGGTCTCGTCGGTCGTCACGCGGTCGACCACACCGTCTCCGTCGAGGTCGCGCTCCCACCGGTCGATCTGCCCGTCCCCGTCGGTGTCGATCTCCGTCGGTTCCGACGCGGGTGCATCGGTGGCGGCGGGGGCGACATCGGTGGCGGCGGGGGCGGCATCGGTCGAGACCGGCTCGGACCCGTCGCGGCCGTCCTCCATGGGCCCGACGGCGCCCTCCGTCGGTTCGGTCTCGTCGACGATCACCACGACCTCGGTCGAACCCGGAGCGTTCCTCCGATCGATGACGCCGTCGTTGTCGTCATCGATCTCCACCGTCTCCAACGATCCGTCGAGATCGCTGTCGTAGACCCACACGTCGACGGTGCCGTCACCGTCGCTGTCCCGCTCGATCCGATCGATCCGTCCGTCACCGTCGGTGTCGAGGTCCCATTGATCGACCACGCCGTTCCCATCGGTGTCGCGCTCGGACACGACGCCCTCCGCCGGCATCCGCAGCACGACGACAGACCGGCCCGACGTCCGGCGGAGCCCGGTCACCTCCGCCGACCCGTCGACCGCCAGCGACGGTGGCTGCCCGTCCAGTTCGGACAGCGGACGCGGATCGTCGAGGGAGCCGTCGGCATCAGCGTCGACAGCCCACTGGTCGAACACGCCGTCACCGTCGAGATCGTCGAAGCGCCGGTCGACGGCGCCGTCGCCCCCGAGGTCGATCTCGATCGTGTCCGGTCGTCCGTCCCCGTCCGCGTCGACGAGGGTCGTCGCCGGCGCGACCGGCGGCACGAGCTCGAGGAACGCCGTCGACGCCACGAACGCCTCCTCGGCGCCCGCGATCGTCGCGCCCTCAGCGGAGACCTCGGTCGCGAGTCCGTCGCCGTCCGCGTCGATGGATCGACGCTCGTTCGCGCCCGTCCCCACGGTCCGACTGTCCAGCGATCCGTCCGCGTCGGAGTCGACGAATCGTGCTGCGTCGGCGTCGCCGCTGCCGATGACGACCTCGTCGAGACGCCCGTCGCCGTCACGATCGAACGCGATCGCCCGCCGACCGTCGGCCAGCGCCACGGTCAGCTGCCGCGACCAGTCGCCAACCGGGCGGACGGACGGATCAGGCAGAAGGTCGCTGGTTTCGTCCTGGGTCGCGTCGGCGTCGACACTCCACGCGCCGGCGAGCGACTCGTCGGCGTCGCCGCCGGACTCCGACTCGCCGTTCGAGCCATCGACGTCACTCGCCTCCGCGGAGCTGTCAGCGGGCTCGCCGCTCGCAGCGTCTTCGGAGTCGGTTCCCGTGCACCCGGCGAGAACGAGGAGTCCCACGATCGCCCGGACCACGAACCCGGACCTTCTCGTCGGCGGCTGCCGAGCGGTCTCCGGCGCTCCTCGGTCGCCCCACGAACCGACCTCGCTCGCACCATCGATCATCGCCATGTCCCTCGCCTCTCCGCCGGTCACTCGTGGTGGGCCGGATGGTCGCACAGAACTCTGCGACGCCGCTCGCCTTACTCACCGCGGCGGTCGATGGGGCCGACCATCGACCGGGATCACCAGGTCCCGTGCGCGTCGTCGCTGACGCTGGGTGGGCCGCGGTTGCGAACTACGGTGAGAGATGTTCCGGCAACGGCGCCGGACACGGCACCGACGGACGGGGGTTCGCGGGCCGCACATCACATGTGGGGGGAACACCAGTCATGACCGAC
>JBCDAK010000142.1:0-12505 GCA_039185545.1 Actinomycetota bacterium
GCTGGTCGAAGCAGTCGGCCAGCCGATCGCGGGCTCGGGCGTGGTCGTCGAGAGAGCTCACGAGGCCGACCGACTCGCCGGGGTGGGCGCCCGCTGAGGTCTCGACGACGGGGCCCACACCCTCTTCATCGGAGCAGAACGACGTATCCGGTCGCGACGACCAGAACCTCGACGGCTCAGCGCGACGGCAGACGCCAGAGCAGCGACTCGAGCAAGAGCCTCTCGTTCGGGTTGAACGTGAGTGACTCGAGAGCCTCGTGGACGAGGTGCACGGCCGATGCCGCGTCGTCCTCGAAGCCACCGCCGTTGCTCGCGGAGCCTGCGGTCACGCGATCTCGGTACGCGCCGGCGACCACGGCGAGGCCGGAGCGCAGCTCGTCCATCCGCTGGCGACGCAGCTCGCGCCTGTGGCGGTCCTCGAGCTGCTTCTTGCCGCTCCCGCGCTCCCCCATCTCGGCAATCCGCTCGCTGAGCGCCTCGACCTCCTGTTCGTGGCGGGCCGCCAGAGGCGCTGCGGCGTCGTCGACGAGGTCGAGCAGCTCGGCCGCGAGCGCTGCGGCGGCGCCACCGGTGCCGTCGAGTCGATCGGGGACGCCGGCGAACGTCCGCCGTCGCTCGGCGACGGCCGGATCGGAGGCGAGCAGTCGCGCTCGATCGAGGTCGCCGAGGCTCGCGACGGCGGCCGCTTGCGCCTCGGCCGGTCCGATGCCTTCGACGAGCAGTCGAGCGGCGACGAGGTCCTTCGGGATGCCCCGGAAGTCGACACGGACGCAGCGGGACGAAATCGTGACGAGATCGTGCGGCACGAAGTCGCAGAGGATCACGAACGTGGTCGACGGCGGCGGCTCTTCGATGGTCTTCAGCAACAGCGCCGCACCCTCGGGGCGGAGGAGGTGGAACTCTTCGAGGATCAGGACCTTGCGGTCGCCTTCGGCCGGCGCGAGCGACGCCACCCGTGCGATCTCGCGGGCTTGATCTGCCGAGATGGCGGGACCGGTTCGCCGCACCTCACGCACGTCGGGGTGTTCGCCGCGGAGGGCGAGCCGGACGTCTCGCTGCTCCGGATCGTCCTGGCCGGAGAGGAGCAGGCCCGCGAACGCCCGAGCGGCCTCGGTCTTGGTCGACCCGGGCGGACCGACGAAGAGGTAGGCGTGAACGGGCCCGGCGTCGAGGGCGGCGGTCAGCCGTTCGACGGCCGGAGCCTGGCCGACGACGCCGTCCCAGACCGACGCGCTCACCGGCCCATGCCCTCGATCGCCTCGGCGATCTGGTCGGCGACGTCGTCGATCGAGCCCACGGCCGCCACCGTGACCCATCGGTCGGGGTCCGCAGCCGCCATCTCGCGAAACCCGTCGAGGACGCGTTCGTGGAACGACTCACCGGCCGCCTCGAACCGGTCGAGTCGCCGCGACGCCATCCGCTCGGCGATCTGTTCCTCGGGGGTGTCGAGGAAGATCACGAGGTCGGGCCAGACCCCGTCCAACGCCCAGTCGTTGATCCGGCGGACCTCATCGACGTCGAGGCCCCGTCCGTACCCCTGGTACGCGAGCGTCGAGAAGACCGAGCGGTCGCTCACCACGATCCGCCCCGCATCGAGCGCAGGGCGCACGACCGTCGCGAGGTGCTGCGCGCGATCGGCGGCCACGATCAGCGCCTCGGCACGGTCGTCGAGATGGTCATTGGACGTGTCGTGCAGGATCGCTCTGAGCTGGACCCCGATGTCGGTGCCACCCGTCTCACGCGTCAGCACGGCGTCGAGGCGCTCGGCCAGCCGAGCCGCCTGGGTCGACTTCCCGCATCCCTCGGCTCCCTCGAACACGATGTAGCGGGCCCACGTCACCGCCGCCGATGGTACCGATCAGCGGCCTGAAGGTCGGCGAGATCGCACTCCGGACGCCGACCACCTTGGTTCGCGTCAGCGCATCTCGACGCAACCGCAGGATGAGCTGACGCGCATCCGGTCGACCCGAATTCACGGCAGCACAACACGCCGAAACCGCACGATGCGCTGACGCGAGTGCCGGTGCCGGGCGGATGGCCGGCGGTCGGCGGCGGCCGGATCAGTCGGCGGCGAGGTCGGTGATGACGATGTCGTCCGTCGCAGGTGCATCGTCGGCACCGTTCGACGAGGCGGCCGAGCTCGCCGCCGTCTTCTTGGCGGCGGCCTTCTTCGTCGCCGACTTCTTCTTCGCGGCGGTCTTCTTGGCGGCGGTCTTCTTGGCGGCGGCCTTCTTGCGTGCGGCGGCCTTCTTCTTGGTGGCAGCGGCCTTCTTCGCTCCCTTGCCGCCCTTGGCGATGATCGCCTCACGACGGATCGCGAGCAGCTCGTAGGCGCGGGCCTCGCTGATCTCCTCGAGACGGTCGCCCTTGCCGAGCGACGCGTTGGTCTCGCCGTCGGTGACGTACACACCGAAGCGGCCGTCCTTGGCCGTGACAGGACGCTCGGACACCGGATCGGTGCCGAACTCCTTCAGCGGCTTGGCCGGCTGGCGCCCACCGCGCTTGTACACCTTGGGTTCGGAGAAGATCTTCGACGCCTCACCGAGCGTGATGGTGAGGAGGCGCTCCTCGCCGTCGATGTTGCGGTAGTCCTTGTCCTTGCGCACATACGGGCCGTACCGACCGTTGTCGGCGAAGATCGGCTCGCCGTCGGTCGGGTCGTCGCCCACGTGCCGGGGCAATGACAGAAGCTGCTCGGCCTCGTCCATGGTGATCCGCTCGAGGACCATCGTGGAGAACAGCGACGACATCTTCGGCTTCTCGAGACCGGGTGGCGGATCGTCGTGGTCGCCCCACTGCACGTAGGGCCCGTAGCGGCCGTTCTTCGCATACACCGGGTATCCGTCGAGCTCACCGATCGGCTCGTCGGACTTCGGCGCGTTGAGCAGCTCGACCGCCTTGGCCACGCTCAGCTCGTCGGGCGGAAGGTCGTCGGGTAGTCCCGCGGTGTCCTCGCCCCGCTTCACGTACGGCCCGTAGCGCCCGGGCTTGACGACGATGAGGTCGCCCGCCTCGTCCTGGCCCAACGGGAAGGTGTTGATCTCGGCTGCGTCGATCTCGTCGAGGTTCTCCTCGACCAGACGCTTGAGCCCGAGCAGGGCGTCGTCGTCCGATCCCGCCTCGGCCGTGATGGGCGGCAACTCGGCGTCGGTCTCACCGAAGTAGAAGCGGGTGAGCCACTGGTCCTTCTGCCGCTCGCCACGAGCGATGGCGTCGAGGTCGCTCTCGGTCGCGGCGGTGAACTCGTAGTCGACCAGGGCGTCGAAGTGCTCTTCGAGCAGCCGGATGACGGCGAACGCGGTCCACGTGGGGACCAGGGCCTGGCCCTTCTTCCACACATACCCGCGGTCCTGGACCGTCTGGATGATCGACGCCCAGGTGGACGGGCGACCGATGCGCAGGTCTTCGAGTTTCTTGACGAGCGACGCCTCGGAGTACCGGGCGGGCGGCGACGTGGTGTGCCCGTTGGGGGTGATCTCCTCGATCGAGACGGAGTCGCCGACGACCAACGGAGGGAGCAACGCCTCCTTGTCGGCGTCGTCGTCGCCGCGCTCCTCCTTCGACGCCACGTAGACCGCCCGGTAGCCGGGGAACGTGATCGTGGTGCCCGACGCGGCGAACTCGCACTCGACGATCTCGCCCGCACGGGGCGATGTCGCGACCCGGTCGGTGGCCGGGGCGACGAGCCGGACCGACACCGTGACACCCGTGGCGTCGGCCATCTGGGACGCCAGCGTGCGCTGCCAGATGAGCCGATACAGCGCCAGCTCCTGGCTGTTGAGCTCGGCGGCCACCGCATCGGGCGTGCGGTACGGCGTGGTGGGCCGGATCGCCTCGTGCGCCTCCTGGCCCTTCTGGTTGGTCTTGTACTGCTTCGGCGCCGCGTTGAGGTACTTAGATCCGTACTCCGACTCGATCGCCGACCGCGTGGCGGCCATGGCCTCGTCGGACAGCACGACGTCGTCGGTGCGCATGTAGGTGATGAAGCCGCGCTCGTAGAGACCCTGGGCGACACGCATGACCTGGCTCGACGAGAGGCGCAGCTTGCGGCCGCCCTCCTGCTGGAGCGTCGAGGTCATGAACGGCGCCTTGGGCGACGAGCGGTACGGCTTCTCCTCGACCGACGAGACCGTGAAGGTGGACTCGCGCAGTGATTCGGCGAGGCCCGTCGCCCGCGCTTCGTCGAGCGCGACCACCTTGTCGGACGGAACGCCGTCGTCACCGAAGTCCTTCCCGGCGGCGATCCGATCGCCACCGACGCTGATCAACCTGGCGTCGAAGCTCGGATCGGTCGACGTGACCACGTCGATGTCCCAGTAGTCGGCGGTGATGAACGCGATCCGCTCCCGCTCCCGTTCGACGATGAGGCGAACGGTCGGCGACTGCACCCGACCGGCCGACAGGCCCCGGTTGACCCGACGCCACAACACGGGCGACACCTCGTAGCCGTAGAGACGGTCGAGCAGGCGACGGGTCTCGGCGGCGTCGACCAGGCCGTAGTCGATGTCGCGCGGATTGGCGACGGCCTGGTCGATGGCCGACTTGGTGATCTCGTGGAACACCATCCGCTTCACCGGCACCTTCGGCTTGAGGTACTCGAGCAAGTGCCATGAGATGGCTTCACCCTCGCGGTCTTCGTCGGTGGCGAGATACAGCTCGGACGCGTCTTTGAGCGCGCGCTTCAGATCCTTCACGACGGTCTTGCCGCGCTCGGTGAGTTCGTACGTGGGTTTGAAGCCGTTGTCGACGTCGATGTTGAGGCCCTTGGACGGCAGATCGGCGACGTGACCGACCGACGCGTGGACCTCGTAATCGCTGCCCAGGAACTTCGACAGCGTCTTCGCCTTGGCCGGCGACTCCACGATCACGAGGGGCTTGGACACGATGGCAGTGTGCCCGAATCCGGGGGATTTGCACGTGCGAACGGCGTGAGAAACGGTGGCGCACCACACGAGACCGGCGCAGGGACTGCGCGATCATCGACGTCGATGCAGGGCGAGGCGGCGCGCGACGGCGACCGCATCTGGCGACCCGACGGCGACGACCTGTGGGTCGACCCGAGGGCTCGGGAACCCGAGCGTGATCACGCGCCGACCGCCACGGCACTCGTCGATCCCTCCACGCTGGGTCCGGGCTCGCGGGCCGCCGACGATCGCGGCGTTCACGATCGGACAGGCGTCGAACGCGGCGAACCAGCTGCCGACGCCGGCGCGTCGACCGAACGAACACGGAGGTCACGACGGTCGTTCCGGCGGTCGGCGATCGGCACCATCGTCGTCGCCGGACTCGTGATGGCGGTGGTCGCCGTACGCACGACGACCGCTCCGGGCGCACTCACCGGAACGGTGACGGCCGACGCCGCCGCCCTCGACGAATCGATCGAGCCCGTCGAGCCGTTCGCCGGGGCCGATCCTCGCCGACTCCCCGAGACCGCGCCACTGCGCTGGAGCCGGGAGCTCGACCTCGTCGCCGATCGGGGCTCCTCGGTGACGGTGCACCGGGACGAGACCGCCGTCGGGATCTTCGCGGCCCCGACCGACGACGCCGACGACCCCACCGTCGCCACCATCGTCGGGTTCGACGCAGCAACCGGCGACACGCTGTGGGCCAGCGACTACCCCACCGAGACGCGGTCCCTCGATCCTCTGGGCGTGATCGACGACGTGATGGTGATCGAGTGGCTCGACACGGGGAACCGGGCGCTCCTCGGTCTCGACCTCGCCGACGGCGCCGAGCTCTGGCGCCTCGACACGAACGATGTCGGGATCCACGGGATCGTGCCCGGCACCGATCTCGTGACCCGGTTCTCCTTCAGCTCGACGCCGCGGCTGACCTTCATCGACCCAGCAACCGGCGACCTCGCAGGTCGCGTCACCGGGCGATTCGTCGGCACCGACTACTCGGGTCGATGGTGGATCCGCCGGGCCGTCCGCGACGGGAGCCTGGCCACCCTCGATCTCCGGGACGGCTTCGCCGACCCGGAACCGCTGTCGGGCGTCGATGCGGCTGAGCCCGACCTCCTCGCCGTGGTCGGGGGCGTGCCGCTCGGGACGATCGACGGCCGCATCGTGACGCCTGACGCCACGGGGGTCTGGGTCGACGCACCGGTCGACTCCGAGGTCGACCCCGACCCGCCCGACGTCGTGTTCGCCTTCAGCCCGGCCGCCGACGACCTCTTCGTCTTCGCCGGACCGGGAACGGTCTACGGCGCGGTCGTCGTGAGCGACGACGATCCCAGCGGGGCGACGGGTCCGCCGACGATCGACGTGCGGTGGCGGCTCGGTGGCCGCGTCGCACGGGCGCTTCCGAGCGAACGCGGCCTCCTCCTCGAGGTCGAGGACCAGGGAGGAAGTGGCCGCTCCGTGGTCGACGGGCCGACCGGCCGGGTGCTCGTCGAGGTCGAGGACATCGACGACGGCGATCTCCTCGAACTCGTCGGGAACGGATTCCTCACCGCCCGATCAGCCGAACTCGGCGTCGAGCGCGTGGCGTTCGATCTCGACGGTCGGGAGATGTGGTCACTGGTCGGCGCCGGTCCGCTCGAGGTGGGCGACGGCGTGGTGGTCAACTGGAGCGCCACACCGAACGGTGTTCGCGTCACGGCGTTCGGATGACGGCGTTCGGGTGACGGACGTGGGCGACGATCGGCTCTGGCGACCGGACGGCGACGACCTCTGGACCGACCCGAGAGCCGACGAGCCCGACCTGGTCGAGCCGCCCCGCGCGACCGCGCTGGCCGACGCATCGGCGTCCCCCACTCGATCGCCTGCGGCAACGGGCTCGTCGGAGATGCCAGCCGACGGCCGGCGGTCGCGCAAGCGGATCGCCGTCCTCGCGATCGGGGCGGCGCTCGCGACAGCGACGGCCGCCACGGTCACGACGTCCACGCTCCTCCGGCCATCCGTCGAGGGGTTCATCGATGCGACGGAGTCCACGTCGACGGACTCGGCCCTCATCACGTTCGCGGGCGCGGATCCCCGACGGCTCCCCGACTCGATCGCAACGGCGTGGACCCTCGAGATCCCATTCGCCGCGGACATCGGCTCGTCATTGCTCGTGCGCGACGAGCTGCTCGTCGCGACGCTTTCGTCGACCGAACCGTGCCTGGAGCCGCCGGGCCGATGTGACGATCTGCCCGACCGACGGCTCGAAGGTGTCCGCACCGCCATCGTCGCGGTCGACGCCAGCACGGGTCGTCGGATGTGGACCGGTCAGGTGGCGCACGAGTCCGACGAGGTCGACCTGCTCGGAGTGATCTCGGGTGTCTTGGTCGTCGAGCTGCGAGCCGACGACGGGCGCCAGGTCGTCGGTCTCGACGCAACCGACGGGGACGAGCTGTGGAGACTCGACCGAAACGACGCCGAGTCGTTCGAGGTCCTGCCGGGTACCTCGGTCATCACCCGATCGACCTTCGGCTCGAGACCCGCTCAGGAGTTCGTCGACCCGACGAGCGGTCTCGTGCTCGAACGGGTCGACGGAGCGTTCGTCGCCACCGACTACGGCGGCCGCTGGTGGGCTCGCAGCCGCGGCCCGGCGGGTGACTCGCTCTTCGTCGTCGATCTCCGTCCCCGGAGCGACCCGTCGGCGCAGATCGTCGAGGCGGACGTCGACCTCACGGGGATCGGCGTGATGACCGTGGTCGACGGTCGCCCGATCGCCGCGGTCGACGGGGGATTTGTCATCCACGACAGCGCATCGGGGTGGACCCCCGCCACGGTCTCGGCCCCCGAACGCTTCCGGATCGACGGGGGTCGGTCAGAGGGGAACGCCGGGTCGCCGCCGCGCGTCCGGCTCCCCGACTCGATCGTCGGCTTCACTCCGACGTCGGGAACCGACTTCACCTTCACCGGCGGAGGGTCGATCTACGGTGCGTCGCTGGTCGACGGAGTCGGCGGTCCCTCCATCGAGGTCCGGTGGCAGCTGCGTGGTGTCATCACACAGGTCGTCCCCACGCAACGCGGCATGCTCCTCGTCGTCGCCAACGAAGGTGGCGCGTCGCTGCGCGTCGCCGACGGCGTGTCCGGAGCGATCCTCGCCGAGGTGCAGATGTACGTCGGGGTGCTCGACTCGCTGCGCCTGGTCGGCGACGGGTTCGTCACGAAGCGAGCGGCGGAGCTGGGCGTCGAGCTGGCCGCGATCGGCCTCGATGGTCGAGATCGGTGGACTCTCGTGGGGAGCGACCCGTTCGCCGTCGGCGACGGAGTGGTCGTCACGAGGACCGACACCGACGACGGTGTCCGGCTCACCGGGTATCGCGACCCCGACGGCTGATCGTCAGCGGACGAGTTCCATCCGCATCCCCTCGCTGTCCCAGAACGGGTCGAGCGGGAAGCGGGAGATCGCCCGGCCGGACGCGCGACGTGCCGTCCAGAGAAGTGCACCGGCGCTGAGGAGATGGACCGGATGGGCACCATCGGGCGGCGTTCGGGTCACCACGTCGTCGACACCCGGGAGCTGCGCCTTGACGAGAGCGATCCGCTCGAGCCGACCGTCCTCGTGGTACGGCAGGGTCTTCAACTGCTCGTCGCCGTTCATCGCGGTGAACGACACGTCGGGATGGGCCGAGAAGAACCGGCGCGTGTGATACGGCTGCAGCTCCTTCGCCGCCTCGCGGAGCCAGCGGAGGCGGCGACGGTCGTGACCGTTCATCCATCCCTCCATCTCGGCCGCTTCCTCGGTCGACCCCGACTCGAGGGCGGGGCGACTCGGAGTGCCGGCGATCGCGGCGGCACGCGGCCAGCCGACGTAGTCACGGGCTTCCTTCTCACAGAGACGGAACTCGGCACCGGGCTCTTCCCGCAGTCCCATCGGAGCCTGGATCGCCGCCGCGTCGAACGTGGGACGGAAGTCGAGCACATCGAAGAGGTCCTTCGCCACGAAGGCGTCCTCGGCGGTGACGGTGATGCCCGCCATGCGTCCGGGGAGCACGAGCCATCCCGCCGGGACCGGGACGACCCCGGCGAGGTTCTTGTACGGGAGCTTCTTGACGGGCATGGGTCGTCCCTCCGTGATTCGGCCGGTCTCGAGTTGTTCGGCTGGGTGCCGCGTGGTGTCCGGCGGATCAGCCGGCGGTGGCGTCCGCGTAGGTGGCGCTTCCCGACGAGCCCGCCTGACCCGAGGCCGCTGTGGCCTGTGCCTGGAGCTGAGCTCGGGCGGTCGCCAGCTGCGCCTGGATCTCCTTCGGGTACGCCGAGGAGGCCATCGCGGTGTCCATGTCGATCAGGCCGGCGGCGACCAGACGGGCGAGGTCCATCTCGATCGTCTGCATCCCCTCGCCACCTCCGGTGGCGATGACGTTGCGCATCTGACGCGACTTGCCCTCACGGATGAGGTTCCGGACCGCTTCGTTGGCGACCATCACCTCGTAGCCGGCGACACGCCCACCCCCGATCGACGGGAGGAGTCGCTGTGAGATGACGCCCTGGAGGGCACCGGCGAGCATGATCTGGATCTGGTCGCGACGCTCTGCGGGGAACACGTCGACGATGCGGTCGAGTGCCTGGGCCGCGTCGTTGGTGTGCAGCGTGGCGAACACGAGGTGACCGGTCTCGGCCAGCGTGAGGGAGATCTCCATCGACTCGAGGTCGCGCATCTCGCCGAGGAGCACCACGTCGGGGTCCTCACGGAGGGCGCTCTTCAGACCCTGGTTGAACGTGCGGACGTCGGTGCCGACCTCTCGCTGGTTGACCATCGCCATCTTGTGGTTGTGGAGGTACTCGACCGGATCCTCGATGGTGAGGATGTGAACCGGCTTGGTCTCGTTGATCCGGTCGACCATGGCCGCGAGCGTGGTCGACTTGCCCGATCCGGTCGGACCCACGACGAGCACGATGCCGTAGGGACGGTTGAGCAGCGTGGTGCACGCCTGCGGCGCACCGAGCTCCTCGAGGGAACGTACGCGGAAGGGAACGACGCGCAGTGCGAGAGCGAGCGAGCTCCGCTGCTTGAACGCGTTGGCGCGGAAGCGGCCCACGTTCTGGACGCCGAACGAGAAGTCGACCTGGTGGTGCGTGTCGAGTTCCTCGCGCTGCTCCTCGTCGAGGAGTGAGTGGACCATCCGCTCGATCTCCTCGTCGTGGAGGATGCCGACGTTCTCGAACGAGACGAGGGTGCCGTCGCGACGAACGGTGGCCGGACGGCCGACGGTCAGGTGGAGGTCGGACGCTCCCGACTGCACGGTGGCAGTGGCGAGCTGAACGAGCATCGGATCGATCTCGGGCATGGTGGTTTATCCTCCGCTGGGCGCCGGGACGGACCCGGAGCTGGTGCTGGTCGAAGTGGTCGTCGGGATGGTCGTGCAGGTGGTCGTCGAAGTGATCGTGGGGCCGAGGTCCCGATGAACCTGGCACTGCTGATCCCGTGTGCCGTCGCCTTCGGGGCCGTGATCGGGTCGTTCCTGACGGTGGTGGCCGACCGCGTGCCGGAAGGCCGCTCGATCAACTCGCCGCCGAGCATGTGCCCGAACTGTGGTCTGCGGCTCGGCGTCCGGGACCTCGTCCCGATCGTGAGCTGGGTGGTACTGCGCGGTCGCTGCCGCAGGTGCGGCGTCCGGATCGGTCTCGAACCCGTGCTGATCGAACTCGCCAACGTGGCGGTGTGGGTGGCGCTGGCACTTCGCTTCCACGGCGACCTCGACGCCGGCACAGACTCGATCGCTCTGCTGCCGGCCTACCTCGTGTTCGGGTCGACCCTGGTGGCGCTCAGCGCGATCGACTTCCGACTGCACCTGCTCCCTCGCCAGGTGACCTTCGTCGGCCTGGGCCTCGGGTCGGCGCTGTTGATCATCGGTGCACTGGTCATCGGTGAACCGCAACGCATCTGGATGGCGGCGCTGGGTGCCGCCATCGCGTTCGCCATCCTGTGGACGATCTACACGGTGGCGAGCTGGCGCTACGGCGAAGGGGTCGGCTTCGGCTGGGGTGACGTGATCCTCTCGCCGCTGCTCGGCATGTTCGTCGGATTCCTCAACCCCGGCGTCGTCCCACCGGCGATCTTCTTCGGCTTCATCCTGGCCACGCTGGCCACGATTCCGCTGCTCGCGACGCGCCGAGCCGACGGCGCGACCGCACTTCCCTTCGGACCGTTCCTCGGTCTCGGGGCGCTCGTGGCGCTGTTCGTCGGCCAGCACTTCGTCGACCTCGTCCTGGCTCGCTGAGACCCGTCGTTCGATCGTCGCCGGAGCGACGATCAAGCGTCCTCGTTCAGTCCGCCGAGCACGCCGTACATCGCCGACACGAGGGCGATGGCGACGAAGCCGACGATGAGTCCGACGAACACGATCATGATCGGCTCGAACATGGTCGTGAACTTCTTGATGCGGCTCTCGAGCTCGCGGTCGAAGTAGATCGACGCGACCTCGAGCTGCTCGTCGAGCGTTCCGGTCTCTTCGCCGACCTTGAACATCTGCTTCGCGGCGCCGGGGAACAGCTCGGTCTCGATCAGTGGCCCGGAGAAGCCGCGACCCTCGAGCATCTGTTCGCGAGCTGCCTCGAGGCGCTCGCGGTAGTGGATGTTCGACGTGGCCTGCGTGGTCGTCTTGAGTCCTTCGGGAAGGGGGACGCCGGCGGCGACCATCGCCCCGAGGATGCGGCAGAAGCGCTCGAGGATGGCGTAGTCGACGATGCCTCCGACGATCGGGATCTTGAGGACCAGCCGGTCCTTCCAGTCCTTCCCCGTCGGGTGCTTGAAGAGGAACAGCCCGATTCCGAGGAACAGGATGAACACGGCTGCGGTGATGAACCAGAGGTCGGTGAAGAACCTCGAGAAGAACAGCATCATCCGCGTCGGGAGGGGCAGCTCGGCACCGAGCTCCTCGAAGAGCGGCTTGAACTGGGGAAGGACGTACCCGGCGAGGATCAGGACGGTGCCGAACGCCATGATCATGACGACGCCGGGATACGACAGGGCGCCGACGACCTTCGAGCGGGTGTCGAGTTCACGTTCGAGGTACTCGGCGAGCGACTCGAGCGCCTCGTCGAGGCGACCGGTGAGTTCGGCTGATTGGAGGATGCCGACGTAGTAGTCGGGGAAGACCTCGGGGTGCTCGGCAGCGGCGGCCGAGAGCAGTCCGCCGTTGCGGAGCTCGTCGATCAGGTTCGAGAGCGCCCGGCGCAGCGCGACGTCCTCGGTCTCGTCACCGATCGTCACGAGAGCGTCGGTCAGCGGGATGCCGGCCTTCACGAAGACCGCCAGCTGACGCGTGAAGTGCATCAGCTCCTTCTTCTTGACCTTCTCCTTGGTCAGCTCGAAGTCGAGCAGGCCGCGCGTCTCCTCGATCTTCGTCGGAAACAGGTTCTGCTCCACGAGCAGCGCGCGCGCCGCACCGATCGTTTCGGCCTTGGTGACACCCTCGATCGGGGAGCCACTGGCGTCGATGGCGGCGTAGGCGAACTTCGGCATGAGAAGGATTCCTGTCGTGTCGTGACCGGACACGGGGTCCATCGGCACGAAATGACGAGGACTTGAGGGCGCGGCGGCGTGGCCCCAAGTCAGGCCGAGCACCGAC
>JBCDAK010000143.1:0-12481 GCA_039185545.1 Actinomycetota bacterium
CGCCGCTGCCGCCGTCACACCGACCACGGCCGAGGCGGGCGACACCCGTCTGCTCTCGCCGGTGGTCCGTCGCCTCGTGAACGAGCACGGACTCGACCCCGATGCCATCACGGGGACCGGTCCTGGCGGGCGGATCACGCGCGACGACGTCCTCGACCACATCGATGCCACGGGTGCGAAGCCGATCGACTCCGGCGCCGCCGCCCCGGCGGTACCAGCGGCCCCGACAGCACCGCCCGCTCCCGCTGCGCCGGCGGCGCCCGCTGCCCCGGCCCCGGCCGCTGCGGCGAGCGGACCCGCTCCCACGGCCGGCGACCGTGACCGCACGATCAAGCTCACCAAGATCCGTCAGCTCACCGGTGACCACATGGTGGCGAGCAAGGCCACCAGTCCTCACGCCTTCAGCGTCGTCGAGGTCGACTTCGCCAACGTCGAGAAGGTGCGCGGTGCCCGCAAGGGTGCGTGGAAGCAGCAGCACGGCTTCAGCCTCACGTACCTGCCGTTCATCAGTCGGGCGATCATCGACGGCCTCGGTGAGTTCCCGCACCTCAATGCGAGCGTCGGCGCCGACGAGCTGATCATCCACGACTACATCGACCTCGGCATCGCGGTCGACCTCGACTACGAGGGTCTGCTCGCTCCCGTCATCCGCGACGCCGAGACGAAGCGACTCGCCGCCATCGCCGAGGACATCTACGACCTCGCCGAGCGGGCGCGCAACCGCAAGCTCGCTCCCGACGAGATCTCGGGCGGCACGTTCACCATCTCCAACAACGGTTCGGCTGGGTCGGTGCTCACGATGCCGATCATCAACCAGCCGCAGGTGGGCATCGTGTCGACCGACGCGATCGTGCGCAAGCCGGTCGTCACCACGGGTCCCGACGGCGGCGAGGCCATCGCCATCCACCCCGTCGGCAACCTCGCCATGAGCTGGGACCACCGGGCCTTCGACGGCGCCTACGCCGCCGGGTTCCTGAAGCGGGTCAAGGAGATCCTCGAGACCAAGGACTGGGACACCGAGTTCTGACGCTCAGTCCGTGTCGCGTCCCGGGTCTCACCCCGGACGTCACGGTCAGGTGAGAGCCCGCCAGAGACGTTGGGCGACCTCGTCGGGTTCGACATCGGGTTCGGTCACGAGGACCGATCCGATCGTGCCGCCGATCAGCGCCGCGGCCAGATCAGGCGAGGCGTCGAACTCGAGTCGTGCATACATGTCGACCTCGGCGGCCGCCACCTCGGCCTTGCGAGCGCGGTTCTCGTCGCTGATCCACGAGGCGCCGAGGCTGCTGTTGATGAAGAGGAACAGCTCGCGGTGTGCGGTCGCCCACTCCCAGACCCGGCGCCAGATGGCGACGAACTCGGCGTGCGGGTCCTCCGCGGGTTGCGGCTCGAGCAGCGCCGAGCTCGCCTCGATCCCCGAGCGGTAGAGGTCGTTGGCGATCGCCGCTTTGTCGGGCCACCGACGGTAGATGGTGGCGACGCCCACCTCGGCGGCGGTGGAGATGTGCTCGATCGTGGTCGTGCCGTACCCGCGCTCGACGAACAGCCGCAGCGCCTCGGCGCGGATGCGCTCGGTCGTCCCGTCGGTGTCTGAGCCGCCCATCGGGCGCCACCGTACCGACGCTCGGTGGCGTCCCCGGCGTCCGGTCGACGCGTTGCGGAGGATTTGTTCCGCACATCGGAGGAATTCCTCCGACGTCTCGGCTAGGGTCGCACAGCATGCGGAGGATTTCCTCCGTCCGCATCGGGAGGCGCGAGATGACCCAGTTCACCACCACCGTCAACGGCGAGCCGGCCACGCTCGAGCTCGACGGTCACGAGTCGGCCGTCGACGTCGTTCGAGAGCAACTCGGGCTCACCGGGACGAAGCTGGTGTGTGCCGGCGGGGTGTGCGGCGCCTGCACGATGCAGATCGACGGCACGCCGGTGGTCGGATGCCTCACGCCGGCGACGGCGTTGCGCGATTCCGCGGTCACCACGGTCGAGGGTCTCGCCGACGGCGACGATCTCCATCCGGTTCAGCGTGCGTTCATGGCGCACGACGGTCTGCAGTGCGGGTACTGCACGCCGGGCTTCGTCGTCGACGCCGCGGCGTTCGTCGACGAGTGGCGTGAGGTGAACGGACCGTCCGAGCCCGATCGCCACACGATCGCCGACGCGCTCGCCGGACACCTCTGTCGCTGTGGCGCGTACGAAGGCATCTACCGAGCGGTCGCCGGTGCGTGCCGTGGCGAACACGACGAGCCGGGACCGAGCGCTCGGGTCGATGCCGAGGCCAAGGTCACCGGTGCAGCGGTCTACACCGCCGACGTGTTCCCGACTGACGCACTCCATGCCGTGATCGTCCGTTCGCCGGTCGCCGCGGCCGACGTCGGCCCCACGCCGACCGACGCCGCACCATGGGTGGTCGACCTGCTGGGCGAGCATCGCTCCGTCACCTACGCCGGTCAGCCGATCGCGGCCGTCGCCGCCGAGAGCCTCTCCGAGGCTCGACGTCTCGCCTCCGAGTTCCCGATCGAGATCGTGTCGAAGCCGTTCGTCACCGACCCCGCGGCGGCCAGGCTGCCGGGCGCTCCTGCGGTCCATGCGGACAAGGCCGACCGCAGGGCCGCTCCGAACGCCGCCGAAGGCGTCGCGTTCCCCGCGAGGTGGTCGGGCAACGTGCGAGGACCGGTCTCGGTGCGGTACCGAGGTATGACCGCCAACCGACGGATCGAGAGGGCGCGCTCGAACGGCGATCCCGGTCTCGCGGAACTCGAGCTCGGGACCGGCGTGCAGCTCCACACCAGTTTCGAGCCGCACTGCACGGTCGCCGACTGGTCCGATCCCGACAAGCTCGTGATGTGGACGAGCACCCAGGCGCTCAACCACGTCCACGAGGAGCTGGCCGAGCACTACGAACTCGATGCCACCGCCGTCGAGATCCACGCCGACTTCGTCGGTGGCGGGTTCGGATCGAAGCTCGGGGTCACCCCCGACATGCACGGGGCGATCCAGCTGTCGAAGGTCTCCCGGCGCCCGGTCCGCCTCGTTCTCGACCGGCGTGAGGAGCTGACCGCGACCGGCAACCGACCCGGCAGCGCCAGCGACATCAGCCTGCTCGTCGGCGACGACGGCTCGTTCGAGGCGATGGTGATGGACGGCGAAGCCCACGGCGGGTCTGCCATCAACGGCGCCTACGGGATCCTCGCTGCGCTGACGTACCGACGGGCCCCGAAGCTGACCCGCGACCGCGACATCCTCACCAACACCCCGCCCGGTGCGCCGTTCCGAGGCCCGGGCGGTCCGACCGCCGCCTGGGCGCTCGAGAGCGCCGTCGACCAGGCCGCGCACCAGACGGGACGCGATCCGCTCGAGCTGCGCCGCACCCTCGATCGGAACCCGAAGCGGATCGCGCTGTACGACTGGGCCCGAGACCTCGACGTGTGGCGATCCCGACCGGCGACCGGGTCCGAGGAGGGTCGGTTCCGCCGTGGCGTCGGGGTCGCCGCTGCCAACTGGGTCTACAACCTCGATCCGGCGACCGAGATCGAGGTCGCGGTCCACGACGGTCGGCTCGTCGTGAGCACCGCATCCCAGGACATGGGAACCGGCTCCAAGACGGTGCTCGCCAACGCCGTCGCCGAGGTGTTCGACACCGAAGCCGGCGACGTCGTCGTGCGCATGGGGCTCGCCGACGGTGTGCGTCCTCACGGTCCGGTCTCGGGCGGTTCGCGCACCACGCCGTCGATCTGGTCGACGACGATCGAGGCCGCCGAGAAGCTGAAGGCCGAGATCGGCTCGGTGCCGTCGAGCGAGCACGACGGCATGCACGTCCGAGTCGTGCGGGCGAAGGACTCCCGGCGAGGGCTGCGGATGAACCTTCCGACGAGCCTCGAGGTGGGCCGAGGGTTCTCCGGTGCCCTCCACGTGAGCGAGGTCGAGGTCGACACCCTCACCGGAAAGGTGCGCGTGCTCACCGTCTTCGGTGGGATCGCCGTGGGGCGGATCCACTCGCCGTTGACAGCTCGCAACCAGTGCGAGGGCTCGATCATCCAGGGCATCGGTCTCGCCCTCTACGAGCAGCAGGTCATCGACCCCCACACCGGGTTGACCCTCACGTCGAACCTCGAGGACTACCGGATCCCGCAGCTCGGCGACACGCCGGAGATCCACATCCACTTCCACGAAGAGGGGTGGGACCACGTGCCCGGTGGAGGCGTCGGTCTCGGCGAGGTCGCCACGGTCAGCCCCGCCGCCTCCGTCGGCAACGCCATCTTCAACGCCACCGGGTGGCGCCCGACCCATCTGCCCATTCGCCCCGATCGAGTCCTGGAGGGCCTCCGATGATCGACTTTCCCGAGACCTACGCCGCCGTCGCCGTTCCTGCCGGCGCCGTCGTCCGTTCCGGCGGAACCGATCTGCAGGAACGGCTGCGGTCGCACAACGCGCGGACGCACATCGTCGACCTCACGGGCATCGCCGGATTCGCCGGCATCACCCGGAGCGGCGGTCGCGTGCGGATCGGGGGCGGCACCACGATGGCGGTGGTCGCCCGCGAGCTCGCCGAGAGTCACCCCGCGCTCGCGATCTCGACCGGGTCGCTCGCCACGCCGCAGGTGCGGGCGACGGGCACGTTCGCCGGCAACCTCACGCAGCACACCCGTTGCTGGTACTACCGGCACCCCGAGATCGACTGCTCCGCCACCGGCGGAGACTCGTGCCCGGCGCGGACGGGACGCCACCTGTACGGCATCGTGTTCGAACGGTCGGAGTGCGTGCATCCACACCCGTCCACCATCGCGATGGCGCTGCTGTGCCACGACGTGACCGTGGAGATGGCCGACGGGTCGACGCGCACGTTCGCCGAGGTGCTCGGCGACGGGTCCGACCCGACCCGCACGCACCAGCTCGCCGACGGTGAGGTGATCGCTGCGATCGATCTCGCCGACGGATGGACCGAGGAGCGGGGCGCGTACTTCCGGTCGATCAGCCGCTTCGAGGCCGAGTGGCCGCTGGTCGAAGCGGTCGTCCGCGGGCGATTCGACGGCGACCGGCTCGACCAGTGCGCGCTGGCGATCGGCGGGGTCGCGACGGTGCCGCTCCGGATGTCGGCTGCCGAGGAGATCCTCACCGGCGCGACGCTCGACGACGCCACGATCCGCGCTGCGGCCGAGGTCTGCATCGAGGGCGCGAGTCCGCTGCCCGAGACCGGCTACAAGGTCGACCTCGTCGTCGCCACGGTGATCGAGACCCTCGAACGCCTCCGAGCCGCTGCGACCTGAGCCTTCGCGTGCACAGTCGCGGCGCCTGCGCACGCAACGGTGACGAGATGGCAGTCTGTCGACCGGTGGTGAGCGGATCGACGGTCGGCGGCTCGGCACGTGGCTGGGCCCGGGTCGCCGTGATCCTCGCGCTGTCGCTCCTCGCGGTCGCCTGTGATGCCCCGAGCGGCGAGGTCAGCCGCTCGGGCGAGCGCATCGGCGAGGGAACCGTCGGTGAGCCCTTCGACGGCGGCAGCCCGATCGACTTCGAGACCTTCTGGTCCGACGGCGTCGACCGGATCGCGGTGAGGTTCACACATCCGTCGGCCGCCTGCGTGCCCGCTCGCGCCACCGCATCGATCGGTCGCGCCGAGCAGGTGCTGATCGAGGTGCTCGTCCCCGATGAGTTCGCCGAAGGTCGCACCGTGGACGGATGTCGCACCGCGACATCGCGGACGATCAACCTGCGGCTCACCGAACCGCTCGGCGATCGGCGCACGTACGCACCATCGTGGGTCGACGACCCACGCGCAGTGCTGATCGAGCGCACCGCCGATGAGCTGATCGGGCTCACGCTCGATGACGCCAGCTCGCTCCTTCATGAACGCGGAATCGGGCTGCGCGACCTGACGGGATCGGAGATCGTGGCGGGTCCCACCAACGCCGGCCGCATCAACGTGGAGCTCGACGGTGGCGTCGTGGTGTGGGCGTGGGTGGGATGAACCACAGCATGCTACAGTATGAGCATGTTGACCGAGCGACTGCAGGTGCTCATCGCCACGCAGCAGCGCGAGCGCCTCGAGCGGCTCGCCGCGGCGCGAGGCACGTCGGTCGCGCACCTCGTCCGTGAGGCCATCGACCACCGGTTTCCGCACGACGAGGATCGGCGGCGGTCCGCGGCGGCCGACATCCTCGATGCCGAGCCGATGGAGGTCGGCGACATCGACGACCTGCGGCGCGAGCTCGACGACCTCCGAGCCGCTCGCCGGTGATCCTGCTCGACACCACCATCCTGGTGTACGCGGTGGGCGGCGATCATCCACTTCGAGCGCGGTGCGCCGGCCTCATCGAGGCCATCGGCGACGGGCGGACGTCGGCCACCACGACCGTCGAGACGGTCCAGGAGTTCGTTCACGTCCGGGCGCGTCGCCGGGGCCGCGACGAGGCAGCTCGGCTCGGTGCGAGGTACGCCGACCTCCTCGACCCGCTGGTGTCACCTGACGCCGACACGTTGCGCGACGGCCTCGAGCTCTACCGCACCGTCGACGAACTCGGCGCCTTCGACGCCGTGCTCGCTGCGCTCGCCGTCAGCGACGAGAGGATCACGTCGATCGCCTCGGCCGATCGCGCCTTCGCGTCCGTCGGTCGACTCGTCGTCCGCGATCCCGCTCGGTCCGACTGGCTCGACTGACCCATCGAAGTGGCGTCGGGCGGCCGGTACGGTGACGTCGTGACGTCGCACGACGCTCGATCCGATCGGTCTCCCGGGGCAGTGCGCGTCCGGTGGCTCGGAACGGTGCCGTACCGCGAAGCACTCGCAGTCCAGCAGTCGCTGTTCGACCACGGCACCGAGCAGCACCTGCTGCTCCTCGAGCACCCGCACGTGTTCACCTACGGGCGGACCGCCGACCTGTCGACCAACCTCCGATGTGAGCCGGCGGCCGTCGGCGCGGAGCTCGTGGCGGCCAAGCGCGGCGGCGACATCACCTATCACGGTCCGGGGCAGCTCGTCGGGTACCCGATCCTGAACGTCGACAATCGGCTCGGCGCCTCCGATCACGTCTGCAACGTCGAGGGTCTCGTGATCGATGCACTGACCGAGCTCGGCGTGCCGAACGCCGGTCGGCTTCCCGGGTACGCGGGCGTGTGGCTCGATCCCGGAACCCCCCACGAGCGGAAGATCTGTGCCATCGGCGTGCGCCTCAAGCGTGGCCGCACGATGCACGGGTTCGCCCTCAACGTGTCGACCGACCTCACGTACATGCGCGAGCACATCGTTCCGTGCGGCATCGGCGACAAGCCGGTCACGTCCCTCGCCGAGGAGGGTGTCGCCGTGTCGATGAGCGAGGCCGCCGACGTGATCGCGCGACTCGCCGCCGTCCGGTGGGCCGACGGAGCAGTCGAGCGCCAGGACGTCGCGTGGGCGGTTCCCGCCGACGACCGGGACCTGTCGGCGTTCTCGCGCGGAGCGGGGCCCGGCGAGATGGGTCGCTCACTCGTCCGGATGGAGGCCGCCGGCGTCGACGTCGCGAGCGGTCTGTCGATCCAGACGCGCAAGCCCGACTGGTTGCGCCCGAAGGTGCAGCACGGGCCCGAGGTGCTCGAGCTCAAGAAGACGATCCGTTCACTCGACCTGGTCACGGTGTGCGAGGACGCGGGGTGCCCGAACCTGTCCGAGTGCTGGTCCGACGGCACCGCCACGTTCATGGTGCTGGGCGAACGGTGCACTCGGGCGTGTGGTTTCTGCCTGGTCGACACCTCGAAGCCGTTGCCTCCGCAGGCCGACGAGCCCGCCAGGGTCGCCGAGGCGGTCGATCGGATGGACCTCGATCACGCGGTGCTCACCATGGTCGCCCGCGACGACCTCGCCGACGGCGGCATGGCGCACGTGGCGGCCTGCGTCGAGACGATCCGTCTCCGTCGGCCCATGACCCGCATCGAGACCTTGATCTCCGACGCCCGTGGCGACGACGCAGCGCTCGACCTGCTGTTCGCCGCCCGACCCGACGTGATGAACCACAACGTCGAGACCGTCGCCCGGCTGCAGCGTGCGGTGCGTCCGTCGGCGGGATACGCCCGGTCGCTCGGCGTGCTGGCGCGGGCGAAGACGTCCGGTCTCACCACCAAGACCGGCTTCATGGTGGGGCTCGGTGAGACCGACGACGAGATCGTGGGCCTGCTGGCCGACCTCGCCGGGCTGGGCGTCGACATCGTCACGATCGGGCAGTACCTGCGTCCCACGTCGAACCACCTGCCGATCGCGCGCTACGCGGACCCGTCCGAGTTCGTCCGCTGGAAGCAGATCGGTGAGGCGCTCGGCATCGGCCACGTCGAGGCGAGCCCGCTCACCCGCTCGAGCTATCACGCCAAGTCGTCGGCCGAGTCGGTCACACCCGTCGCCCTCACCCGCTGATCGTTCCGTCGAGCCCGGGGGTCGACGGAACAGTCAGGTGTCGGGGGTGACGAGATCGGCGACGACCGCGGCGTGGTCGCTGGCCCAGATCTCGGTGCCCTCGGGGAGGGCGACCGGCTCATCGGCCACCCGCCAGGCGCGGATCGGGTTGCCCGTCGGCTTCGGCCTCGGCCAGGCGACCAGCAGGTAATCGAGACGTCGATTCGGCCATGCGCTGTCGGCCGAGTACGGGTTCCGCCGGAGCCACGTCGCACCCGCGAGGTCGGCGGACTCGTCGCCCGCCTGCTCCCACGCATCTCCGAACGCGATGCCGTCGACGCCGGGCGACCGTCCCGTGAAGACCCGGAGCTCGTCGCTGTCGGGGACGGCGTTGAGGTCGGCGCCGACCACGAGCGGCAGCGCCTCCATCGGGTCGGATCGCAGGTCTCGGGCAAGCGACATGACGTGGCGCACCTGGTCCTGGCGGACGGCCGAGGCGTCGGCCGGGAAGTCGAGGTGAGTCGCAGCGAACGGCCACGGTCCCCACGGCGTGTCGACCCGGGCGACGACCACGCGCCGATGTCCCGGCTCGCCGGTCCGGTCGGGAAGCCGGTCGTCGGCGATCCGCTCGGACGGCCAGCGTGACAGCACGGCGTTGCCGAACGACTGACCGTTCCAGAAAACCGGGCCGGTGCGAGTGGCGTGCAATCCGCACTCCTCGGCGAGCCGCTCGGCGTCGTCGGTCGTCTCGTCGGACCACACCTCCTGGAGACAGATCACGTCGGGGTCGACGTCGCGGATCGTCTGGACGATCGCCGGCCACCGCTGCTCCCACGGCCCGAAGTGCCACCAGAGATTCCACGTCATCGCTCGCAGAGACACGAGGGCCCATGATGCCGGTCCCCGCTCGCCTCATCGTCACCGACCTCCCCCGAGTCGTCGAACGGCGTGACACCGCATCGGTACCCTCGACCGAGGTGGGGAAATCACCCGAGAACGACCGGTGGTCGGTCGAGCAGGTCGAGGCGCTCGCGCCGACCCCTGCGGCCGTCTCTGCGGCGCGCCCGCTCGCCACGCCCACCCGATGGAGCGGCACCGGAGCCGACCATCGTGCGGTGTGGGGTGCCTGTCGGGGGAGCGGAGCCGAGCCGTACGAGGTCGTCGTCGACCACGTGGGCGTCGCCACCCGGTGCACGTGTCCGAGCCGCCGCGTCCCCTGCAAGCACGCGCTCGCGCTGCTCCTGATGTGGTCGAACGGGCAGATCCCCGAGGTTCCCGCTCCGTCATCCGTCGACGCGTGGATCGACGCTCGCCGCCAACGTGCCGACGCAGCGTCGGCCCGCTCCGATCCGTCGTCCTCCGCGTCCGAGGATGCCGAACCCTCCCCGTCCGACGCCGCCGCAGGCCGATCCGGCGCTGTCGACCCGGACGAGCCTCACGAGCCCGACTCACCGCACGACCTGCCGGAGCCGCCCGAGACTCCCGACCGCACTCGCGAACGCGACGAGCGGGTCGCGCGGATGCACGCCGGCCTCGACGAACTCGACCGGTGGCTCGACGACCGGATCCGGACGGGGCTCGCCGACCCGTCCCTCGCCCGGTACGCCACGTGGGATCAACTGGCCGCCCGACTGGTCGACGCCCGCGCGGGGAGCCTCGCCAACCGCATCCGCCGGCTGGCCGGCGAAGTCGGCGCGCGTCCCGACTGGCACGACTCCGTGCTCGCCGAACTCGGCCTCCTCCACCTCCTCGCACGATCGGGTCGACGCCTCGCCGACCTGCCGCCCGATCTGGCCGACGTCGTCGCCACCACCGTCGGGTGGCAGGTCAAGCAGGCCGACGTGCTGGCCGGGGTCCCCGAGACCGACGACTGGATCGTGGCCGGTCGTACCGACGCCCGCGAGGACCGCATCGAGGTCCGCCGCCACTGGTTGCTCGGACGCGAGACGGGCCGATGGGCGCTCGTGTTGTCCTTCGCCGCCTACCAGCAGAGTCTCGACACGTCGCTCACCGTCGGCACGTCCATCCGCGCCGACCTGCATCGGTATCCCGGCGCAGCGCTGCGTTGCCTCGTCGGTCGCCGCCACGACGAGCCCGCGGTCGCTGCGCCCCCGACCGGCACGGTCGCCGAGATGTGCGAGGCCGTCGGATCTCGGCTCGCGGTCACCCCTTGGCTCGATCGGATCGCCACCACGGTGCGCGCCGCTCCGGCCCAGCACCACGACCGCTGGCTGCTCACCGATGTGACCGGGTCGGTTCCGCTGCTCGTCGATCGCGCCGACGGCGCCCACGCCGATTCGCTCGACACCGTGCTCGCCGTCTCCGCCGGGCATCCCGTCGATCTCACGGTCGAATGGACGCCCCGCGGAGTCGTCGCCGTCGCCGTCCACACGTCGATCGGATCCATCGACCTCGGTCTGCGCGCCGACGACTCGTTCGTGAGCGCGGCGTGAGTGCGGCCGTCGACGACACCTGGCGCGATCTCGTGACCGGCGCACTGCTCGGGACAGATCGTCGCGACCCGCCCACCGTCGAGGGTCCGCTCGGAGACCTCATCGCCGACACCGCCACCGACTCGCCCTCGGAGCGGATGCTCGCATTGGTGGCAGCGTGCACCTCGGTCCGCCGCGCCGGTCTGCGGCCGCTGCCCCCGGCTGCGCCGACAGCGCCTCCGAGTGACGATGAACGACCCGTCTGCCCACCCGTCGCGATCGAACGATGGCATCACGTGACCACGTCGTGGCCCGTCCTCGAAGACGAGTGGACGGTGACGCTCCTCGAGTGCGGCTGGAAGATGTCGCCCACGATGCTTCCGGCCGCGTTGCGCCGGCATCGTCGCGATGCCGTTCGCCACGCTCGGGTCGTCGCGGCCGCCGGGGCCCTCGCCGAGTGGTTGATCGAACTGAGGCCCGAACTGGCCACGACGCGTCCCCGGGCCACGGTCGATCCCGCTGCGCTCGTGACGTTGCCCGAGTTGCCGATCCCTCTCGAACTCGTCGAGCGGATCACGCAGGCCGACGTCGACCGGGCCACCGCCGATCTCGCGGGTGACGTCGAGTCGGGCCGGCTCGGGACCGCTCACCGCGCCGTGCTGATCAACCTCGTCGCCCGCGTCGATCCCGGTGCGCTCCCCGCGATGGTCCGCTCGCTCGACGCTGTCGAGCCGATGGCGCCGGGTCATCCGCTCGCCTCCGTGCTGTCCGACCTCGCCCGGGTTCGCGGTCGGATGCTCGACGAACTCGCCCCGGCCGAGTGACACCGCCCCGGTTGGGGTCCGGCTCGGTCAAGAGGGCGTCAAGAGCAGGCCAGGCCGGTCATCGGTCCGAGTCAGGACCGTGGACGGGGCCGGAGGGAACGCGAGATGATCCGAGCGTGAAGTCGTACCGACAGCAGTGTCCGGTCACACGTGCTCTCGACGTCATCGGCGACCGGTGGACACTGGTGATCGTTCGTGACCTGCTCGACGGACCGCGTCGATTTCGGCGCTTGCGCGACGACCTGGATCGGATCTCGCCGACCCTGCTCGCAGAGCGATTGGACCGCCTGTGTCAGGACGATCTCGTCGAACGGTGCGACCGCGGGTACCGCCTGACCGAGCGAGGGCGAGGGCTCGCACCGGTGATCGACGAGCTGGGCCGATGGGGGCTCGCCTGGATGGGTGCCGGCGACGGGTCACCGGACGACGCGTTCCACGACCACTTCCGACGGCTCGGACTCCGGTTCATGATCCGTCCGGAGGTGCTTCCCGATCGGGGCTTCCGCCTCGGCGTCGAGCTCGACGGGGAGCGGTTCGTCACCGAGGTCGGCTCGGCCGACACGCACGACCGGCTCAGGGTGCGCGAGTGCGGCAACGAGGCGGTCGACGTGCGCCTCACCGGTGCGATGGGTGCGGTCTACGCGGCACGCCAGGGTCGGGTCGACATCGATGAACTCGAACGGACCGGACAGCTCGTGCTCGACGGACCGCCCGCGCTGTGCGACGCGGTTCGCCGGTCCCTCGAGCCCGCCTGAGTTCGCACCCTGTCGCAGTCGGATCCCGGCGGATCGCCATCGGATCCGCGGTGTGACACCCCCTCGGTAACGTCGCCCCGGTGAGTGCAACCGAACGTGCGGTCATCCGGCCGTC
>JBCDAK010000144.1:0-12405 GCA_039185545.1 Actinomycetota bacterium
CACCAACGACGCCGAGCAGCTCGAGATCCTGCGGAACGCGTCGGGTCCGGTCGTGTTCGAGAACAACACGGCGCTCGGTCAGGGTGGTGCGGTCTTCGTCATCGGCGAGTCGCGGACCGGCGATCGCTACCGGCTCGCGGGCGCCGAGTTCGTCGGGAACTCGGCAGGCAACGAGGGCGGGGCGCTGTTCATCGGTGCCAACCGCGGCGAGAACCCGCCGATCGCCATCGGTGGGTCGACGTTCACCGACAACATCGGCGTCGTCGGGGGAGCGATCGGGATCGATTTCGCCGCCGTCGATGTCGAGTCGTCGACGTTCGCTCGGAACGAAGCCCGCGGCGGTGGAGGCGGTGCCATCGGCTCGGGCGGCACGCTCGAGGTGTCCGACTCCGACTTCGATGACAACACGGTCGATGGCGACGGGGGAGCGATCGCCGCCAACGGGCCGCTCGTCGTCGTGCAGAGCGCGTTCGACGGGAACACCGCCACCGAGTTCGGTGGGGCGATCTCCACATCCGGCCTGGTCACTCCCGTGCTCGAGCAGGTGTCGATGAACGACAACGAGGCCGGCGCGTCCGGCGGGGCGATGTTCCACGTGGGTGAGCCGGTCGACGTGTCGACGGTCGGCGGGACCGGCAACACGCCGGACGGTCCCCTCGTCGTCGAGCCCGACGTCGGTTCGACCGATCCGGGACCGCCCACCACCGAGCCACCGGCGACGGGTCCACCACCTGGCCCTCCGGCCTCGGTGTCCTCGGTGGTGCCCGTGTCGCCGGCCCGGCTGGTCGACACCCGTGGTGGCCAGTCGACCGTCGACGGCCAGCTCGAGGGGATCGGTCCGGTCGCCGCTGGCGAGGTGCTCCGGGTGCCCGCTCACGGACGCGGTGGCGTGCCGTCGTCGGCGTCCGCCGTCGTGGTGAACACCGTCGCCGTGCGCCCCGCCGGTGAGGGGTTCCTCACGCTGTTCCCGTGCGATGGCGAGCGTCCGTCCACGTCGTCGGTCAACTTCGGTGCCCGGCCGACCGACGTGAACAACGCTCTCGTGAAGCTGTCCGCCGACGGCGACATCTGTGTGTTCTCATCGCGGTCCACCCAGATCGTGATGGACGTGACGGCGTACTCCGAGGGCGACGAGGCGCTCGCTCCGCAGCGGATCGCCGAGTCGCGACGGGGTCTGTCGACCGACGACGGCCAGCAGGCCGGTTTCGGGCGGGTCGATGCCGGGTCGGTCACCGAGGTACGCGTCGCCGGTCGTGGTGGCGTTCCGTCCGGCGCCGTCGCGGTTGCGGTGAACGTCACCGTGGTGCGCCCGGCTCTCGCGGGATTCGTCACGCTGTTCCCGTGCGACGAGGCGCAACCGCTGGCATCGTCGTTGAACTTCGGGCCGGGCGACGTGCGGCCCAACAGCTCCATCGTCGCCCTGTCGGCAGGGGGCTCGCTGTGCGTCTACTCGTCGGCAGCGACCGATCTGATCGTCGACGTCACGGCGTCGTTCGACGACGTTCCGTCGTTCTCCGCTCTCAACCCTGCGCGCCTCACCGAGACTCGGGCGGGGCAGTCGACCGTCGATGGGGAATCCGAGATCGGTGGTCGGCTCGCGGCCGGATCGATCACCCCGGTCCAGGTGGCGGGACGCGGCGACGTCCCCCGCGATGCCGTGGCAGCGGCGGTGAACGTGGCCGCCGTTCGTCCGGCGGGAATCGGCTTCGTCACCCTGTTCCCGTGCGACGAGTCGCAGCCGCTGGCATCGTCGATGAACTACGTGGCGGGTGACGTGATCGCCAACTCCGGTGTCGTGAAGCTCGCGGCCGACGGAAGCGTGTGTCTGTACACGTCGGCCGAGACCGACCTGATCATGGACGTCAACGCGGCGTGGACGGAATGATGCCGTCGACCGCGACGGGGTCCCCCAGCGCGTCGAGGCCCCTCATCCGACGGGCCGTGCCCGCTCGCTCGGCGGAACGGTCGCCCGTGAAACGCGTGCCGAGTTCGTCGATCGAGAGCCCCCTGGTCTCGATGGGGTCGACGCCGGCGTCGGTCATCCCGTCGTAGCGATCTCGGAGCGCCTCTTTCTTGCGGACCTGATGCGGCTGGACGTCGTCGAGGTGAGCGGTCGTCAACGGCTCGCCCACCACGAGCGCTCCTGCGTCGACGGCATCCTCGACGAGGGAGGCGCCCACCTCGCTCCGCACCACCATGGCGTTGAAGCCGTCGTCCTCGCCGGTGGGTGCGCCTCCGGGCCACACGTCCGCCGCTGCGATGTCCGCGCATGCGCCGAGGGCGTCCGGGCACAGCTTGCAGCGGGTCTCGAGATCCCACCCGGCCTCGTCGGCCCACATGTCGAGGTAGGTCGTCTCGTGTGTGGCACCGTCCGCCGTCCGGACGAACGTCGGTCCCGGGTTGCCGTGACCCCGGTAGCGGAGTTCGGTCACCTCGTCCTCGGTCACGCCGAACCGGTCGAGCAGTTCGGCGGTCTTGGAGAAACGCGACTGGCCCCCGCACACCATGGCCAGCCGCAGGACGCACCGACGATCGACCCGCGGATCGGTGTGCGAGAGGCGATGGATGACACCCAGGTCGCAGGGCTTCGCGATGACGGCGAACGGCTCGTCCCGGTCGAGCGCGTCGGCGAGGCGGGCGAGGGGTGCCGTCGGCCCGTACCGCGAACCGGCGTTGGCGAGGACCTCGGCCGGGCTCTCGCTGAGGATCGAGCTGCTGTGCGCCGGTCGGTCGGGATCGGGACCGACGTGGAGCACGAACGACACGAGTTCGGACGCGAGTGCGTGACATGCGAGCGCCGTCAACACCCCGCCGGTCGAGGATCGGTATCGGACATCCGGGTCTCCCGCCCATGCCATCGCGAGTGACCGGTACCGGCCCCACACGGGGTCGCTTCGCGGCGCGTCGAACGGCCGCGCCTCGGACACGACGCCGGGGCATGCGCTCACGGCGATGCCTTCCTCGGTGTCGGTGAAGCCGTCGACCGGCATGGGGCGCAACGAGCCCGCGGTGGTGAGGGCCATCGACACCCGCCGACCGGTGAGCGCCTCGCACAGCCCGCACCCGATGCACAGGTCCGCCTGCACGATCTCGGCGATCGTTCGCATCAGCTGACGAGACGGTGGGCGCGCAGGTGCTCGTAGTGGGGGAGGAGCTCCGCGTAGACGTCTCGAACGCGCGACGGTGCATCGGAGAGATCGATGGAGGTCCGGCTCTGCGCTTTCAATCCGTCGGAGTTGCGGAGGTTCTCGTGGAACGAGCCGCCGTCCCACCAGCTGACCTCGTCGCGCGGGCCCGGCGTCCAGCTCAGCGACTCGGGCCTCCACGGGATCCCGACCGCCCGGGACCACGCCCGCACGACGCCCGGCGGGTCGGCGAGGAGGTCGTCGCTGTCGATCACCGGCGGTGGCGCGCCGTGCCGGTCCGTCAGCTCGTCGAACAGGCGCCGCTGTTCGGCGAAGCCGCACTCGCGGATGTCGAAGTCGGGCCAGTGCCGGAACATCGACGTGACGGTCCTGGCTGGATCGCGGACGAGGAAGCTGTGGGTGAAGTGGTCGAAGAACGCGTCGGACCACATGGCGCCGAGGTAATGGGGGAAGTCCTTGATGAACACCGGGCCACGGTCGGCGTCGGCCAACAGCTCGGACCAACGCGACCCGTAGGTGAGGCCCGGTGTCCGGATGCTGTCGTCCTGCAGCCGAGGCCAGTCGGGATCCTCGCCCTGGTACCAGACCTCGCCGAACGGCTCGTGCCAGCAGCTCATGTCGCCACGCACCCGCATCATCCACTCGAACGCGGTCGAGGTGGAGCGCGGCACGGCCCACAGAGCCAGGATCTTCATCGCAGGCTCGCGAGCAACGACCCGTGGCCGTGCGCGGCGGTGAGATTGAGCTCGCGCAGCATCGCCCAGTACAGGGCGATGTCCGATGCGACCACCGGTGTGCCGGTGGCACCCTCGGCCGCGTCGACCACCTGGAGCATCCGGAAGCCCGCTCCGGTCTGCACGATGGCATCGGCCTCGGGAGCGCGCTCGTGGGCGTCGACGCTGGCCCGGATCATCAGGTCGTCGGGATAGTCCCACAGCGTCGCTGCCTCGATGGCCAGCTTCTCCTCGTGGTCGGCCACGAGGCCCTGATCGATCAGGTCGCCGGACCAGAGAATGTCGAATCCGGCGGCCTCGAGGTACCCGTTGATGCCCGCCGACCAGTCCGGTCGGTAGTAGCCGTTGACCACGGTGATGGTCGTCGCACCGATCGCTCGCAGTCCCTCGACCAGACAGTGGCCGGCCATGAAGAACCGCACGCCGGTCTCGGTGTGCAGCCGATCGCAGAACGCCTCGATCTCGGCGGGACCGGTCGTGCCTTGGCAGTGCACCCAGTTGGACCCGACCTGGCCCACGACCTCGCAGTCGGAGGCGGCGAGGGCGAGGTGCCCCTCCTCGAGCAGATGGAAGTTCTGCGAGCGCTGGTCGAGTTCGTACCGGTAGTCCGGCACCGACAGCACCCGCTGCACGATGCCGGTGCGCTGGGGTGCCACCTGGAGGAACTGCTGAGGGCTGTCGTCGAAGTACTTCGGCGTCGTGACGAACCCCGCGTAGGCCCCGTAGCGACGGTGCGCCCGTTCGATGTCGACTGCCATCCACTCCCCCGATGCTGCACTGACGTATCGGCCGGGATCGTAGATCGAGCCGGACACGGTCGAGGTCGGGGTGAGGGGGCTCTGTGGAAGCGGCAACCGACGCCTCTACCCTGTCGGACCGTCACAACCGAAACGGTTCTCGCCGAAGACCGATGGTCCCCGACCCGGGGGTAATGGATCCGTCCGCCATCCGAGGTGTGTGCCCTCCGAGTCAGCTCACCGTCAGCGTCGTCGTCTCGACGTGTCGGTGCCGCTCCTCGTGGGTGCTCGCCCCGCGAGCACCGCGAGTCGAGCGAGAGGAGGTGTACACATGTCAGAAGGAACGATCACTCGGGAGCCCCGCGCCGACAAGGTGGCGGTGGTCGACGAGGTCACGGCCAAGCTCCAGGAGAGCGTCGCCGTGTTCGTCTCCGAGTACCGCGGTCTCACCGTGGGCCAGCTCGCCGAGCTGCGCTCGCCGCTCCGCGAGGCCGGCGCCGAGCACAAGATCTACAAGAACACCCTCGTCAAGCTGGCGGCGACCGCCGCCGGGATGGAGGGGCTCCACGAGCACCTGGTCGGCCCCACGGCACTCACGTTCGTCACGGGCGACGTCGCCGCGTCGGCCAAGGCGCTCACCGAGCAGGCCAAGGCCACCCCGGCCCTCGTGGTCAAGGGCGGTGTCATGGGCGAGACCCTCATGTCCGCCGACGACCTCAAGGTCCTGGCCGATCTCCCGCCCCGCGAGGTGCTGCTGGCGCAATTCGCCGGTGCCCTGCAGGCGCCCTTGGTCAAGACCGCCGGTCTGCTCCAGGCGCTCCCGCGCAACTTCGCGTACGGGCTCAACGCCTACATCCAGCAGCAGGAAGAGGCTGCCTGAACGAACTCGGCGAGTCACTCGGTGTCCGACACCCGGTGACTCCCACCACGAACGAACTGAACGAGAACCGAAAGAGAGAACACCATGTCCAAGGACGAGATCCTCGACGCCATTTCCAACATGACCGTGATCGAGCTCAAGGAGCTCCTCGACGCCTTCGAAGAGAAGTTCGAGGTCACCGCTGCCGCGCCGGTCGCCGTCGCCGCCGCCGGTGCCCCGGCTGCCGGCGGTGACGCCGGTGGCGGCGCTGAGGAGCAGAGCGAGTTCGACGTCATCCTCGCCGGTGCCGGTGCCCAGAAGATCCAGGTCGTCAAGGTCGTCAAGGACCTTCTCGGCGTGGGTCTGAAGGACGCGAAGGACCTGGTCGACAGCGCTCCCAAGCCGCTGCTCGAGAAGGCCAGCAAGGACGACGCCGAGGCCGCCAAGGCCAAGCTCGAAGAGGTCGGTGCCGACGTCGAACTGAAGTGATCTGATCGACGTGATGCCTGCGGTGTCCCGCGGTCAGGCACGTCGAACCACGACCGCACGGGTCCTCACTCCACGAGTGGGGACCCGTGGCGCGTCCGGAGCCGCGGTGCCCACGCGTCCTCCGAGGCACGTAGTCTTTCGCCATGGCCGGGACGCCGCCGCCACCCCCTCCGCCGACCGGCGCGTCGCCTCCACCGCCACCACCCCCTCCGCCGGCGCCCACGCTGCCGACGGTTCCGCCATCGTCGTCGGCCCCATCCCAACCGCCCGACGATCGAGGTTCCCGCATCGCCTTCGTGCTCGGTGTGCTCATGGTCGTCCTCATCCTCGTCGGCGCCGGTGCACTCGTCGTCAGTCGGTGGGGCGACTCCGAGACCGACGCCAGCTCGTCCGGCCCGGCCGGCCGACCGATCTCCGACGCCGTCGACCCCGACGCCGACGCCGTCGATCCCGACGGCGTCTCGGACGCCGAGGCGCCGCCGGTCGAGTCCGATGTCGTGTCCGACCCGCAGCCCGAGGACGATCAGGTCGCCCCCGACGCCGAGTCCGAAGCGACCGAGACGGTCGACGCGTCGGTCGGTGGGTCGGCCGACGTGATGACCGAGCCCGACGCCGGCTCCGACACCGACCAGGTGACCGGCGACGGCGCCGATGAGTCGACCGAGACCGAGACCGGCAGCGACACCGAGTCCGAGGACGCGGGCTCCACCGACACCGGCGCCACCGAGTCGGACTCCGACACCGACGACCCCTCCCAGGCCGGCTCCGACGAGGCATCGACCGACGTCGGGTCCGAAGCCGTCGACGCGCCGGTCACGTCCACGCCGTCGCGAGCGGTGTTCCGCGACGGCGTCGTCGTTCTCGAGGGAGCCGTCCCGACCCAGGAGATCTCCGACGAGATCGAGGAGCTCGCTGCCGCGATCCTCGGAGAGGGCGGCGTGGTCAACAACCACGTCATCGACCCGTCGGTCGACGCGCCCACCACCGGAAACCTCGTCGTCGAGGAGACGATCGAGTTCGCCCCGGGTTCGTTCTGGCTCCCTCAGCCGGTCCCGGCGATCATGCTGCAGGGCCTTGCGCTGATGCAGGTCCGCCCATCGACCACGATCTCCATCGTCGGTCACACCGACTCGATCGGCGACGACGAGAGCAACCTCCGCCTGTCCCAGGCCCGAGCCGAGTCGGTGCGGGACTGGTTCGTCGACAACGGGATCGACGCCGATCGGTTGCAGGCCGCAGGTCTGGGCGAATCCCAGCCGGTCGCCGACAACGACACCGAGGAGGGTCGGCGCGCCAACCGTCGGATCGAGTTCGTCGTCGAGAACGTGCTCGCTCCCGGCGGGTGACCACCGAACACCCGGCGTGACCCCGACGATCTCGAGGCTTGACACGGCGCGTCGGCTTCTTTACCTTGACCGGCAATTCAGATCGGGTGTCGTTCTGAACGCACCCTGCGACATGGCTCGTTCGAGGCTCGCCGTGGCGACCTCCGAGCCTGTTTGAAGTTGCCTGCGCGGACCTCTAGCATGGTCCGTTGCCGTGCGTCGCCCGTCCCCCTCTCCGGTTCATGGAGTGGGCTCCGGCGCGCTCGGCGATCGGCCGCACCCATTCAGGCGCCCGGGCTCGCCCGGCTCCGCCGTCGTCAACCCTGGAGAGTGATCCGTGGCGACTCGATCCGTGACTCGTGAACGCTATTCCTTCGGCAACCTGCGGGAGCCCCTTGAGCTCCCCGATCTGATCGCCGTCCAGACCGAGAGCTTCCAGCACTTCCTCGATGTCGGTCTGGCCGAGACGTTCGCGTCGATCAGCCCGATCAAGGACTTCTCCGAGAACCTCCAGCTCGAGCTCGAGTTCGACCCGGAGGATCCCGACCTGCGCCCCCCGCCGAAGTTCTCGGTCGAGGAGTGCAAAGAGAAGGACATGACCTACGCCGCGCCGGTGTTCGTGCGCGCGCGGTTCATGAACCGGACCACGGGTGAGATCAAGGAGCAGGTCGTCTTCATGGGCGACTTCCCGGTCCAGACCCCGAAGGGCACGTTCATCGTCAACGGCACCGAGCGCGTCGTCGTGTCGCAGCTGGTCCGGTCGCCGGGAGTCATCTTCGAGCCGGGTGAGCGGTTCCGCCTCCGCAACCTCACCAAGCACCAGCTCGTCAAGGGCACCATCCACCCGTACCGCGGTGAGTGGATGGAATTCGACGTCGAGCACAAGCCGGGCAAGGACGTCACCGCTGGCACCCGCGTCGCCCGCAAGCGTCGCCTCGGCATCTTCACGATGCTCCGCGCCCTCGGCTACGACGAGGAGAACGCCCCCGGCTTCCTCGATCGGTTCGTCAGCCACTTCGACTTCCTCGAGGGCCAGTGGGAGAAGGAGCGCGAGACCGCGCCCACCCAGGAAGAGGCGCTCATCGAGATCTACAAGCGGGCCCGTCCGGGCGAGCCGCCCACGCCCGAGTCGGCCAAGGCGTACTTCCGCAACGCGTTCTTCGAGAGCCGCCGCTACGACCTCAGCCGGGTCGGCCGCTACAAGCTCAACCGCAAGCTCGGCGACGAGGTCGCCCGGCTCGATGAGCTGTTCGCCATCGGTGACGCCACCACCGGCGAGGGTGAGCCCCTGCTCGACTATCCCGAAGAAGATCAGAACGTCCTGTCGCGCTGCGAGGTCCTCGCGGCGATCACGTACATGCTCCACCTGGTCAAGCAGGAGCCGGGCTACCGGCTCGACGATCAGGACCACTTCGCCAACCGCCGCATCCGGTCGGTGGGCGAGCTCATCCAGAACCAGGTCCGCATCGGCCTGTCCCGCATGGAGCGGGTCGTGCGCGAGCGCATGACCACCCAGGACGTCGAGGCGATCACGCCGCAGACGCTCATCAACATCCGTCCGGTCGTCGCCGCGATCAAGGAGTTCTTCGGGACCTCCCAGCTGTCGCAGTTCATGGACCAGGTCAACCCGCTGTCGGGCCTCACCCACCGCCGCCGTCTCTCGGCGCTCGGCCCCGGTGGTCTGTCCCGTGAGCGCGCCGGGTTCGAGGTCCGCGACGTGCACTTCAGCCACTACGGCCGCATGTGCCCGAACGAGACTCCCGAGGGTCCCAACATCGGTCTGATCGGTGGTCTGTCCACGTACGCCCGCGTGAACGAGTTCGGCTTCATCGAGTCGCCGTACCGCGAGGTCGTCGACGGCAAGGTCACCGGCAAGGTCGTCTACATGGCGGCCGACGAGGAGGAGAACTACGTCGTCGCCCAGGCGAACACGCCGCTCCTCGACGACGGCTCCATCGCCGAGCCGAAGGTGCTCGTGCGCCGGTCGCCGCAGGCCGCCAGCCTCGAGGACCTCCGCAAGATGCTCGAGGCCGAGAGCTTCTTCGGCGCCACCACCGACATCGGCTACGTGCCGCCGACCGAGGTCGACTTCATCGACGTGTCGCCGAAGCAGATCGTGTCGGTCGCCACCGCGCTGATCCCGTTCCTCGAGCACGACGACGCCAACCGCGCGCTCATGGGCGCCAACATGCAGCGCCAGGCCGTCCCGCTCCTGCGGGCCGAGGCGCCGTACATCGGCACGGGCATCGAGAACCGCGCCGCCCGCGACGCTGCCGATCTCATCGAGGCGCTCGACGACGGCGAGGTCACCGAGGTGACCGGCGAGTCGATCACCGTCGAGTACAAGAACGAGGGCAAGAAGGTCTACCGCCTCAACAAGTTCACCCGCTCCAACCAGGACACCTGCATCAACCAGAAGCCGCGTGTCGTCGAGGGTGACAAGTTCAAGAAGGGCTCGGTCATCGCCGACGGTCCGTCGACCGATCACGGCGAGCTCGCGCTCGGCAAGAACCTCCTCGTCGCGTTCATGCCGTGGGAGGGCTACAACTTCGAGGACGCGATCATCCTCTCCGAGCGCCTCGTCAAGGACGACGTCCTCACCTCGATCCACATCAAGGAGCACGAGGTCGACGCACGCGACACCAAGCTCGGACCCGAGGAGATCTCGCGAGACATCCCCAACCTGAGCGACGACATCCTCGCCGATCTCGACGATCGCGGGATCATCCGCATCGGTGCCGAGGTCGGTCCGGGCGACGTGCTCGTCGGCAAGGTCACGCCGAAGGGCGAGACCGAGCTGACCCCCGAGGAGCGCCTGCTGCGCGCCATCTTCGGCGAGAAGGCCCGCGAGGTCCGCGACACGAGCCTCAAGGTGCCGCACGGTGAGACCGGCAAGGTCATCGACGTCAAGGTGTTCAACCGCGACGACGGCGACGAGCTGCCGCCGGGCGTCAACCAGCTCGTGCGGGTCTACGTGGCCCAGAAGCGCAAGATCTCGGTGGGCGACAAGCTCGCCGGCCGCCACGGCAACAAGGGCGTCATCTCCAAGATCCTCCCGATCGAGGACATGCCCTTCACCGCCGACGGTCAGCCGGTCGACATCATCCTCAACCCGCTCGGCGTTCCGTCACGCATGAACGTCGGCCAGGTCCTCGAGGCCCACCTCGGCTACTGCGCGCGGTGGGGATGGACCAACCCCGACGGGACCAAGGTCGGCGACGATCCGATCCGCGGCACCGAGACCAAGACGCGTCCCAACACCAAGCCGTCCACGTTCGTGGCCACGCCGGTGTTCGACGGTGCGAACTGGGACGAGAAGGAGAAGTCGCTCGATCACCCGACCATCCAGGAGATCCTCGAGCAGCTCAACCCCGAGGGCACCGACGGCGACAAGCTCGTCGGGATGAACGGCAAGCTCACGCTGTTCAACGGCCGCACGGGCGAGCAGTACGACAACGCGATCACCTGCGGGTACATGTACATCCTGAAGCTGGCGCACCTGGTCGATGACAAGATCCACGCCCGTTCCACCGGCCCGTACTCGATGATCACCCAGCAGCCGCTGGGCGGCAAGGCGCAGTTCGGTGGTCAGCGCTTCGGCGAGATGGAGGTGTGGGCCCTCGAGGCGTACGGCTCCGCGTACTGCCTGCAGGAGCTGCTCACCATCAAGTCCGACGACGTGCTCGGCCGGGTCCGGGTGTACGAGTCGATCGTGAAGGGCGACAACATCCCCGAACCGGGTGTGCCCGAGTCGTTCAAGGTCCACATGAAGGAGATGCAGGCGCTCTGCATCAACGTCGAGGTCCTGACCGAGGACGGCAAGGAGATCGAGATGCGCGACCTCGACGACGAGGTGTATCGCGCTGCCGAGGAACTCGGCATCGACATCTCCCGTCCCGAGCGCGGCTCCGACGAGGACGACGCCCGCCGCGAGCGCGAGCGCGCCGCCCGCTTCTGATCCGACATCACGCCTGGGGTCAGACCCAGAACGTGACATCAGGCTGACCGAGCCGGTCGGGATCCGTCCCGGCCGGCTCGGTCGCGTCCGGGGGTCGAGTCACACTCGCGCGTTCGGCACGCGATCGTCGGTCCGAGTCGGGAGGGCCTCGTCCTCGAGCGACCGATCCGACGTCATCGTCAGGGTCCGTGGTCCGCGAGGCGATCGGCGGCGGCTCGGGCTCCGCCGAGGTTGCCGGCCGCCGGACCCAGCGTGAGGGCGGCGAGTGCGCCGACGACGTGGAGGCCGTCGAGCCACTCGAGTCGATCGTCGAGGACCGGCCATCCGTCGACGTGCGCTGCACCGTCGACAGCGAGCCGATGGAGCGCCGGGTCGACGCGCAGGTCGGGGACCGATCCGGTGGCGC
Source organism: Actinomycetota bacterium (assembly GCA_039185545.1). Lineage (GTDB taxonomy): Bacteria > Actinomycetota > Acidimicrobiia > Acidimicrobiales > Ilumatobacteraceae > Ilumatobacter_A. Next base: position 11,655 of record JBCDAK010000144.1, read on the forward strand.
ACCAGACTCGATCGACCGACAGAGTCGCGCCGGCGAACTCGACGACGGCACCGTCTTCGTGGGAGCGAGCGGTGACGTCATCGGAACCCTCGAGGCACTGGACCGTCGAGCGTTCGAGTTCCTCGACGAGGTCGGCGGTCATCGAGCCCCGGCACGTGTCGACGACGATGCGTCGCCGTTCGTCGGGATCGACGATCGACCGGAACGGCTCGAGTCGATCCGCCATCAGCCAGCCGGCGTCGACGTCGAGGTCGGCGACCCGCCGTGCTCCCCGGCCGACGAGTGCCACGTGCGCGCCGAGACGATCTGCGACGAGCGCCAGCTGACCTGCGGTCTGTCCGCCACCGAGTACGACGATGCACTCGCCGGCAGCAGCGTCACCGACGTCGACGGCGTCGCTGTGGAGCACCCGGCTCCCGAGTTCGACGCCGGTGGGGACTCGCTGCCGGCGGGGGTTGCCCGCCCAGACGACGCGTCGCGCGATCACGGCGGTGCCGTCGTCGAGCACAGCCGACCACCGCCGCTGGCGGGTCGGATCGTCGATCGCTCGGAGTTCGGCCACGGTTCCCGGGACGATGCGCCGGGACAGGCCCGTTCGCTCGATCAGGTCGCGGGAGAACTCGGCGAACGCCATCGTCTCCGGCCGCCGCAGCGGCCCCCGGTGGCTCGCTGAACGCCGGCCTGCGGAGGGGTGATCGGTCGGGCATCGATCGGGGTGGCGATGGACGAACGCCATGAGGTCGGGGTCGGG